>CALKUS010000188.1 GCA_937996755.1 uncultured Pseudomonadota bacterium | reverse complement strand
CGTTGCGCCAGCGCGGCAACCAGTACCTCGAGCACGTGCGCGAAGGGCAGCCGCCCGTGCTCCACTTCGAATACGAGATGCTCGCCGACGCGCGCACGTTCCCGAAACCGGTGAACTACGCGCTCGTGCGCATCGTGCCGCCGGCCGGCGTGAAGATCGACGCCGAGAGCCGCCCGTACGTGATCATCGATCCGCGTGCGGGCCACGGCCCGGGCATCGGCGGCTTCAAGGACGACTCGCAGGTGGGCGTCGCACTGCGCGCGGGCCATCCCGTCTACTTCGTCATCTTCTTCCCCAAGCCTGAACCGAAGCAGACGCTGCTCGACGTCTGTGAGGCGGAACGCGAGTTCGTGCGCCGCGTGCGTCGCCTGCACCCGAAGTCGCCGAAGCCGGCGATCGTCGGCAACTGCCAGGGTGGCTGGGCCGCGATGATGCTCGCCGCCGCGAGTCCCGACGACACCGGCCCGATCGTCATCAACGGCGCCCCCATGTCCTACTGGGGCGGCGCGTGGAGCGACGGCGAGGGCGACAACCCGATGCGCTACGCGGGCGGCCTGCTCGGCGGCTCGTGGCTCGCGTCGCTGGCCTCCGATCTCGGCGCGGGCACGTTCGACGCCGCGCACCTCGTGCAGAATTTCGAGAACCTCAATCCCGCGAACACGCTCTGGGACAAGCCCTACCACCTGTTCTCGAACGTGGACTCGGAGCCGCAGCGCTTCCTCGAGTTCGAGCGCTGGTGGGGCGGCTTCTACCTGATGAACCGCGAAGAGATCGAGTGGATCACGCAGAACCTCTTCGTCGGCAACAAGCTGTTCAAGGACAAGCACTCGGGCGGTCGCGCGATGTTCGACCTGCGCGAGATCAAGGTGCCCATCATCCTGTTCGCGTCGATGGGCGACAACATCACGCCGCCGCAGCAGGCGTTCAACTGGGTGGCCGACGTCTACAAGTCCACCGACGAGATCAAGGCGCGCGGCCAGGTGATCGTGGGCCTGCTGCACGAGGACATCGGCCACCTCGGCATCTTCGTCTCCGGCAAGGTGGCGAAGCGCGAGCACACGCAGATCGTGCACGTGCTGCGCTCGATCGAGGCGCTGGCGCCGGGCCTGTACGCGATGGAGATCTCGGAGAAGCCCGGGAAGAAGGGCGAGGTGGAATACGAGGTGAGCTTCCGCGAGCACTCGCTCGAGGAGCTCGTGAAGCGCATCAACCGCTTCAAGCGCGTCGACGAGAAGCCCTTCGAGGCGGTCGCGAAGGTGTCCGAGTTCAACCAGAACGCGTACGACCTGTTCGTGAAGCCGTGGCTGCAGCCGCTCGGCTCGGAAACGAGCGCGGAATGGCAGCGCCGCTTCCACCCGCTGCGCTCGCAGCGCTGGATGCTGTCGGACATCAATCCGTTCGCGTGGTGGATGGGCCCGGCCGCCAGCGTGGTGAAGGCGAACCGCAAGGCGGTGGCGGCCGACGCGCCGACGCGCAAGGTGGAGCGGGCGCTGTCCGACATCGCCAGTGCGTCGCTCGACTATTACCGTGCGATGCGCGACGCCGTCAGTGAATCGATGTTCTTCAGCGTGTACGGCACGATGTTCGCGACCGGCATGGAAGACAAGCCGGCGCCCGAGCAGCCGTTCGAGGTCGACCCGAGCGAATCGTCGATCATCCAGGAGACGCTGCACCGCATCGACCGCGGCGGCTATCCCGAGGCCGTGCACCGCGTCGCGTACCTCGTCGCGCAGAAGGGCAAGCCGCTGCCGCTCGCGTCGCTGGAGCTGAAGGCCGATCTGCTGGAGGACTACGCCGAGCTGCTGCCGCGGCAATCGCCGGAAGCGTCGCGTCGTACGCGTGGCGAGCAGGAAGTGATGGTGCGCCACGAGCCGCAGCGTGCGCTGGAGACGCTACCGGAGCTCGTGCGCGCGCCGAAGGACCGCGAGCGCCTGCTGCAGTTGATCGACAAGGTCACGGACGACGACCGCGTCGAGTTCGACCTCACGAAGGAACAATTGGCGATGCTCGCGAAGATCGCCACCGTGCTCGGGGCGAAGGGCGCGGCGCAGCCGAAGGTGGTGGTGCGCGCGAAGGCGGCTGCACCAAAGAAGGCCATGGCGAAGAAGAAGGCGAAGCGCACGAAGGCTTGATGGTGGGATTGTGGGAGCGGCGTCAGCCGCGATCCTTCCAGACCAGATCAAAGGATCGCGGCTGACGCCGCTCCCACAGGACACAGGAGCTGCGATGGAACTGAACGACCACCGGCGCTACCAGCGGCTGCTCGCGCGAGCCCGGGCGCTGCCGCCCGTGACGACGGCGGTCGCTCATCCGTGCGACGCATTCTCGCTGCTCGGTGCGCTCGACGCGGCGGACCTGGGCCTGGTCAAGCCGATCCTCGTCGGTCCGCTCGCGCGCATCCGCGCCGCAGCCGACCAGGCGGGGCGTTCGCTCGACGGCATCGAGCTGGTCGACGCCGAGCATTCGCACGACGCTGCCGCCGTCGCCGTGCAGGTGGTCAAGGCCGGGCGGGCCGAGTGCCTGATGAAGGGCGCGCTGCATTCGGACGAGCTGCTCGCTGCGGTGGTCTCGCGCGAGGGCGGCCTGCGCACGTCGCGGCGCATCAGCCACTGCTTCGTGATGGACGTGCCCAGCTACGACGAGCCGCTCATCGTCACCGACGCGGCCGTCAACATCGCGCCCGACCTCACGTGCAAGAAGGACATCGTCCAGAACGCGGTGGACCTCGCCGACGCATTGGGCCTGCCCGAGGTTCGGGTCGCGATCGTCTCCGCCATGGAGACGGTCAACCCGGACGTGCCTTCGACCATCGATGCCGCGGCGCTCTGCAAGATGGCCGACCGCGGCCAGATCACCGGCGCGATCCTCGACGGCCCGCTCGCGCTCGACAACGCGATCAACATGGAAGCGGCGCGGATCAAGAACATCGATTCGCCCGTCGCCGGCCGCGCGAACGTGCTCGTCGCGCCCGACCTCGAAGCGGGCAACATGCTCGCGAAGGCGCTCACGTTCCTGGCCGACGCCGATGCCGCCGGCATCGTGCTCGGCGCGCGCGTGCCGATCGTGCTCACCAGCCGCGCCGACTCGGTCGAATCGCGACTCGCGTCGTGCGCGGTCGCGTCGCTCGTCGCCGAATGGCGGCGCAAGCAGCTCGCGAAGAAGATCGTCTAGGCCCGTGGACGGCGCGATCGTCGTCCTCAACGCGGGCTCTTCGAGCCTCAAGTTCAGCGTATTCCTGTGGGAGCGCCGTTCAGGACGCGAATCGGACGTTCCCGCCCTGAAGGGCGCCCCCACCGAACTCGTCGCCGGCGTGCGCGGCCAGGTGGAGGCCTTGCAGACCGCGCCGCGCTTCAAGGCAAAGGATGCGGACGGCAAGCCTGCCGGCGAGCATGCATGGCCCGCGGGCACGCAGCTCGGCCACGCCGGTGCGCTGGAACACCTCGTGCCGTTCGTGCGCAGCAGGCTCGGCGACACGCCGATCGCGGCCGTCGGCCACCGCGTCGTGCACGGCGGCATGCAGTATTCCGCTCCCGTTCGCGTCGACGCGCAGGTGCTCGCGGTGCTCGAGCAGTTCGTGCCGCTCGCGCCGCTGCACCAGCCGCACAACCTCGCGCCGATCAGGCTGCTGCTCGAGCTCCAGCCCGCGCTGCCGCAGGTGGCGTGCTTCGACACGGCCGCGCATCGCAGCAATCCCGAGCTCGCGCAGATGTTCGCGCTGCCATACGAGCTGCACGAGCAGGGCGTGCGACGCTACGGCTTCCATGGGCTCTCCTACGAATACATCGCCTCGGTGCTGCCGCAGCTCGACGCGCGCGCGGCGAACGGCCGCACGATCGTGCTGCACCTCGGCAACGGCGCGTCGATGTGCGCGCTCGAGGGCGGCCGCAGCATCGCAAGCACGATGGGGTTCACGGCCGTCGACGGCCTGCCGATGGGCACGCGCTGCGGCAACGTCGACCCGGGCGTGATCCTGTACCTGATGGACCAGCGCGGCATGGACGCGCGCGCGATCGAGAAGCTCGTGTATACGGAATCGGGCCTGCTCGGCGTTTCGGGCGTTGCCAGCGACATGCGCACGCTGCTCGCTTCCGACGCGCCCCGCGCGAAGCTCGCCGTCGATCTCTACTGCTACCGCATCCGCCGCGAAATGGGCTCGCTCGCCGCGGCGCTCGGCGGCGTGGATGCGATCGTGTTCACGGCCGGTATCGGCGAGAACTCGGCGGAGATCCGCGCGCGCGTGCTGCGCGACGCAGGTTGGCTCGGCGTGGAGCTCGACGCCCCCGCGAACGCCGCCGGCGCGCAGCGCATCAGCGCGCCCGGCAGTCGCGTCGCGGCGTACGTCGTGCCGACGAATGAAGAGCTCATGATCGCGCGGCGCACGCGCGACGTGCTCGCGGCATCCTGAAGGAGGCGCCATCCATGACCACGCCCGTCCTGAGCCGGGTGCTGTCCGGGCGCAAGGCGCTCGTCGTCGGCATCGCGAACGAGCACTCCATTGCGTGGGGCTGCGCGAAGGCGTTCCACGAGCTCGGCGCCGAAGTCGCCGTCACCTACCTGAACGAGAAGGCGAAGAAGCACGTCGAGCCGCTTGCGCTGCAGCTCGCGGCGCCGATCTTCGCGCCGCTGGACGTCGCGCAACCAGGCGAGCTCGAGGCGGTGTTCGAACGCATTTCGCGCGAGTGGGGTGCGCTCGACATCCTCGTGCACTCGATCGCGTGGGCGCCGAAGGAAGACCTGCAGGGCGGCCTGTTGAGGAGCTCTGCCGACGGCTTCGCGAAGGCGATGGACATCTCCTGCCACTCCTTCGTGCGCATGGCGAAGCTCGCGGCGCCGTTGATGAAGGACGGCGGCAGCCTGTTCGCGATGAGCTACCACGGGGCGCAGAAGGTCGTGCCGAGCTACAACCTCATGGGGCCGGTGAAGGCGGCGCTCGAGGCGTGCTGTCGCTACCTCGCGCACGAGCTCGGGCCGCAGGGCATCCGCGTGCACCCCATCTCGCCCGGGCCGCTGAAGACGCGCGCGGCGTCCGGCCTGAAGGACTTCGACCTGCTGCTGAACGAAGCAGTGCAGCGTGCGCCCGTCGGCGAGCTCGTGGACATCATGGACGTGGGCTTTGCCTGCGCATACCTCGCCACGCCGTATGCGCGCCGCATCACCGGCAATACCTTGTACGTCGACGGCGGCGTCAGCATCATGGCGTGATGGAACCGCGACCCGCCGGCGATGGTGCGATGGCCCGCGTTGCCGTGGCGTTCACGGCGTGGGCGGAGAAGTGGTTCCCCGATGCATTCGTGTTCGTCGCGATCGCCGTGGTGGTCGTCGCCGCCGCCGCGATGATCAACGGCGCGACGCCGATGTCGGTGAGCATCGCGTTCGGCGGCGGCTTCTGGAGCCTCATCACGTTCACGATGCAGATGGCGTTCGTCGCGATCGGCGGCTACGTCGTCGCCACCAGCCCGCCGGCGTCGCGCCTGATCCATCGCCTCGCGAAGGTCCCTGCGACCGGTGCGCGGGCCGTCGGGCTCGTCGCGATCGTCAGCATGCTCGCGTCGCTGCTCAACTGGGGCCTGAGCCTGATCTTCGGCGGGCTGCTGGTGCGCGCGCTCGCCGAACGCCGCGAGCTGAAGATGGACTATCGCGCGGCCGCGGCGGCCGCATACCTCGGCCTCGGTGCGACCTGGGCGATGGGCCTGTCGTCGTCGGCCGCGCAGTTGCAGGCGAACGCGTCGAGCCTGCCGCAGTCGCTGCTGCCGATCACGGGCGTCATCCCGTTCTCGCAGACCATCTTCCTCTGGCAGTCGATCGTGATCACGGTCGTGCTGATCGCCGTGTCGTGGGTGATCGCGGTCTGGTCCGCGCCCGGCCGCGACACCGCGAGGACGGCGGAGGACATGGGCGTGGACGTGTCCGGCGGCGATGCGATCGTCGTCGATCCCCCGAAGCAGCCCGGCGAGTGGCTCGAGCACACACCGATCCTCACCGTGCTGCTGTTCCTGCTCGCGTTGGGCTGGATCTGGACCGAGTTCGCGAAGCAGGACTGGATGGTCGCGATCTCCAACCTGAACACCTACAACTTCCTGTTCATCATGCTCGGCCTGCTGCTGCACTGGCGGCCGAAGCGATTCCTCGCCGCGGTGTCGAAGGCGGTGCCCGCGACCGGCGGCGTGCTGATCCAGTTCCCGTTCTACGGCGCGATCGCGGCGGTCATGACGCAGGCGACGGACGCGAACGGCATCTCGCTCTCGCACCGGATCGCCGAGTTCTTCGTGCACGTCTCGTCGCAGGGCTCGTTCCCGGTAGTGATCGGCGCGTACTCGGCAATCCTCGGCTTCTTCATCCCTTCCGGCGGCGGCAAGTGGCTGCTCGAGGCGCCGTACGTGATGCAGGCCGCGAACGAGCTGCGCGTGCACCTCGGCTGGTCGGTGCAGGTGTACAACGCGGCCGAAGCGTTGCCGAATCTCGTCAATCCGTTCTGGATGCTGCCGCTGCTCGGCGTGCTGGGCCTGAAGGCGCGCGACATCGTCGGCTTCACGTTCCTGCAGCTGCTCGTGCACCTGCCGCTGGTGCTGTTCCTGCTCTGGGCGCTCGCGTACACGCTGCCGTATGTGCCGCCGGTGATTCCGGGCGGCTAGCGCGCCTGCTACCGTCGGGGCATGACGACGCCCCGCCGGCAACAGCCGCCTTCCCACATCGTCGCGATGATCGCGGGCGCAGTCATGGGCGAGCTGCTGCTCCTCCTGGGCCTGCTGTGGTTCCTCTGGCAGAACGCCAGCGATTCGTGCGCGCCGCCGTCGACGTGGTACCAGACGCCGC
>CALKUS010000187.1 GCA_937996755.1 uncultured Pseudomonadota bacterium | reverse complement strand
GACGGCCTCGAGCAACGATATCGCTCGCGTCCCTGCAGTCAATCCGTTCGGCATCCATGCCTCACCGGATCGCGCGCAGCCGATGCCCGATGGCATCGGCTCGGCCGCGCGCGATCCAGCTTCGAGCGCGCCCGGCCGCAATGAAAAAGGCCCGGGGCTTTCGCCCCGGGCCTTCGTGGTTACGACGCTTGCGGTGCGCTCATTCGAAGCCGTTGCTGAACATCGCGTCGACCGGCGCGAGGTTCGTGTAGCAGACGGTGAGGTCGTTCAGGACCGGCGTCAGCGCGCCGCTGGTCGTCGTCATCAGCGTCTTCGTCTTCAGGTAGCGGTTGCCGTTGAACTGCGCCAGCGAGGCGCCGCTGGCGAAGAACGTCGCGGCCGTGCCGTCGGGGCCCACGAAGTTGAACGGGCCGGCCAGGCTGTTGCTCGCCGCCGCCTGGAACTGCAACGTGGTGCCGGCCGGCGCGCTGGCGTTGAACGTCAGCGTGTCCCAGGTGGTGGTGGTCAGCGGGTTCGCGTCCTTGCGGCGCGATACGAAATCGCCGCTCGGCGCGTTGCCGGTCTGGACGAACGTGACGAATCCGAGGTCCGACGGCGTCGTCGCCGCGATCCACGTCCCGCCGCTGTTGGCCGACGTCACGCGTTGCCCGGGGGCGTACGCCGTGTTGTCGGTGCTGCGCGTGAGCGCGTTCGTGCCCACGGACGGGTTCGTCGCGTTGCGGACGACGATCGCGTACTGCGTGCCGGCGGTCACCGGGGCGGGCGTCGGGAATGTGGCCGTGAAGAAGCTGGCCGCGCCGCTGGTGCTGGTCGTGAACGTCACGGCCGCGAGATCGGCGCCCGTCGGCAGGCCACTGCCGTCGGTGGCGCGGACCGAGACGGTGATGCTCGGCGCGGTCCCGGTGCAGCCCGAACAGAACAGGCTCAGGTCCACGCGCGAGAGCTGTCCGGTCAGCGCCGGCACGAACGTCTGGCCCGCCCAGTTCACGTTGTTGATGCCGTTGCCGTTGTTGCTCAGCGACAGGTTCTGCTGGTCGAGGTTGGCCGGATTGAGCAGCACGACGTCGCCCGGGCTGGCCGTGACGTCGGTGTTCGTCGCGATGCCTGCCGCGAAATCGGCCTGCGAGGTGTCGACCAGGCAGGCGCTGCCCGCGACCGGCGGCGGATCGTTCTGCAGCGTGAACGCCGTGGTGCCGGCGCCGGGAACGGTTGCGTTCAGCGTGAAGGTGCCCGGCGTGGAGTTCGCGACGAGTGCGGGCGCGGTGGCATTGCCGGACGCGTCGGTGAGCGACACGGCGCTATTGCCGCCGGTGCTCGGGAACGTGGCACCCGCACCGGCATTCGGCACGACGGTCCAGGTGACGGTGATGCCCGCCGCACCCGGCGTCGCGGACACCGAGATCGGCTGCGGGAACGGTGCGCCGAGCGCCGTGTTCTGCAGGTCGCCGGACGTACGCGCAAGCGTCGTCGGGAGGACCGATCCCACCCAGCCGATGTCGCGCAGCTGCGAGAACGTGAGGTCGTTCGGCGGCGTCACCTCGTGCGTGAGGTCGGCGTTGATCGCCGGCTCCATCAGCAGGTTCGGCGTGGCGAGCTGGTCCCAGTGCGACACGGACGAGCCGGACTGGAACGGGTTCGGCGTGAACATCAGGCCCTTGCCGAAGCCGTCCGCGCCCGCACGCGTGGCGTTGTCGAGCGCGATCGTGACGGTCACGCCCGAACCGATCTGCGCGACGATCGCGGCGCCGTCGGCCTGCGCCAGCGACACGGTCGGGATGGTGATCGGCGTGACGATGGTCGGGTCGTCGCCGAGCGCCGGCGCCGGGCTACCGGCGTTGTTCACGATCACCGAGGCGATCGCGCCCGCGTTCTGCGCGTTCAGCGTCTTCGTCTTGAAGCTGCAGGTGCCGCGATCCATCACGGCGATCTGGCCGGTGAAGAACCCGGCGGGGAACGCTTCGCAGCCGTCGGTCAGCGTGCCGGTGCCGTCGTTCGCGAGCTTCAGCGTGCCGGGCAGCGGCGTGGTCGTGAGCGGCGGACCGAACGCGGCGTTACCCGAGTCGTAGCGGCCAGCGACGAGCGCCGGCGTGTTGACCACGAACGACGGGATGCCGAACGACAGCACCGACGGCAGGTCGGCGATCACGCGCGGACCGTTCCACGCGAGCTTGCGCGAGTTGAGCGCCGACGCTGCGCGCTCCGCGTTCGTCATCTGCACCCAGCTCTTGCCCGACGAGAGGTCCATCAGGAAGCGGTCGTAGATCGAGATGAAGCCGCTGTTCGGCGCGCCGGTCGAGGCGTTCGTGAACGTCTGGAAGCCGAGGCCGTGGCTGAACTCGTGCGTGAGCACGGTCACGAGGTCGATGCCGGTGCCGTGGTTGTTGTCGAGGCCGAGGTAGAACGGCGTCGCGTCGAGGCAGCCCGGCTGGCCGAGGTTGACGTTGAAGTTCGCGTTGATTTCGGGCTGCGCCGCATTCGGATCGGCGCCGAGGATCTTGCCGGTCAGCGATTCGTTGTACCAGGTGCTCGCGAACGGCGCGCCCGCGAAGTCGCGGAAGATGCCGATCGCGCCGGCCGAGCCGAGCACGGCGGAGGTGCTCGTGCAGGTGAGCGCGGTCCACTGCGCGCGGATCGTGATCGTCACGGCGCTGTCCAGCGTCGCGCCCCACTTCGCGGCGGCGGCCTGGAAGGCATTGAGGCGCTGCTGGCCGAGCGTCACGCCGAGGTTGCCGCCCACGGGGGCGACGGGCGTGGTGTCGTTGAAGCCGACGCCCGCAGCGTCGTTGTTGAGAATGACGATGGTGGCGGCGGCCTGCGCGGACGGCGCCGCGACGATCGCGCCGAGCAGCGGCAGCGCGGCGAGCGCGCGCTTGTGCGAAAGAATCTTCTTCATGGTCGTTGGTCCTTTCGCGTCACTGGATCGGCGGCTGGGCGGCCGCGCGGCTGGCTGCGGCGGTCGCGGCACCGACGAGCGCCGGGTCGATCTCGAAGAACAGCGCGGCGTCGAGCGGGTTGTCGACGCACACCTGTTCGACCGAGCCGTCGGCGTTCTTCCGCGCCAGGATCACGTCCTGGAAGCGGCCCTGCAGGTCCATCGAGACCGAGCCGTCGTCGTGCTGGATCTGCACGAGGCCGTCGGTGGACTGGTTGACCAGCTGGCGGATGCCTTCGGCGAGACGCGCGGTCTCTTCGGCGGTCAGCGGGCGCGACTTGCCGGACGCGCGATTCAGCGCGACGATCGCGCCTTGCGCGTCGACGGTCACGTACGTCCGCTCGGTCGGCTGCCCGGTGGTCGCAGCGAACGATGGCGCGGCGGCGCACGCGCAAACGAACAACAGGGTTGTTGCAGTTCTGGCGAAATTCATCGGGGTTCCCTCGGAGAATGAGCACGGACGCGCCAAGCGCCGCCCAACCCCTCTCATAACATCTTTTTGCGATCGACCAAAATCCGTCTGGCGACGGGTTCCCGCGAGAAAGGCCGTCCCGCAGCCTCCCGCGTCTCGCGACCGCGGCGAGCCGACGAGCGGCGGTGTCCGCGCAAATTGCCCGGCCCAGGCCGGGCCGGCCGCCGCTACTTCTTCTTCGGGATGTAGAGGTCGGTGATCGTGCCTTCGTACACCTCGGCCGCCATCCCGACCGACTCCGACAGGGTCGGGTGCGGATGGATCGTGAGGCCGATGTCGGCCGCGTCGCAGCCCAGCTCGATCGCCAGGCCGAGCTCGGCGATGAGCTCGCCGGCGTTCACGCCGACGATGCCGGCGCCGATCACCTTGTGCGAGTGCTCGTCGAAGATCAGCTTCGTGAAGCCTTCCGTGCGATCGACGCCGATCGCGCGGCCCGACGCGGCCCACGGGAACTTGCCGACGCCGACCGCGATCCCCTTCGCCTTCGCCTCGGCTTCGGTGACGCCGACCCAGCTCACTTCGGGATCGGTGTAGGCGACGCTCGGGATCACGCGCGCGACGAACTCGCTCTTCTGGCCGGCGCAAACTTCCGCCGCGACCTTCGCCTCGTGGGTCGCCTTATGCGCGAGCATCGGGTTGCCCACGATGTCGCCGATCGCGAAGATGTGCGGCACGTTCGTGCGCATCTGGCGGTCGACCGCGATGAAGCCGCGTTGGTCGACGGCCACGCCCGCCGCTTCCGCGTTGATCTTCTTGCCGTTGGGCGCGCGGCCCACTGCGCACAGCACGGCGTCGTATTTCTGCGGCTCCGGTGCCTTCTCGCCTTCGAACGTCGCTTCGAGGCCGTCCTTGTGCGCCACCACCTTCGCGACCTTCGTCTTGAGGTGGATGCCGCCGTAGCGCTTCGCGATGCGCT
>CALKUS010000186.1 GCA_937996755.1 uncultured Pseudomonadota bacterium | reverse complement strand
TCGCCGACCGGGTCGAGGGGCGCGGCTCGGCCCGCGCCGCCCGCGAGCGTCGGCACGGCCATGGCGTCGACGCGGTCGCGCAGCTCGACGACGATGCGCTCCGCGGTCTTCTTGCCGATGCCCGGGATGCGCACGAGCGCGGCGACGTCGCCGACCTGCACGAGCCGCGCGAACTCGTCGACCGAAGCGCCCGAGAGGATCGCGAGCGCGGTCTTCGCGCCGATGCCGGAGACCTTCAGCAGCGTGCGGAACAGCAGGCGCTCGGACTCGCGATGGAAGCCGTACAGCGCGACCGCGTCTTCCTTCACCGCGTAGTGCGTGAAAAGCACGACCGGCTTGCCGGCCTCGGGCAGCTCGTAGAACGTCGACATCGGCGCCTCGAGCTCGTAGCCCACGCCGCCCACGTCGATCATCAGGCCCGGCGGGTGCTTCGCGACCAGCGTGCCGGACAGGCGGCCGATCATCGCCGCCTCCAGAGCGCGCACGGGATGCCGATGCGCTGCACGGTGGCACGCGTGTGCGCGTGCGCCATCGCGACGGCGAGCGCGTCGGCGGCATCGGCCTGCAGCTTGCCGGGGATCGCGAGCAGAACGCCCACCATGTGCTGTACCTGGGTCTTGTCGGCGCCGCCGGTGCCCACGACGGCCTGCTTGATCTCGCTCGGCGCGTACTCGGCAACATCGAGCTGCTGCGACACCACGGCGCAGATCGCGGCGCCGCGTGCCTGGCCCAGCTTCAGCGCCGAATCGGCGTTCTTCGACATGAACACGCGCTCGATCGCGACCTCCTGAGGTCGCCAGCGCGCGATGATGGCGCCGAGCTCCTCGAAGATCTGCTTCAAACGCCGTGAAAAATTGTCGGCTTCGACGTCCATTTCGAGCGCGCCATGGAAGACGTGGAGGATCCGACCGTCCGGCGCGACGTCGATGAGTCCGACGCCGGTGCGTCGCGAGCCCGGGTCGATGCCGAGGATGCGCACGCTCTTGGCGGTGGCGGCGGGGCTCGCGTTCAATGCAAGTGCGTGGCTGGCGCGCTGGAAATCCCGCGAATTCTACCAGCCTTTGGCGAACGCACCGTGCGCGAGGAAGTGCGCGGCCTGTTTCGCGACGGCGTCGTTGTAGATGAGGCCCGTGTGCGTGGACGGCACGACGAGATGGTCGGCGATGCCGTCGAGCCGGGTTTCGGACACCGCGACGGTGCCGTCGTTGGGCTCGCCGAACTGGCCGAGCAGCATGCCGAGGCCGTACGGCGCCGCACCCGCGATGACGCCGACCGGGATGCGTCCGTGCCAACCGGCCACGCCTTCGTGCAGCAGGTCGAGGCTGTGCCCGACGAGCGCGCGGCCGATCGGCCAGGCGCCGATGCGACGCGCCGCGGCCGAGCCGCGCAGCGGCGAGCCCAGGCACACCACGTGTCCGTCGTGCGCTTCGACCTCGCGCAGCGTCTCGAGCGCGACGAGGCCGCCGAGGCTGTGGCCGACCAGGTGCACGCGACCGCCGAGGCGCTCGATCCGGTCGGCCAGGCGCTGGCGCGCCGGTTGCGGACCGCGGGCCACGCTCGCGTAGTCGAAAGTCGAAACGGCATAACCGGCGTCGCGCAGCCGGCGTGCGAGCGCGCCCATCGCGAGCGCGCGCATCCACAGCCCGTGGACGAGGACGACGTTCTCCCGCGCGGCCATCACGCCTGCTGTGCGGCGAGCGACCGGGCCCGTGCAGCGGCCAGCCGCAATGCGATTTCGCGCGCAGCGGTCAGCGCCAGCGCGATCTCGTAGCCGCGCAGCGCCACGGAATAGCGCGGCTCGGCGTCGCCGATCACATGCGTGAGCGTCACGAGCACCACGAGCGCCGCGGCCGCCATGAGGTGGGCACCGCCCGGGTCGCGGCGGCGCAGCCACGCGAGCGGCAGCGCGGCGAGCGCCAGCGCGAAGATCATCGGGTTCATCGCGCGCGCGAGCGAGGCCATCAACCGGTATGCCGGCTCCTCGTGGTACGGCGAACGCTGCAGCGCATAGACCTGCAGGTCGCCCTGCCCGATCACGAAGCTCCAGTCCCAGAGCGCCCACGGCTTGCGCAGCGCGTACCACGCAACCATGCCGAGCGGGTCGGCCGCGAACCGCGCGCGCATCGCCGCGAACACCGCGGCGCGATCCGTGTGGACGCGCTTCACCTCGTCGGCGATGAGCGCGTAGCGCGCGATCGCCTCCGGGTCGCGCTGCGCGTGCGCGGCGCGCCAGTCGTCGTGGTAGTTCGGCCACGAGCCGAGCACGAGGTTGTTGAGCGCGCGGCCCGAGCTGGTGCGGCCCTCGGCACTCGACGTGTCGCGGGCCGACCACGCGAGCGGCAGCGAGAGCGCGGCAACGAGGAACACGACGGCGGGTCGCCACGAGCGCGCGGCGTACAGCGCGACCGCGGGCACCATGACGCCTGCGAGCGGCTGCGTGATCACGGCGGCCGCCATCGCCAGCCCCGAGCCGACGAGCGCCGGCCACGAAAAGCGCTCGCGCACGCGCCCGGCGAGCAGCACGGAAACCGCGAGCAGCAATGCGTAGGGCACCTCGACGAGCGCGTGGTCGGCCAGCACGATGCCGTGCGGCCAGACCGCCACGCCAACGCCCACGCCCATCGCCCATCGCCACGGCAGCCAGCGTTGCGCGATCAATACGAACAGCACCGCGGTCGCCGCGCCGAACAGCGCGAACAGCCGCGTGAGCGCATCGTGCCAGGCCGGCCCCGCGAGCTTCAGGCTGGCGGCGACGAGCATCGGCACGCCGGGGCTGCGATAGGAATCGGGAACCGCGGGCGCGCTCGCGGCCGCTTGCGTATAGACGCCGCGGTTGACCACGTTGAACGCGTAGTTCGCGAACATCTGCTCGTCGCCGCTGAGCGCGACGACCGGCTCGGCGGTCGCGACGTAATGCCAGCGGAGCAGGAGCGCGAACGCGAACAGCGCCAGCAACTGCGCGCGCCGCGACCATCGGTTCGCGGGCGCGCCGGCGTTCATGCCTTCTTCTCGGGCTTCGGCACGACGCGCACCGAAAGCTCCTGCAGCTGCGCTTCGGGCACCTTCGAAGGTGCGTCCGTCATCAGGTCGGACGCGCTCGCCGTCTTCGGGAACGCGATCACGTCGCGGATCGACTCCGTGCCCACCATGAGCGCCGCGATGCGGTCGATGCCGAACGCGATGCCGCCGTGCGGCGGCGCGCCATAGCGCAGCGCCTCCAGCAGGAAGCCGAACTTCGCCTGTGCTTCCTCGGCGCCGATGCCGAGCAGGTCGAAGACCGCGCTCTGCAGGTCGGGGCGGTGTATGCGGATCGAGCCGCCGCCGATCTCGTTGCCGTTCAGCACCATGTCGTAGCCGCGCGACACCGAGTTCGCCGGATCCGCCACGAGCTGCGCGACGTCGTCGACGGCGGGCGCGGTGAACGGATGGTGGAGCGCGACGTAGCGCTTCTCGGCCGCGTCGTACTCGAACATCGGGAAGTCGACCACCCACAGCGGCTTCCAGCCGTCGCCGACCAGGCCCATGTCCTTCGCGACCTTCAGGCGCAGCGCGCCCATGAAGTCGGAAACGATCTTGTGCGGGCCAGCGCCGAAGAACAGCACGTCGCCGGTCTGCGCGCCCGTGGCGGCGAAGATGCCGTCGAGCGCCGCTTCGTCCAGGAACTTCACGATCGGCGAGGTGAGGCCCTCGCGGCCCTTCGCGCGATCGTCGACGCGGATCCACGCGAGGCCCTTCGCGCCGTACTTCGCCACGTACGGGCCGAGGTCGTCGATCTGCTTGCGCGTCAGCGACGCGCCGTTCGGCAGGCGCAGAACGGCGACGCGGCCACCCGGATCGTTCGCGGGACCGGAGAACACCTTGAACTCGACGTGCTTCACGTGCTCGGCGACGTCGACGAGCTCGAGGTCGATGCGCAGGTCGGGCTTGTCCGAGCCGTAGCGGCGCATCGCTTCCGCGTAGGTGATGCGCGGGAACGGATCGACGAGCTCGACGCCCACGACCTCCTTGAACACCGCGCGGATCATCGCCTCGACCGTGTCCTGCACGTCGCGCTCGCGCACGAACGCGAACTCCATGTCGAGCTGCGTGAACTCGGGCTGGCGGTCGGCGCGCAGGTCCTCGTCGCGGAAGCAGCGCGCGATCTGGTAGTAGCGGTCCATGCCGGCCATCATCAGCAGCTGCTTGAACAGCTGCGGCGACTGCGGCAGCGCGTAGAACTCGCCCGGGTGCACGCGCGACGGCACGAGGTAGTCGCGCGCGCCTTCCGGCGTCGCCTTCGTGAGGATCGGCGTTTCGATGTCCTGGAAGCCGCGCGCGTCGAGGTAGCGCCGGATCGCGCCCACCAGCTTCGTGCGCGTGCGCATCGCGCGCTGCATCTCGGCGCGACGGATGTCGAGGTAGCGCCAGCGCAGGCGCGCTTCCTCGCCCGGCGTCTCGTCGAGCATGAACGGCAGCGGTGCGGAGGCGTTCAGCACCTCGACGACGTCCGCGACCACCTCGATGCGGCCGGTGCGCAGCTTCTCGTTGACCTGGCTGGCCGGACGCGCGCGGACGCGGCCCGTGATGCGCAGGCAGTATTCGTACTTCACGCCTTCGGCGGCCTGGAACGCGGCGCCGTTCTCGGGCTCGACGACGACCTGGACGATGCCTTCGTGGTCGCGCAGGTCGACGAAGATCACGCCGCCGTGGTCGCGACGCGTGTCGGCCCAGCCGCAGAGGGTGACGGACTGGCCGACGAGCTTGTCGTCGACGAGGCCGCAGAGATGGCTACGCATTCCAGGAGCTCCGATTGCCGCGCCGGCGCCCGGTGGCGCGCGCAGGACCGGCAATCCTAGCGGCATCATGCTGCAGTGCAAGCAGAGACTCGGGACGGTCGGGCCGGCTAACGTCGCGGCTGTCGACCCGGAACGAACGCCCCATGCCCGCCCGCGATCCCCGCCTGCCGCCCGAGTTGCCGTCGATCAACCCCTACGCCGCACCGACGGCGGTCGTCGCCGACGTCACGCCGGGCGTCAGCGAAGCCGAGGCCATCCGCACCGCGCACATCCGCCACGAGCGCCAGCTCAAGGGCATCGGGTCGCTGTATCTCCTCGTCGGGTTCCTCGGGATGCTCGGCGGCATCGCGATGGTCGTCGGGGCCTTCGGCGCAGGCGTCGGGGCGTCGCGCGGGACGGACGATTTCGCGCTCGGCGTCGGCGCCGCCTACATCTCGATCGCGGCGCTGACCGGCTTCCTCGGCCTGGGTTTCCGCCGACTGCGGCCGTGGATCCGCATCCCGGGCGGGATCCTGAGCGGGATCGGCCTGCTGGCGATCCCGATCGGCACGCTGCTCAACCTCTACATCCTCTACTCGATGTTCGGGGCGAAGGGCCAGGTGGTGCTGTCGCCGTCGTACGACGCGATCGTCGCGCAGACGCCGCACGTGAAGTACCGCTACACGGTCGGCGACAAGATCGCGACGACGATCATCATCGCGCTCGTGGTCGGCCTGCTCGCGCTGATCTACCTCGGCGTGCGCGGCAACTGATCACTCCGCGGCGGGCTTCGCGGCGGGCGCGGGTGCCGGCGCGGCGTCCGCCGGCTTGGATTCGGCCGGCTTCTCCGCGGAGGCTTCGCCACCGGCGAGATTGCGCTTCTTGTCCTTGTCGCCCTTGAAGTCGGTTTCGTACCAGCCGCTGCCGGCCAGTCGGAACGACGGCGCCGTCACGCGGCGCTGCACCTGCGGCGCATGGCAGGACGGACATTCGGTCGGGTCCGGGTCGGACATCCGCATGAGCTCGTCGAAGCGGTGCCCGCAGGCGTTGCACTGGAATTCGTAGATCGGCATTTCTTCTACCTCGTCCTGGCGCGCACGATGGGGCCGTGCGGCCGTGTGTGCAAGGGGTCAGCCTTCGAGCCGGCCCTGCAGCTCCAGCCATTCGGCCTCGAGTGCGTCTGCGGCGGCGGCGATTTCGCGCTGGCGCTGCGCGAGCTCGCCGGCGCGCCCGTGTCCGCTGGCGTACAGCGCGGGGTCGGCGAGCGCCTGCTCCACTTTCGCCTTCTCGGCCGCGTGCTTCTCCAGCGCGGCCTCGATCGTGGCGATGCGCTTGCGCACGGCGCGCTCGTCCGCGATCGGCTTGCGCGGCGCGGGCTTCGGCGCCGGCGCGACGGGCATCTGCGGCGACACGGCCGTATCGAGCGTGCGACGGCCGCGCAGCCAGCGCGCGTAGTCGTCTAGGTCGCCGTCGAACGGCGCGACTTCGCCGTCGGCAACGCGCCAGAACGCATCGCACACGAGCCCGAGCAGGTTGCGGTCGTGCGAGACGAGCACGAGCGCGCCGTCGAAGTCGTTCAGCGCCTCGGCAAGCGCTTCGCGCATCTCGAGGTCGAGGTGGTTCGTGGGCTCGTCCAGCAGCAGCAGGTTCGGCTTCGACCACGCGATGAGCGCCAGCGCGAGGCGCGCACGCTCGCCGCCGGAGAAACCGTCGACGTTCTCGAACGCGCGGTCGCCGACGAAATTCCAGCGGCCGAGGTAGTTGCGCAACTCCTGCTCCGACGTGCGCGGCGCGATGTCGGCGAGGTGCGCGATCGGGCTGCGCCCGGACTTCAACTGGTCGACCGTGTGCTGCGCGAAGTAGCCGATCACGAGGTCCTTGTGCGCCGAGCGCTCACCGGCGAGCGGTGCGAGCGCGCCCGCGATGGTCTTCACGAGCGTGGACTTGCCCTCGCCGTTCGGGCCGAGCAGGCCGATGCGCTCGCCGGCCTCGAGCCCGAAGCGCACGTCGCGCAGCACGACGGTGCGCGCGCGCTGTTCGTGCGGCAGTGCCGCACCGTCGTCGTGGTCGTCCGGCGCGTCCGCGGTATAGCCGGCGTCGAGGTCGCGCAGCCCGAGCAGCGACGTGGGCAGGCGCGCGGGCGCCGCGAACTCGCACTGGAACGGACGATCGGCGCGCACGGCTTCCGTGCCCTTCAGCTTCTCCAGGCGCTTGACGCGCGACTGCGCCTGTCGCGCCTTGCTGGCCTTCGCCTTGAAGCGGTCGATGAACGACTGCAGGTGCGCGCGCTCGGCCTGCTCGCGCTCGTGCTGGATCTGCTGCTGGCGCAGCATCTCCGCGCGCTGGCGCTCGAACTGCGCGTAGTTGCCGGTGTACAGGCGCGCCGTGCCGTCGGCGAGGTGAAGGATGTGCGTCGCGACGTTGTCGAGGAACTCGCGGTCGTGCGAGATCAGCAGCAGCGTGCCGTCGTAGCGACGCAGCCATTCCTCGAGCCACACGACGGCGTCGAGGTCGAGGTGGTTGGTCGGCTCGTCGAGCAGCAGCGCGTCGGACGGAGCCATCAGCGCACGACCGAGGTTCAGGCGCGCGCGCCAGCCGCCCGAGAAATCCGCGACCGGGCGCTCGTGCGTCGCGGCCTTGAACCCGAGCCCGTGCAGGAGCCGCCCCGCGCGCGCACGCGCGTCGTAGGCACCGAGCTCGTCGATGCGGTGATGCGCGGCGGCGGCCGCATCGTGGTCGTCGCGCGCCTCGGCCTCGGCGGCATCGCGTAACGCAGCGGCCGAGAGCTCGTCGCCGCCCAGCACGAAGTCGATCGCGTGGTCGGGCAGGCCGGGCGTTTCCTGCGCCACGGACGCGAAGCGCTGCGCGCGCGGGCGCTCGATCTCGCCCGCGTCCGGCTCGAGCTCGCCGAGCAACGACGCGAACAGGCTGGACTTGCCGCAGCCGTTGCGCCCCACGACGCCCACGCGCCAGCCCGCGTGCAGCGTCGCGTCGACGTTGCGCAGCAGCGTGCGTTCGCCCCTTCGCAGGGACAGGTTGCGGAATGCGATCACGGACGGTCGGGCGGCGTGGGGGCCGCGGATTCTACGCGAAGGGGCTAGGGACTAGGGTCTAGGGGCTAGGGCGCGGAAACCGAAGCGCAGTCTGCTCTGACGCTCCAGAGCGCGCGGCGGTCCGCTCGTGCGCCCTAGCCCCTAGATCCTAGCCCCTAGCCCCTGCTCTCAAGCGGCCGCGCGCTGCGCCTTCGCGAACGCGAGCCGTCCACCCTCGAGGAAGACGCGGATCGTGTCGCCCGACTGGAAATCGCCGGCAAGGATGCGCTGCGCGAGCGGATTCTCGATCTGGGACTGGATCGCGCGCTTCAGCGGCCGCGCGCCGTAGACCGGGTCGAAGCCCGCTTCGCCGAGGCGATCGAGTGCCGCGTCGTCGATCTCGAGCCCGATCTCGCGGTCGCGCAGGCGCGCCTCGAGGTGCTTCAGCTGGATGCGCGCGATCGAACGGATGTGCTCGCGCCCGAGTGGATGGAAGACCACGATCTCGTCGAGGCGGTTGATGAACTCGGGACGGAAGTGCGATTGCACGACTTCCAGCACCGCTGCCTTGATCTGCGCCGTCTCGCCGCGGCCGGTGAGCTCCTGGATGCGCTGCGAACCGAGGTTCGACGTCATCACGATCACCGCGTTGCGGAAATCGACCGTGCGCCCCTGCCCGTCCGTCAGGCGCCCGTCGTCGAGCACCTGCAGCAGGATGTTGAACACGTCGTGGTGCGCCTTCTCGACTTCGTCGAGCAGGATCACCGAGTACGGCCGGCGCCGCACGGCTTCCGTGAGGTAGCCGCCTTCCTCGTATCCGACGTAGCCCGGGGGTGCGCCGATCAGCCGCGCGACGGAATGCTTCTCCATGAACTCGCTCATGTCGATGCGCACCATCGCTTCGGTGGTGTCGAACATGAACTCGGCGAGCGCCTTGCAGAGCTCGGTCTTGCCCACGCCCGTCGGGCCGAGGAACAGGAACGAGCCGATCGGGCGCTGCGGGTCGGACAGACCCGCGCGCGAGCGTCGGATGGCGTCCGCGACCGCCGTGACCGCCTCGTCCTGCCCGACCACGCGCCGGTGCAGCTCCGCTTCCATGCGCAGCAGCTTTTCGCGCTCGCCTTCCAGCATCTTCGAGACGGGGATGCCGGTCCAGCGGGAGACCACTTCCGCGATCTCCTCCGCCGTCACCTGCATGTGCAGCAGCTTGAAGCCCTTCTGCTCCGCTTCGTGCGCGGCGGCCAGCTGCTTGTCGAGCGCGGGCATGCGGCCGTACTGGATCTCCGACGCCTTCGCGAGGTCGCCGCGGCGCATCGCGCTTTCCATCTCGGCGCGCGCGCGCTCCTGCTCTTCCTTGATCTTCGACGTGCCCTGCACGGCGGCCTTTTCGGCCTTCCAGACTTCCTCGAGGTCGGAGAACTCGCGCTCCAGGCGCGCGATCTCGTCCTCGAGCTCCTTGAGGCGCTGCTTCGACGCGGCGTCTTTCTCCTTCTTCAACGCCTCGCGCTGGATCTTGAGCTGGATGAGGCGGCGCTCGAGCCGGTCGAGCTGCTCCGGCTTGGAGTCGATCTCCATGCGCAGGCGCGCGGCGGCCTCGTCGATCAGGTCGATCGCCTTGTCGGGCAACTGGCGGTCCGCGATGTAGCGATGCGAGAGCGTTGCGGCCGCGACGACAGCGGGGTCGGTGATCTCCACGCCGTGGTGCACGGCGTAGCGCTCCTTC
>CALKUS010000185.1 GCA_937996755.1 uncultured Pseudomonadota bacterium | reverse complement strand
AGCGTCGTTGAGCGTCTTGGGCATGGAGCCCACCATGCCGCAGCGACGCCCGCCTGACTGGCCGGCCAAACAATTCCCGGCGCGACGCGCAGGGACTTGTTCAGAGGCTCCCTAGGCCTGGTCCACGAAGCGGCGCACCGTCCACGCGTCGAACGGCCAGCCGAGCTCGGTGCCGTCCTCGCGCACGAGCACCGGGATGCGCGTGCCGTAGCGCTTCGCGAGCTCGCCGCTCCAGCCGACGTCCACTTCCTCGACGCCCTCGACACCCGCGCCGCGCAGCGCTTCGGCGGCGAGCTCGCAGAGATGGCAGTCCTCGCGGCCGTAGAGCGTGATCGGCATGGGCGCCTCGGGTTCGACGAATCGTCGCTAGACTAGCCGCCCTTTCGCGGTTCGCGCAGCATCGCCATGGCCGTCAGCGTATTCGACCTGTTCAAGATCGGCATCGGGCCGTCCAGCTCGCACACCGTGGGCCCGATGCGCGCCGCCTGCCGCTTCGTCGATCGCTGGCTGCGCGAGCGCGGGGTGCTCGCGCAGGTCAGGCGCGTGCGCTGCGAGCTGTTCGGGTCGCTCGCGCACACCGGCCGTGGCCACGGCACCGACAAGGCGGTGATGCTTGGCCTCGAGGGCGAGATGCCCGACCGCGTCGACCCCGATGCGATCCCGCAGCGCCTGTCGCGCATCCGCGGCGAGAAGAAGCTGCGCCTGCTCGGCAGCCACGAGATCGCGTTCGACGAGAAGTACGACCTCGCGTTCAACAAGCGGCAGAAGCTGCCGTACCACTCGAACGGCATGCGCTTCACGGCGTGGGGCGATGGCGATCAGGTGCTCGCGACGCGCGATTACTACTCGGTGGGCGGCGGCTTCGTGGTGAACCAGGACGAAGCGGCCGAAGACCGCATCGTTCCCGACGTGACGCCGCTGCCGCATCCGTTCACGACGGGCGAGGAGCTGCTCCGCCACTGCGAGGAGTCCGGCAAGTCGATCGCCGGCGTGATGTGGGACAACGAGCTCGTGTGGCGCTCGGCGGACCAGGTGCGCGCCGGCCTGCTCGACATCTGGCATGCGATGCAGGCGTGCGTCGCGCGCGGCACGCGCGAGGCCGGCGTGCTGCCGGGCGGCCTGAAGGTGCAGCGCCGCGCGCCCGGCATGGTGCACGAACTGACCAGCCGGCCCGAGGCCGCGCTGCGCGATCCGCTCACGATCCTCGACTGGGTGAACCTCTACGCGCTCGCCGTGAACGAGGAAAACGCCGCCGGTGGCCGCGTGGTGACGGCGCCCACGAACGGCGCCGCCGGCATCATTCCCGCGGTCCTCCACTACTACGCCCGCTTCGTGCCGGGCGCGGGCGAGGAAGGCGTGATCGAGTTCCTGCTCACCGCCGCCGCGATCGGCATCCTCTACAAGGAAAACGCGTCGATCTCCGGCGCCGAAGTCGGCTGCCAGGGCGAAGTCGGCGTCGCGTGCTCGATGGCCGCGGGCGGCCTCACGGCCGCGACGGGCGGATCGATCTACCAGGTCGAGAACGCGGCGGAGATCGGCATGGAGCACAACCTCGGGCTCACCTGCGATCCGATCGGCGGCCTCGTGCAGATCCCGTGCATCGAGCGCAACGCGATGGGCGCCGTGAAGGCGATCAACGCGCAGCGCATGGCATTGCGCGGCGACGGCAAGCACCGGGTTTCGCTCGACAAGGTCATCAAGACCATGCGGGACACGGGGCGCGACATGCAGGACAAGTACAAGGAAACCTCGCGCGGCGGCCTTGCCGTGAACGTCATCGAGTGCTGATTCGCAATGCGCCGCGAGGCGCAGCGTGCCGAAACTGCGCGCGGACGCACGATCGTCCGCAGGAAGGTTGTGGTAGGACCCGGGAAGGAATAGCCTGCCCGGCGCCGCGACCAAGTCCGGCGCGGCTACTTGCTAGGGGATTCCCGATGTCTTCCAGGAAGAATTTCGCGCGGCCCCTGGCTGCGCTCGCCCTGCTGTTCGCCGCCGCGAACGTCACTGCAGCCCCCGTGAAGGCCAACCGCGCCGCACCGGGCGACCCGGCCGCCGAGAAGGCGATGGCGGATCCCACCGGGCCGACCACCCTGACGCCGACCGCGACAGTCACCTACAGCGGCAACATCGCCGCTTCGCCGACGTTCAATCGCGCGCTCGCCGACTGCACCGGCCTTTCCGGCGTGGGCACTGCCGTCGGTTACCAGGCGCAGGCGTTCACCGTCGACATCTCGGGCTCGTACACGCTCACGATGACGGTGTTCGCGGACGACGGCTTCTTCCTGCTCTATTCGCCGAGCTTCAATCCGGCGGCCGGCACGACGAACTGCATCGCGGGCAGCGATGACGCGGTCGGCGACGATCCGCAGATCACCACCAACCTCACGGCCGGCACCAGCTACGTGCTCGTGTCGACCACGTTCGCGAACGGCGTCACCGGCACGTTCACGAACACGATCACGGGTCCCGGCACGGCGACGTTCCCGCCGTCTTCTGACCTCGTGGCGGCGATCTCCGCGCCGGGCGGCGTTCCGACCAGCGGCGCGTTCACCTACAACGTCGGCGTCCAGAACGACGGACCCGACCCGGCAACGGGCGTGGCGATGAGCATCGTGCTCGGCACGGGCGTCACGTTCACCGGCAGCAACTGCGGCGCGACCGCGGCCGGCAGCACCGTCACCTGGAACGTCGGCAACATGCCGAACGGCGCGATCGCGACGTGCACGCTCAACGTGGCGACGGCTGGCCCCTGCGCAGCCGTGACGACCACCGCGACGGTGACGAGCACGAGCCTCGAGGGCGACCCGAGCAACAACACCGCGTCGACCAGCAATTCGTCGACGCCGGTCGCCGACGGCAGTTTCGAGGCGGGCACGCCGAGCCCGTCGTGGACCGAGGTGTCCGACGTGTTCGGCACGCCCCTGTACGAGGACGCGACGCTCGCCCGCACCGGCGACTGGCTGTCCTATTTCGGCTGCTCCAATCCGAACTGCGCGCCCACGAACGAGTACGTGGAGCAGGCCGTCGTGATCCCGGCGAACGCGACGCTGTTGTCCTACTACATCGACGCGTGCGGCACCGACGGCAACTTCCAGGTGCTGATCGACAGCGTCGTGCGCGACACGCTCGCGGCCGACGGCTCGCCGTGCACCGACTTCGACAACGGCACGCCGACGCACGTCCTGCGCACGATCGACCTCGTCGCGGCCGGCGTGGCGAACGGCGCTTCGCACACGATCCGCTTCGCGGGGACGACTTCGAATGCGGCCGTCGCCGGCGGCTTCCTCGTCGACGACATCTCGATCGCGGCCCCGCCGGTCTGCACCGCGCCGGCCGCGGCCGACCTGGCGTTGTCGCAGACGAACACGGCGGTCTCGCCGGTGCAGGTCGGCACGTCGTTCACCAAGACGCTCACCGTGACGAACAACGGCCCCGGCGCCGTGACGAGCTTCACCGTCGTCGACACGCTGCCGGCGCAGCTCACGTTCGCGGGCAGCACCTGCGGTGCGACCGCGGCAGGCCAGGTGGTCACCTGGACCGGCGGTGCGGTGCCGTTCCCGGGCAGCGCCTCGTGCACGATCACCGTCACGGTCGCGGCGGCCGGCACGTTCACGAACACCGCCGCCATCACGGCGTCGTCGCCGGCCGATCCCACGCCGGGCAACAACACGTCGACGAGCGGCACGATCACCGGCGCCCCGGCCGGCCTGCCGTTCGTGCCGACCTCGGTCCCGTTGGGCTCGAAGTCCGGCTTCGCGCTGCTGGCCGGCCTGCTCGCGCTCGTCGGCTGGATGGCGGTGCGTCGCCGCACGGCCTGAGCGCAGCGATCCGCTGCAGACCACGCGCCCGCCTTCCGGCGGGCGCGTCGTTTTCCGGCACTGGATTCCGCGGCGTGCCCCTATAATCGCCGCCCCTCCGGCGCCAACCGCCCCGAACCATGTCCGAACAACGCAGCGAAACGGCGCGCCGGCGCACGTTCGCGATCATTTCCCATCCCGACGCCGGCAAGACGACGCTCACCGAGAAGCTGCTGCTGTTCGGAGGCGCGATCCAGATGGCCGGCTCGGTGAAGTCGCGCAAGGCGGCGCGCCACGCGACGTCCGACTGGATGGCGCTCGAGAAGGAGCGCGGCATCTCGGTGACCAGCTCGGTGATGCAGTTCCCCTACGAGGGGCGCATCGTCAACCTGCTCGACACGCCGGGCCACGCGGACTTCTCCGAGGACACCTATCGCGTGCTCACCGCGGTCGACTCCGCGCTCATGGTGATCGACTGCGCGAAGGGCGTGGAGGAACGCACGATCAAGCTGATGGACGTGTGCCGCCTGCGCGACACGCCCATCATGACGTTCATCAACAAGCTGGACCGCGAGGGCCGCTCACCGATCGAGCTGCTCGACGAGATCGAGTCGGTGCTGCAGATCCAGTGCGCGCCGGTCACGTGGCCGATCGGCATGGGCTCGCGCCTGAAAGGCGTCTACCACATGGTCGACGACGAGGTGCACCTGTTCGAACCGGGCCGCAACTTCACGCGCCAGGATTCGACCATCTACAAGGGGCTCGACCACCCCGAGCTCGCCGCGCGGCTGGGCGACATGCTGGGCGAGCTGCGCGACGAGCTCGAGCTCGTACAGGGTGCGTCGCACCCGTTCGACCGCGAGGCCTACCTCGCGGGCAGGCAGGCGCCGGTCTTCTTCGGCTCGGCCGTGAACAACTTCGGCGTGCAGCTGCTGCTCGACTTCTTCGTCGAGCATGCCCCCGCGCCCAAAAGCCGAGGCACCACGACCCGAATCGTCGACCCCAACGAAGCGGCGATGAGTGGATTCGTGTTCAAGATCCAGGCGAACATGGACCCGATGCACCGCGATCGCGTCGCGTTCATGCGCGTGTGCTCGGGCCGCTTCGACGCCGGCATGAAGGCGTTCCACGTGCGCGCCGGCAAGGAAGTGAAGATCGCGAACGCGCTCACGTTCATGGCGTCGGACCGCGAGATCGTCGAGCGCGCCTACCCGGGCGACGTGATCGGCATCCACAACCACGGCACGGTATCGATCGGCGACACGTTCACCGTCGGCGAGTCGCTCGCCTTCACCGGCATCCCGAATTTCGCGCCCGAGCTCTTCCGCCGCGCGCGGCTGCGCGACCCGTTGCGCATGAAGCAGCTGCAGAAGGGCCTCGCGCAGCTGTCCGAGGAAGGCGCGACGCAGTTCTTCCGGCCGCTCATGTCGAACGACCTCATCCTGGGCGCCGTCGGCATGCTGCAGTTCGATGTCGTCGCGTATCGCCTGAAGGACGAGTACGGCGTCGACTGCGCGTTCGAGAACGTCACCGTCGCCACGGCGCGCTGGGTGCATTGCGCCGATGCGAAGAAGCTCGCGGAGTTCCGCGACAAGGCGGCGCAGAACCTCGCGCTCGATGCGGCCGGCGAGCTGGTTTACCTGGCGCCGACCAGGGTCAATCTGCAGCTGACGCAGGAACGCTGGCCCGACGTGCGGTTTGCCGCGACGCGCGAGCATGCGCACGCGAAGGTGGAGCAGTAACCGAGAGGTCCCTCACTTCGTTCGGGACGACAGTTGAGCGCTACACGCTCAACTGTCGAACTCGCCGTCGAAGATGTCGTCGCCGTTCGCTTCGTCGGTCGCGACGATCGCGCCTTCGAACGTCTGGCCGAAGATCGCGTCGTCGTCCGGCTGCTGCGCAACGGACGGCTGCGACGCGGGAGCCTGCGCGTCCTGCATCGAGGTGGCGAGCAGCGCGACGCCGGCGACGGTCGCGGCGAGAGCGACCCATGGCAGCGCGCGGTTGCGCGGGCGCGCCACGAACGGCACGACGCGCGGCGCGCTTTCGCGCGCGATGTCGCGCGCGAGCATCTCGGCGTCTTCCTGCGTGGCGATCGCGAGGCGCAGCGCGCTCGCGAGCACCGGCGATGCGATGATCCGCGCGAGCTCGGCGTCGTGGCGTTCGCCCAGGTGCTCGCCCGCGGCGAGCCGCGCGATGAGCTCTGCGTCATGCCCGTTGTCGAATTGCTCGTCCATCGCCCGCTCCGTTCGCCTCATTCGTCTTCGATGTCACGGCCCGCCAGGCGGGCCTTCAGCTCGTCGAGCCCGCGCTCGACCAGCTTGCGGATCGCGTCCACCGACAACCCGAGCACCCGGCCGCTCTCCGCCGGCGTGAAGCCGGCGAGGTGCAGCCGCACGGCCGTCGCTCGCCGCGGCGCCAGCGCCGCGAGCGCCGCTTCGACGGTCGCCAGGCGCTCGTCGTCGCGCGCCCGCTGCTCGGGCCCGGCCTCGCCGGTCGCCCAGTCCTGGATGCCTCCCGGCCCTTCGGGCAGGGGCTCGCTGGGCCGGACGGCGGCGCGGCGCAGGGCGTCGATCACGGTGGAGACCACGACCCGCTGGATATAAGACGCAGCGAGGACCTGATTCTGGTCACGCTCCAGCGCGTGCCAGAGCTTGATGCGCACTTCCTGCTCGATGTCGTCCGCGTCGAGGCCCTGCTGCGGCCGGCAGTGCACCTCGACCAGGGTGCGCAGTTTCTGGCCGAAACCGGCCAGCAGGCGCTCGAGGGCGGGGTTGCGGGGCGGCATCGGGCGGGCGTTCGGAAGGGGGCCGCCAGCCTGAGGCAAGCCCCGGCTTCGGGCAAGCAAGGAACCGTGCCCAGTCCCTTGTTCCCCCGCCTCCAGACGGGCACGCTAGCCGCTCCTCGGGGGAGGCACCCATGCACCGATCGACGTTCCGAGCGACGCTCATCGCGGCCGCGCTGGCCGCGCTCGCCGCCTGTTCCGGCACCGCCACGCGCGACGCGGCGCTCGCGGACGCCGAGGAAGCGGCGCGTGAAGCCGAGGAGGTCGCCGACATGGGCGACTTCTGGCTGCATCGCGCGAGCTATCCGACCGGCGAGTTCCAGTCGGCCTGGCAGGTCGCCGCCGCGAAGCAGGAAGCGCTCGTGCGTCGTGCGCTGCCGGACGGCGCGATGCGCAGCGCACTGGAATCGCCGACCGCGCTCGATCCGGTGAACTTCACGGCGCTCGGTCCGCAGCCGCTCATCTCGGGCGTCGCGACGGGTGGCCGCACGAACGTGATCGTCACGCATCCGACCGATCCGACGATCGCGTGGATCGGCACGGACGGCGGCGGCGTCTGGAAGACGACGAACTGCTGCTCGGCGTCCACCACCTGGACGCTGAAGACCGACATCCCGCAGATCCAGAACAGCGCGATCGGCGAGATGGAGATCGACCCGAACAACCCGAACGTGCTCTATGCGGGCACCGGCGACCTGCGTTTCGGCTCGTTCTCGTTCGGCAGCAACGGCGTGCTGAAGAGCGTCGACGGCGGCGAGACGTGGACGGTGAAGGGCGAGACGGTGTTCAACCCGATCTACACGCCGCCCGCGGGCGCGCCGCCGTTCCCGCAGTACCAGGCGATCGGCCAGATCGAGGTCGACCCGAACGATTCGCAGAAGATCATCGTCGGCACGAAGACCGGCCTGTACATCAGCTACGACGGCGGCGACGACTGGGCCGGACCGTGCTTCGCGAACACGTTCACGACGCAGCGCCAGGACACGACCGGCCTGGTGCTGCGCGACCTCGGCACGACGACGCAGATGATCGTCGCGATCGGCACGCGCGGCTTCCAGACCACGGTACAGCCCGACCTCAACCAGAACGGCGCGAACGGCATCTATCGCGGCACGGTGCCGAACAGCGGATGCCCGGGCGACTTCATCGCCGTCTCGCGCCCGGACAACGGCTGGCCCGCGGGCACCGCGGGCGGCGTACCGACGCCGACGAACACGCTCGGCCGCGTCGACATCGCGATCGCGCCGACCAACGACGCCGTGCTCTACGCGCAGGTCGCACGCGTGAACTCGGCGAGCCCCGACATCCTCGGCATCTGGAAAAGCACGAACGCGGGCGACACGTGGACGCAGGTCTTCACCGGCAACATCTCCGGTGCGGGAACGCAGAGCTGGTACAACGCCGGCATGACGGTGAGCCCGACGAACCAGGACGTCGTGCTGCTCAGCGCCTTCCGAACGTTCCGCAGCGTCAATGGCGGCACCTCGTGGACGAGCACCGGAACCGCGCCGCACGTCGACCATCACGCGCGCGCGTTCGTCGCCAACGACCCGAACCAGGCGCTGATCGGCACGGACGGCGGCGTCTGGTACTCGGCGAACGCGCAGGCTGCGTCGCCGACGTGGACGTCGTTGAACGCGACGCTGAACACGATCGAACTCTATTCGGGCGGCCTCACGCCGAACTTCGCGACGTCCGCCACCAGCGGCGCCGTGGCCGGCGCGCAGGACAATTCCTGCATGGTTTCCACGTGGACCGGCGGCAACATCGTTCCGCAGGCCTGGAACGTGCGCAATGGCGGCGACGGATTCTGGAGCACGGTCGAGCCGATCCTCGGCCAGCGCTGGTACTACTCGAGCCAGAACGGCGCGATCGTCGCAACGTCGACGGCGCAGGGCACCGGCACCACGACGGCGGCACCGAGCGGATGGTCCTCGGACCGCAAGACGTTCGTGACGTTCTTCGACCTGTACCGCTGGCCGCACGACGCACCCGCGTGCCCCGCCACCGGCTGCGGCCACATCATCACCGGTTCCTATCGCATCTGGGAATCGCTCACGGGCGGTGTTCCGGGCTCGAGCTGGGTGAGCAACAGCCCCGACCTCACGAAGAACACGCTCGCCGATCGTTCGTTCATCAACCAGGTCGCGTACTCGTTCGCGTCGTCGGCGATCGCGATCGCCGGCACGAACGACGGCAACGTGTGGATGGGCTTCAACCTCGGCCAGGGCGTCACCGACTCGGCGACGTGGGCGAACGTCACCGACGGCAACGTGGTGTTGCCGAACCGCCCCATCATGGACGTGGGCACCGGCGTCGACCCGCTCGTCGGCTATGCCGCCGTGGGTGGCTTCAACGAGAACACGCCGGCGCAGCCCGGCCACGCGTTCCAGGTCAGGTGCACCGCCAATTGCGCGACATTCGTGTGGCGCGACATCACCGGCAACCTGCCCAACATCCCCGCGAACAGCATCATCGTGAACCCGAACATCGAGCGGCAGGTATTCGTGGGCACCGACTGGGGCCTGTACTTCACGGACGACGTCGAGGCGAATCCGGTGGTGTGGCAGAAGCACGCCGGCCTGCCGAACGTGATGATCTGGGACATGGCCGTTGACCGCGGCTACACGACGCTCGCGGTGTTCACGCGCTCGCGCGGCGCGTGGGCATGGCCGCTGCCGCGGCTGCCGGTCGACGCGCTGTTCAGCGACGGCTTCGAGTGAGGTACGGCGCGGCGCGCAACGCGCGCCGCGCTTCAGGACGCGATGTACTGCTGCAGCTGCGCGATCTCGCGTTCCTGCTCGGCGATCACGTGCTTGACGAGGTCGCCGATCGACAGCACGCCGACCACCCTGCCCTCTTCCACGACGGGCAGGTGGCGGATCTTGCGCTCGGTCATCAGCAGCATGCAGGTGTTGATGGTGTCGCTCGGCCGCACCGTGGTGACGGGCGACGACATGATCTCCCACACGGGCGTCTCGGCCGACGAACGACCGAGCAGGATCACCTTCCGTGCGTAGTCGCGTTCCGAGAGGATGCCGGCGAGCTCGTTGCCGCGCATCACGAGCACGGCGCCGATCGACTTGTCGGCCATGAGCTGGATCGCGGCGAGCACCGGCTCGTCGGGTCCGATCGAGTGGACGCCGCGCTCCTTCTCATCGAGCATCTGCCTGACGGTCGCCATGGACTGACTCCTGCGCATCGCTCCGACCCCGTGGATTCTACGCCCGCCCGCGCGCCACGGCGCGACCCTTTCGTGCAGGCCTCAGCGCGGATCGAGGTAGGCCGGTCCGCCGAGCTGCCGCGATTGCCGCGCGATCCATGCCGCGCGCTCGCGCACGTACGGCGACGGTCGCGCCGCGTGCAGCGCGCGCGGGTTCGGCAGCACTGCCGCGAGCAGCGCGGCCTCGTGCTCGCCGAGCGCTGCCGCCGGCTTGCCGAAGAACGCGCGGCTCGCCGCTTCCGCGCCGTAGATGCCGTCGCCGAATTCGGCCACGTTCAGGTAGGCCTCGAGGATGCGGCGCTTCGGCCAGGTGGCCTCGATGAGCACGGTGAACCACGCTTCGAGGCCCTTGCGTACCCAGCTGCGTCCGGACCACAGGAACAGGTTCTTCGCGACCTGCTGCGAGATCGTGCTCGCGCCGTGCACGCGACCGCCCTTCGCGTTGCGCTCGAGCGCGGCCTCGATCGATTCGAAATCGAACCCGTGGTGCAGCGGGAATTTCTGGTCCTCGGCCGCGACGACGGCGATCGCGAGCGCGGGCGCGATCCCCTTGGCGTCCACCCACTGCTGGCGCAGCGTGAACGACGCGTCGCGCGCGATCGCCGCCTCGATGCGGCGCTCGATCATCATCGCGCTCGTCGGCGGGTCGATGAAGCGGAACAGCAGCACGAGCGCGACGCTGCCGGCGACGAACGCGAGCAGCAGCCTGAGCGTCCACGTGAGCAGGCGCCGCGGGAACGAGCGGCGCTTCGCGCCTGGATCGGGGGGGAGCATACTCGCGCAGGATAACGAGGGGCGTGCACGCGTGGACGACCAGGTGCGGGCGTTCGAGGTGCCGGCGTACGGGATTCGCGGCGCGCTGCTCGGCCTCGGCGCGGCGTGGCGCGAAGTGCGCGCGCGCGGTGCGGACGGCGTCGACGCGGCGTCTCGCGCGGCCCTCGGCGAAGCGCTCGCGTGCACCGCGCTGCTCGCCGGCGCGCTCGGACTGCGCGCGACCGTGTCGCTGCAGGTGCGCCGCCACGGCGCGCCCGGCCTGCTGTTCGCCGAGTGCACCGAAGCCGGCACGTTGCGCGGGCTCGTGCGGCCCGGCGACGGCCTAGCGGATGCGGTGCTCGCGCTCACCATCGAGCGCGCGGGGCAGCGCCAGCAGGCGCAGGTGCCGTTCGAGCGCGATGGCGTCGCGGCCGCGCTCGCGGCGCATTTCGCGCGCAGCGAGAACCTGCCGACCCAGTGGCGCATTGCGCTGGACGACGAACGCGCCGCGGCGATACTCGTGCAGCAGTCCAGCGCGCCGGAAGACGAAGCGGGCGCGGCGCTCGCGCTCGCCGCGCTGGGCGACGCCGCGCTGCACGAGTCCGCCGAGGCATTGCTGGGCCAGGTCTTCGGCGACGCCGACGTGCGCCTGTACCCGGAACGGCCGCTGCGTTTCGCCTGCAGCTGCTCGCGTGAGCGCGTGCTCGCCGCGCTGCGCGGGATCGACCCGGCGGAGCTGGAAGGCGCGCCGGGAGCGGCGCTCGAGGTGGCCTGCGAATGCTGCGGCGCGCGCTACGCCGTGGAGCCCGCGGCCCTGTCGGCCGGCCCGGCCGACGAACGCCACCAAAGGGCACCGTGAATGCAACGCGGGTCGATTGTTAAGGAATGGTTGTTCGGTTAGGATCGTCGCGTAGAATGTGCGGCAAGCCACGGATCCGGCTGAAAGAAACTTTCATGCTTTTTTCGTGGTCTTAACGTGATCCACCGGTTGTCGACCGCGATGAAACTGTCCTCCGCCATCGGAAGCGTGCTGCTCTTCCTGGCGCCGCAGCTGGCCCTGGCCCAGTCGGCGTCCGGTGAGCCTTCGGTCGTCTGGCGCCTGTCGCCCGACGGCGACTGGCTCGCGGCGGTGCGCGCCAGTGGCGAAACGGTGCGCGACGGCGAGCTGCTGCTCGCACCGGTCCAGCCGCAACCCGGTTCCGAACAGATCATCGGCCTCGTGCCGCTCGAGCCGTCGCGCCGGCTGCAGGCCGGCGTGTCGCTGAGCGGCGACGGCGATCCCGCGGTCGCCACGTTCTGCGGCAGCCTCGCCGGCGTGATGGGCGCAACGGCCGCCGATTGCGCCGCGCTTTCCGAACAGCCCTTGCCGCGCTTCGATCGCGCGCAGACGGGCGTGCTGTGGTCGGCCTCGCCGTCGTTCAGCGCCTCCATCAATTACGGCCTGTCGCAGCAGGGCGATGCCGACACCGCGAGCCGCCTCGGCACGTGGTCGCTCGACAACGCGCTCGGCGGCAGCACGCTGTTTCCGCTGCCCGGCGTCGCCGGCACCGGCCACGACGTGTCGGTCGCCGGCGCCTGGAACGTTTCGCCGTCGACCGCGCTCGTGCTCTCCGGCTCGCTCGGCGAATACGCGCTGCAGGCGCCGGGCGTGCTCGTGCCGTTCGACGTGAGCCAGGCCGCCGTGCAGTTCGGCCTGCGCTACGGCCGCTTCTCCGGTGGCATCACCGGTCGCGTGGTCCGCCCGAGCACGCCGAATGCGCTCGGCGAGTTCAGCGGCATCGACATCGGCGTCGCCTGGCGCACGCCGTGGCAGGGCGAGTTCGCGCTCGGCGCGCGCAACGTGCTGTCGCGTGGCGGCGAGACGCTGCTGCCCGATCCGGACGCGTCGCTCGAGGAAGCGACCGCCCGCACCCCGTACGTCCGCTACAAGCAGGACCTCTGACGGTCCGCGCGTTCGCCCGCGGCGCTCGCCCGCGGCGCGTTTTTCCCCTCGCATCCGCCACCGCTCGTTCACGCCGCCGCGCGCGCGCGTGACGCCCGGGCCTGCGCTCCGTTAAGTCATTGTTCGCCCGCGTTAAAGGCTCGTAAGTCCGCTGCGCTCCGCGCAGGCCCGGATTCGCCCCTAAGTACCGGTTCCGACAAGTTTTTGTGCCGATGTTGCGGTGGCACAACAAGGGATTCCGTGTCGTTGCAATTATTGTTACCATCGGCCGCTGCCGAGGGTTTCGGTGGGCCGCGTGTTTTCGGCCTTTCCATGGATGGAAAAGCAAAAACCTTTGTCCCGACTCTGTCACTACACAAGACGTTGGAGAGTTCCAATGAGACTGAATAGCAACGAGCTCTACAAAGCCGTTCGTCTCGCCCTGACCGTCGGTGCCGCGTCCATTTCGGTCGCCGCGCCCGCCTTCGCTCAGGACGACGCCGAACAGCTGGAGACGATCCAGGTCATCGGTTCGCGCATCAAGCGCACCGATATCGAGACGTCGCAGCCGGTGTTCGTCATCGAGCGCGAAGACCTGCAGAAGACGGGTCTGACCTCCGTGGGCGACATCCTGCAGGATCTCACCACGAACGGCGCCGCACTCAACACCACGTTCAACAACGGCGGTAACGGCGAGACGCAGATCGACCTGCGCAACCTCACCGCCAACCGCACGCTCGTCCTCGTCAACGGCAAGCGCTGGGTCTCCGGCCTCGGCGGCGCGGTCGACCTGAACACGATCCCGGTCACGATCATCGAGCGCGTCGAAGTCCTGAAGGACGGCGCGTCGGCGATCTACGG
>CALKUS010000184.1 GCA_937996755.1 uncultured Pseudomonadota bacterium | reverse complement strand
CCGTGCTCGCGCTCGCGTTGCCGGTCGTGCTCTGGCTGTACCTGTTCGCGATGCCCGGCGACGAAGGCGTACGCGGCAACCTCGTGATCGATCCCGTGCTGAACGTGCGCCACGCGATGCAGTGGCTGGGCGCGCCGCTGTTCACCGCCTGGCTCGGGCTGCCCGACCCGGTCGCCGAGCCGACGCTCGCGAACGCCATCGTCTACGAATGGGCCGGGGCGAACCTGCTGCGCTCGGCGAAGGCCATTGCGCAGGTCGTGCCTGCGTACGGCGGCTGGTGGTCGAGCAGCGCGATCACCGGTGCGATCGCGTTGTTCGCGACCGCCGGCATCGCGTTGCACGCACTCTGGCGGCGCCGCACCGATACGCCGCTCGCCGCGATGGGCCTGGCGCTCGCGCTGTTCGGCTGCGGCGTCGCGTTCGTGATCGCGCTCGGTCGCTACAAGCTCTTCATCGAGTACCCGGGCCAGATCTTCGCGGATCGCTACCTGCCGTGGTCGTGCCTGTGCTGGCTCGGCCTCGCGATCGTCGCGATCCGCGCCCTGCCGCGGCGCTGGGCGCCGGTGTCGGGTGCCGGGGCGATCGCAGTCGCGCTGATCGCGTACCCGGTGCACGCCGCGGAAGGCGGATGGGCCGAATCGTTCTCGCTGTCGGTCGAGCGCGGCGCGACCGCACTGCGCCTCGGCATCTGGGACGAGACCGTGATGCCGTGGGACAACGAGGCGAGCCGCGCGCAGGTCGGCGAGACGATGCGCATGATGCGGGAGCGCAACTCGACGATAGCGCGCGACCTGCCCGACCGTGCGCGCGTGCTTCCGCCTGCGAACACGGATGCGCCTGCGCTGGCGACCATCGCCGCCGCGCGCCGCTTCACCGATCCCGAAACCGGCCGGGCGATCGTCGCGTTCGAGGGACGCACGAACTGGCCGCAACGCAGTGGGGAGTTGCTGGTGCTCGATGCCGAAGGCCACTTCCGCGGCCTCGGCATGCTGCACGGCCGGCACGACTGGCGCGACGTCGTGCGTCCCGGCCCCACGGACGTCGGCGCGTACGGCTATGTTCTCGACGACGGTTGCGCGCCGCTGTATGCCGCGGTCGTGCGCTCGGGCAGCGCGCAGGCGATCGCACGCATCGAGCCCTGCGCGCAGCCGACGCCATGAGCCCGGCGCCGGCGGGCCCGCTCGACCGCACCGCCTTGCGCGACGCGGCGATCGCGTTCGTCGCGTCGCGCGCGTTGCTCTGGCTCGTCGGCCTGCTGACGGTGCAGGCGATCGACCCGAACCTGGAAGCGATCTACGGCGGCGGACCGGAACACCTGTTCTGCCGCTGGGATTGCGGCTGGTACACCGACATGATCCGCGACGGTTATTCGACCGGCAACAACCACGGCCAGTCGAACCTCGCGTTCTTCCCGTTGTTCCCGCTGCTCGCGCGCGGCGTTTCCGCGATCACCGGCCTGGGCGAGCTGGGGGCCGGGCTGCTCGTGTCGAACCTCTGCTTCTTCGCGGCGCTCTGCTACGTGCACGCGTACGTGCGCCTGCTCGGCGCGAGCGACCGCGCCGCGACGCTGGCCGTGATGCTGCTCGCGTTCGCGCCGCATTCGTTCGTGTTCTCGAGCGTCTACACCGAAAGCACGTTCCTGCTGCTGCTCGCGGCGGCGATGTACCACCTGCGGCGCGAGCACTTCCTCGCGGCCGGCCTGTGCGCGGCCGCGTTGTCCGCGACGCGCGCGACGGGCGTGTTCTTCATCGTGTTCGCGCTCGCCTGGATCGTGCGGACGCACGGCCTCGACGCGGTGTTCCGCCCGTGGCGGCGACCGGAGCTGTTCGTGCCGGTCGTGCTCGCGCCGCTCGGACTGTTCGCGTTCTGGACCTTCAGCTTCGAGTTCGTCGGCGACGCGTTCGCGCAGGCGAGCACGGTGCGGCACGGCTGGGGCTGGCAGGCGGCGCCACCGTGGGAAAACATCTGGGCGCACCTCAACTACGACGCGCTGAGCCGCTTCTGGGTGCTGTGCAGCCTCGCCATCGCGTCGTTGTGCGTGCTGCTCTGGCGCCGGCGCCTGTGGGAAGAGCTGCTGCTGTGCGCGGCCGTCTTCCTGCTGCTGTGGTCGGGATCGGTGCCGAATTCGCTGCTGCGCTATTCCATCGTCCTGTTCCCCGTGTGGATCGCGCTCGCGCAATCGCTGTCGCGCCGCCCCGTCGCGGGCGCGTACGTGCTCGTGGCGTTCGGGCTGCTGGACGGCTTCCTCATGGCCGCGTGGACGCTCGGGAAGACGATCACGATATGAGCGCGCCGATTGCCGCCTGGCGCCGCTGGACGCTGCTCGCCGCGCTGTTCGGCATCGGGCTGGTGTGGGTCGCCGCGTTCGCGCTGTTCCGCGCGCACAGCGAGGACTATCTCGCCGCGCACTTCGCCGACGTCGCGCGCGATCGCGCACGCATGCCGGCGCCCGCGTTGCCGCTCGTGCTCACGTTCGGGCCCGGCCGCACCGGTGCGCGCCTGCTGGGCGACGGCTGGACCGAGCCGGCCGACGACGGCGTGTGGTCGTTCGCGCGACGCGCGATGGTGTACCTGCGCTGGCCGGCCGCGCGCGGGGAGCGCTGGCTCACGTTCGAAGGCGAGGCCTTCATTCCCGGCCGGCGCGGACAGCACGTGCGGCTCTACGCCGACGGTGCGCTCGTCGGCGAGTGGTTCGCCGACCGCAACTCCACCGTCGTGCGCGGCAGCGCGCGGCTCGTCGCGCCGCCGCGCGATGGTGTCGTCGAGCTCGTGATCGAGGTCGACGAGATCGCGTCGCCGTTCAGCATCGGCAGCGGCAAGGACACCCGACCGCTCGGCTTCCACCTGCGCACCATCGAGCTGCGCGACCTGCCGCCGGGCTCACCGCCGCCGCCCTGACTGGCATTCGAGGCGGTGCGCGGCGACAATTCGCCGCCTTTTCCCGTCCTGCGCACCACCATGGACCTGCGTCCGCCCGCTGCCTTTGCCGAATCGCGCGACGAAACGCGCGCGCGTCCGCGCGTCAGCGTCGTCGTGCCGTGCTTCAACGAGGAAGCGGTCATCGCCGAGACGCATCGCCGCCTCGCGGCCGCGTGCACCGAAGCGGCCGGCGACGACTGGGAGATCGTGTACGTCAACGACGGTTCGCGCGACGGCACGTGGCCGATCCTCGAAGGCCTCGCGCGCGTGCAGCGCGGCGTGGTCGCGGTGGACCTCTCGCGCAACTTCGGCCACCAGCTCGCGGTGAGCGCGGGCCTGTCGCTCGCGCGCGGCAAGCGGATACTCATGATCGACGCCGACCTGCAGGACCCGCCCGAGCTGCTGCCGCGCATGATGGCGCTGATGGACGACGGCGCCGACGTCGTCTACGGCCGTCGCACGCAGCGGCTCGGCGAGACCGCGTTCAAGCGCGGCACGGCCAAGCTCTTCTACCGCGTGCTGCGCGCCGCGACCGACGTCGATATCCCGGTCGACACGGGCGATTTCCGCCTGATGACGCGCCGCGTGCTCGACGAGCTGCTGAAGCTGCCCGAGCAGCATCGCTTCCTGCGCGGCCTCGTCGCCTGGCTCGGCTTCCGCCAGGTGCCGATCGAATACGTGCGCGAAGCGCGCTTCGCGGGCGAAACGAAGTATCCGCTCAAGCGCATGCTGCGCTTCGCGTTCGACGCGATTGCCGGCTTCTCGAGCGCGCCTCTGCGCCTGTCGATCTGGTTCGCCGGGCTGTCGATGGCCGTCGCCGTGCTCGTCGGGCTGTACGTGCTCGTCTCCTGGCTGTTCTTCGACACCGCGCGCGGCTGGGCGAGCGTGACCCTCGTCATCGCGTTCTTCTCCGCCGTGCAGCTGTTCTGCCTCGGCATGCTCGGCGAGTACGTCGGCCGCATCTACGGCGAGGCGAAGGGCAGGCCGCTGTACGTTCTGCGCGAGATCGTGGCGCAGGCGCCGGTCGATGCCCGCGCGCGCGACGGGGAGCCCGTCGCGTGAACCTCCCGGTCTGGGCGTGGCTCGTCGCATCGGCGCTGCTCGCCGCGGGTGGGCAACTGCTGTTCCGCGTGGGCGCGGCGGGGCGACAGGCGTTGCTCGAGTTCGTCAATCCCGCGGTGATCGGTGGGCTCGCGCTCTACGGCTTCAGCACGGCGCTCTGGATCTTCGCGCTCTCGCGCACGAAGCTCACGACGGTCTATCCGTTCACCGCGCTGACCTTTGTGCTCGTTTACGCAGGTGCCATGATGCTGCTCGGTGAAAAGCCGACGCGCGTAGAGATCGTCGGCGTGCTGCTCGTGCTGTCGGGGCTCGCGCTGCTCGCCAAAGCGCCAACCTGAGCGCACGGCTGCGCCGTCCATGGCGCGGCACGTCTTCGTTGGGCTGCCCCTTCGGCCATCCCTGCCCTCAGCCATTTCGCGCAGCATTCGCCGATAGGGCGAATGCTCAGCGCGCGAAATGACGCTGCTTGCCAAGGCGCCGACCTGAGATCACGTTACTCAGGTAGCCGCTCCAGCCACAGGCTGCCGCCGCCCAGCACGTGGCCCTTCGGGTGTGCGAGCGCCGCGGCGACCAGCGGCTGCAGCGCGCCGGCCGCGTAGCTGGAACCGAACACGACGCGCCACGCACGCGAGTGCGTCAGCAGTGCGCGCACGATGTACTGCTCGTTCCAGCTGCGGTTGTCGTCGATCACCCACGCACGCGGGTACTCGTACGGCAGGAACACGTCGTGGATGTGCACGCGCACGCCCGGCGCGAGCCGCGGCAGCACGTCGAGCAGGAGGAAGTTCACGTCGCTGCCGGTCTTCGCGACGTGCGACGAATCGATGAACAGCACGTCGCCGGCCTGCAGCGAGGTGTAGCGCGCCATCGGCACGTCCTGCGCGCATTGCTGCACGAGCTCGTGCACGCCCGCGATGCCGCGCGCGAGGAACGGCCGCGGGTAGGGCTCGATGCAGGTGATCTCGCAACTGCCGCCGAGGAAGCGGCGATTCACGTCGGCCGCGAGCAGCGTCGAGAAACCCGAGCCCACCTCGAGCAGGCGCCGCGGGCGCCACGCCTGCAGCAGCACGAACAGCGCGCGGCAGTCGAGCCAGCTGTACTGCGAGTTGCGCACGTAGAAGCGGTCGAGCTCCGCCGTCTCCTCGAGCAGCTCCGGGTAATCGAACGCCGGCATGAAGCGCGGGAACCACTCCGCGAGGATCGTGCGATGCGAAGCGTCGTCGTAATCGATGCCCGGCGTCTGCGGATGTTCCGGCCACAGCTGCGCCGAGCGTGCGTCGGCCTCGACGGTGTCGACGACGGGCGAATAGAAATGCCCCGCCGGGAAGCACGCGTCGCGGCGCAGGCCGGTCGTCGTATCCGACGGAATCGCCGCGAGCGGGACGGGTGCGTGCGCGGGATCGCGCACGCAGAACTCCGGCGTGAGGTGTCGCCAGGACTTCGTCGCGACGGTACGGTCGCGCCGCAACACGCCGATCATGTGCGTGGGCTTGATGCGGCCGATCAGGATCTCGTGCTCGTCGCGCGCCTGCACCTTGTCGATGAATACGCGGTCGCGCTCGAGCGCCGGGTCGAAGTGCGGCCCGAAGCTGCGATCGACGAACGGGTCGATCGCGTTCGAGAACGCGAGGAACTGCTCGAAGCCGAAGCGTTCGCGCAGCAGCGGCAGCACGTCCTGCGCGCGGACGCCTTCGACGCCGCCCTGCGCGCAGTCCCAGTCATGGAACTCGTGTTCCTGGCGCTGCAGCTGCACGTTCCAGCGATACGATTCCGGCAGCTCACGCCAATATTCTTCGACGATCGCGCGCGCTTCCGGCCAGCGCTGGTGGCCGTTGCGACCGATCATGCCGGCGACGAGCAACACGCCGTCGTCGGCGAGCGCGGCATGGAGCACGCCGCACAGGCGCTCGAGATCGACGACGTTGTGCAGGCTGAAGTTCGCGACGATCGCGTCGTAGCGGCCTTCGAGCGCGTGCGCGTCGGGGTCGCCCGCGATCGTGCGGATGTGCGCGGCCACGCCCGCGTCTGCGGCGCGCGTGCGCCCGCGCGCGAGCGCGCCAGGGTCGAAGTGCACGCAATCGATCGTGAAGGCATCGTGGCCCGCAGCCAGCAATGCCTTCGCGAACATCACCTCCGAGTCGCAGCCACCAGCACCGACGCTGAGGAAGCGCGCCGCGCCCGGCGCGCGCGCCGCTGCGCGCGCCGAGAGCTGCTGCACGAAGAAGTCGTCGGGGCTCGAATAGCCGAAGCGCTCGAACAGCGGGCGGATGTAGCGGTCCGACCAGTAGCCGGCGATGCGCGGCAGCTCGTCGTGCGACGGTGGCGTGTCGACGAGCTCGGTTCCGTCACGCAAGCGCGACTCGCCTTGCGCGGATACGACGCGGTCGCGCGTCGCGCGCAGCCCGCGCTGCACCGAAGACGGCAGGCGACGGAACAGGGATCGCAGCATCGGTCGGCGGTGCCCGTTGCGAAGGCGCGCATCATGCCACGCAGGGACCGCGAAGTCGCGAATCAGCGCTCGCACGCGGCGAAGTCGTCGCCGTTGATCCCGTTATCCCGTTCGCCCGGCGCAAGAGCAGCGTAGTGAAGCTCGAACAGACGCTGAGCATCGGCGGCTGCAGCGCGCCGTTGCCCCTCCGTTAACGACGCGCCCGCCTTCTCTTCCACACTCGCCTCGTTCTGCAGGTTGGACGTCGCGGTGCGTTGCGCGATGAGCGTATGCAGCCGGCGATAGACGAAGGCTCGATACGGATCGGGCGCAGCGAGTCGCGGCGAGAACGGCCCGAAGTCGCCATGGTCATAGGCGAGTGCGAGCAGCGACGCCGCTCGCGGTTCACCCGCCGCGAGCGCGGACTCGAGGCCCGCGATAGCGGCAATGCGCCACTCGCGCCAGACCTCGACCTGGTCGAGCACGTCGATGCGCTCGAGCGGCGGAAAAGCGGCGAGCTGCAGTTGAGACTGCACGACGCCTGCCCGCGCGGCGGCGAGCTGCGCGCGAAAGGCCTCGAGCGGATCGAGCGGCGCGACGCCGCGGCATCGCATCTCCATCTGCGCAACCGAGTCCTGCAGCCGGGACAGCCCCGCCTGCTGTGCGGGATCGTCGCCCTCAGAGTCAGCGAGCTCCCCGGCGAGCATGCGGCGCATGTCGTCGAGATTCGCGCAATACCAGAGTTCCATGCCGAGGCGACACGCCGCTGGCGCGTCGCCATCGCGCGCGCGGCCCCGCAGCGCGTCGAGGTGCTGCGCGAACGGCTCGTCGGGCGGGGGCAGCGGATCCGGGTTGGCACGCCCGGTCACCGGTGGGCCATCCGGCTGCCTGGTGGGCCGATCGACGTTCCTCGGCGTCGAGGGCGAGGGCACCGGGGCCGCCCGGGATTCCGACTCCTCCGTCGCGGCCTGCGCCGCGCTGCGTTCACTCGGTGATGCGTCCTGCACCACCGCCTGCCGATCGCGCAGCACCATCCAGCCCAGTGCTGCCACGACCATGAGCGCCGCCACGACGCTCGCTATCGCTCGCATGCGGCGAAGTCCTCCGTCTTGCGCTTCTCGAGGTCGAGCTCGGCCGGCGCGCGTCCGGCGAAATGCGCCTCGAACAGTCGCGCGGACTCGCGTTCGCCTTCGGCGCGCTGCGAGGGCGTGAGCAGCTCGCCGCCTTCGCTGGCGACGTACATCTGCAGCTTGAACGCGGGCATGCCGGACGCTTCCGCGATGCGCGTGCGCAGGCGGGTGTAGGTGTACGCGCGCACGGGATCGCGCTCGACCACCTTCGGACGCGGCGAGTACTGCCCGGGCGAATAGAGCTCCGCGAGCGTCTCGACCGCGCGCGGATCGCCGAGCGCCAGCGAGCGTTCGAGGAAGACGAGCGCCCGGTCGCGCCACAGCGACCACTCCGCGACGTGCTCGAGGATCTCCTCCGGGTGCAGCACCGGCAGCGCTGCGGCGCGATAGAGGCTCTCGCGGTTGCCGGCCATCGCGGCCTGCTGCTGCCAACGGAACGCCTCCGTCGCATCGAACGGCTGCACGCCCGCGCAGGTGCGGCGCAGCAGCGCAAGCTGCGCCCGCTCGTCGTCCTGGCCTTCGCGCTGCCTGATTCCCATCGCTGCGTTGGCGGTCGTGCGGCGCTCCTCGAAGATCTCGCGCGACGGCAACCACGCGCATGCGTTCAGCTGCATCGCGAGCCGGCACGCCGCGCGCGCGTCGCCGGCGCTCGCGCGGCGCCGCAGCTCGTCGAGGTGCGGCGCGAGTGGCGCATCGACCGCAGGCAGCGGAGCGTCGGGGTCGGCAGGCCGATCAGCGGCGACCGGATCGGCCGGCGCGCGTGATTCGTCGCGCTGCGCCTGCGCCGGCTTCGCGTCGGGTGCGGTGTCCGGAAGCGCTTCGCGCGCATGGCGCACCGGCACCGACGCGCCGCCGGTGCGCGGTTCGCCCTCGTCGGCACGCCCGCTGGAGCGCCCCGCGAGCCAGCCGCCCGCGACGGCCAGCGACAGGGCGAACACCACGGCGAGCGGGCGCTTCATCGGGCGATCATACGCACGGCGGGCGCGCGTGCGCGCCGCCGTGCGCGATCGTCCGTTGCCCCTTGGGACCTCTGACCCAGTCCCTCCGCGACGCGTTGCTGCCGTGCGCGCTCGCCACAAGGCGGACGCCGCAGGGCGTGGCGGGCTCCACGGTCAAGGCGTTCAACGCAGTGGCGGGCGCGCACGACGGCAACCCTTCGTGCCGACGCGCAGGGACTTGTTCAGAGGTTCCTTGAGCCGCCCGTGCCGGAAGGCACGCTGCCGCAAGGCGAGAACGGGAGGGAGGGCGGCGTCGCGGGCGCGACGCCACCGGGATCAGCTCATTGGCCGCGGGTCTTGGGAGCGAGGAGCGAGAGCTCCGCGTCCTCGCCGCCCACCTGCATCGTGCTCGAGTAGCCTTCCGCCGCTTCGTTGCCGAGGCGGCGGCAGATGCGCGAACCGACCGAGTACTTGCACTGGCCGTCCGCGTCGGACTCGGCGTCGTTCGCGAGCGCGAAGTCGAAGACGAGCGTGAAGCGCACGTCGCCGCCGCGCGAAGACTGCGCGAAACGCCATTCGCGCAGCGCGACGATCGCGGCATTGTCGAACACGTCCGGCTCGGTGGCGGATACCACGCGGATATCGCGTGCGCGTCCGGCCGCGTCGATGCGGAAGCCGAGCGTCACCGACCCTTCCTTGCCGGCGAGACGCGCGTCGCGCGGGAATATCGGCGCCATGCGCGTCGTCGCGATCGGGTCGCGCTGCGCGGCGGGGATCGCGGCCAGCTCGAGCGCGGGACGCGCCGCGAAGTCGTCGGGTGCCGCGGTACGCGCGTCGAGCGACGCGGGCGCAGCGGCGGGAAGCGGTCGGAACGCGGGCGCCACGATGCGCGCGGGCGCGACGACTTCCGGCGCGACCGCGGGCGCTGCCGCGACGGTGGCGACGACGACGGGCGCGGGCGCCGACGGCTTCGCGAGCTCGGCGATCGCGAGCGCGGCCGAGCGGGCCAGCATCGATTCCGTCGACTGCGTCGCGGGCGCGGGGGCGCCCGCAGGCGTGGCCGCGATCAGCTTGAGCGCGTCGTGCGTGACCGGGCGCATCGCGATGAACGCGGTGAACGCGAGTGCCAGCAGCAGCAGCCCCTGGCCGCCCGACACGGGCGCCGCGAACACCGCCGGCTGCGCGCCGACGATGCGGCGGATGCGGCCGAGCAGGAAGCCGCCCGACGCGGCGAGCGCCGGCGCGTGCGTCATGTCGCGCAGCTCTTCGAGACTGGCGAGCGTGGTGGCGTAGTCGACGGGATCGGCGCCGAGGCGCAGCACGAGGTCGTCGCAGCAGGCCTCGCGGTCGTTGCGCACTTCGCGCGAGATCCAGTGCACCACCGGGTGGTAGAACAGCACCGTCTCCACCGCGACCTGGATCAGGTTCACGAGGTAGTCCCAGCGCCGGATGTGGCCGAGCTCGTGCGCGATCACCAATTCGAGCTGCTTCGGCGTGAGGCCGATGAGCACCGACGTGGGCAGCACGATCACCGGCGCCCACCAGCCGATCAGGCTCGGCGTCTGGACGACCGCGGACTTCACCAGCTTCACCGGGCGCGACACACCGAAGCGGCGCACGAGCTCACGCAGGCTGGCTTCCCATTCCGGCAGCGGCTGCGCGTCGCGGCGGCACAGCTCCTTCGTTCGCCAGTACTGGCGCAGTGCGCGCAGGGAGCTCAGCAGCACGCCGGCCAGCCAGAGGCCGACCAGCACGGGCAGCCACGGCTCGATGCCGGCGGGCGCGGCGGACGCACCGTCGGCGACGGCGGACATCGTGCCGAGCGCAACGCCGTTCGTGACGTCGAGCGCCGTGGGTTGCGGCGCGAGGCGCAGCAGGGTGACCACCGGCAACGCGACCAGCAGCGCGAGCGCGGCCAGCCCGAAACCGTAGCGCCATTGAGCGCGCTGGTCGCCCACCAGCCAGCGCAATGCGCCATACCCAGCGCCGACGAGCGCGGCCTGCCAGAGGAAGTGCAGCAGCGACCAGCCGAGTGCCTGCACCCAGTCGATCAGGACGGCGTTCATGTGCGGCCACCCTTCTCGAGCTTGGCCAGCAGCGCGCGGATTTCCGCGAGCTCCGCGCGCGACGCGCGCGGGTTGTTGCCGAGCGCCTGCAGCACGAGGTCGGACGCCGAGCCGTTGAAGACGCGCTGCACGATGTCGGTGAGGAACTCGCGCTGCGTCGATTCCTTGCTCGCGAACGCGCGATACACGTGCGCGCGCTGCGAATCGTCGCGCTCGACGAGGCCCTTGCCGTGCATCACCTGCAGCAACTTCAGCGCGGTCGTGTAGCCGGCGCCCTCGTCGCGGTACAGCGTCTCGTGCACTTCGCGCACGGTGCAGGGACCGCGTTGCCAGAGCACCTGCAGGATGTCGAGCTCGGCCTCGGTGGGCTTGGGCAATTCGTGCGCGCGACGCTTGATCATGGCGACCGTTCCGGCGGGATACGCGCAGGACTATAGCGCGAAAAACGAAGGCCGTCGTAGAGGCAGGCCGGAGCAGGCTCCCACCACCGACGGGGCGGCTTTTCCGGTGCAGGGATGCACAGTCGCAGGTATCCGGGTTCTACCGGCGCCCCGCCTGCATCCATGCGGTCAGCCCGTTCGGCATCCCTGCCTCACCCGTTTCGCGCAGCCGCTGCCCGTGGGCAGCGGCAGAGCGGCGCGAAACGACCGGACTCGCCGCGTCGAATAAAAGGGACAGGAGTCCTCTTTTCGACTGTCTCGAAAACGGGGGCGGCCCGGTTACCCGGGGCCGCCAATGCCAAGCGAGCAGCGGAGCATCCTGCCCCGCTGCTCCTGTGGCGCCGCATCCATGAGGGGGATGGGGACTTGGATGGGGCGCCGGACCCGTCCGCCCGGCCGGGTGCCGGGCGTGCGGGGGATGCACGCGGGCGGCAGCCTGGTGGCCGGACTTGCATAGGATGACGGCGTTCCGTGTCGGTCCGTCGCAGTTCCCGGTTGCGGTTCCTGCGGGTCTGTCCCGACGCGTGCCGCCGTCAACTACGATGCCGCTCGTACATTGTCACGCGAGGGGGGGTCGGACAAGTGCCGTTGGTCACCGGATGCGACCGGACGAAAGTCCAATGCGACGAACAAATGCCTGCTTGAGCAAAAAGTTAGCGCAGGTGCCCGACGCGGGAAAATCCGTCGCGACCTCCTGAACGCTCAACTTTTGCCGTTCTTCCGGGCGCTGTTGCGACGCTTCACGCGCCCTTCGATGTACTCGATGATCCCGCCCGCGACGTCGATGCCCGTCGCGCCCTCGATGCCCTCGAGGCCCGGCGACGAATTCACTTCGAGCACCATCGGCCCCGCCTTCGAGCGCAGCAGGTCGACGCCGGCGACCGAGAGGTTCATCACCGCCGCCGCGCGCAGCGCCGTATCGATTTCGGCGTCGTTGAGCTTCGTCACTTCGGCACTGCCACCCCGGTGCAGGTTCGAGCGGAACTCGCCTTCGCGCGCCTGGCGCTTCATCGCCGCGATCACCTTGCCGCCGACGACGAAGCAGCGGATGTCGGCGCCCTTCGCTTCCTTCACGAACTCCTGCACCAGGAAATTCGCGTAGAGCGCACGGAACGCCTCGATCACGGACTGCGACGCGGACGCCTTCTCGGCCAGCACGACCCCCGTGCCCTGGCTGCCCTCGACGAGCTTGATCACGTGCGGCGGCGGGCCGAGCATCGCGAGCAGGTCGGCGGTGTCGTCCGGGTTGTCGCCGAACACCGTCGCGGGCAGGCCGATGCCCTGCTGCGCGAGCAGCTGCAGGCAACGCAGCTTGTCGCGCGCACGCAGGATCGCATCCGACTTGTTCAGCGCGAACACGTCCATCATCTCGAACTGGCGCAGCACGGCCGTGCCGTACGACGTGACCGACGCGCCGATGCGCGGGATCACCGCGTGGAAACCGCTGAGCTGGCGACCCTTGTAGTGGATCTTCAGGTCGCTCGAGCCGATGCGCATGTAGCAACGCAGCGGGTCGAGCACGCGCACTCGGTGGCCGCGCGCGCGCGCGGCCTCCACCAGTCGCTGCGTCGAATACAGCCGCGCGTTTCTCGAGAGGATCGCGATCTTCATGGTGTCGCCTTGACGGGCGCGTCGGACGCGCCACCGAGCAGGAATGATTGCGCAGGGTCGATATGGAGTCGTCCCGCGATCGCGGTACGGCCGAGCAGCATCGGGAACAGCATGCCCTTGCGATTGGTCAGGTTTATTTCGATCGGCCAGGAATGGCCGCCAATCACCACCTGCGTGCGGATGAACAGGCGATTGCCGCGATTGCCGCCGGAATCGGTGACGAGCCGCTCGTCGACCACCGGCGATTCCAGCACGATGCGCGTGCGCTGCCGCCGCGAGCGCGGGATCAGCTCGAACCGCACCCATCGCGCGTTGTTGCGCTGGAATTCCTCCAGCCGCTCGACGTGCAGCGCCGAGCTGCGCGCACCCGTGTCGATCTTCGCCTTGATCGCCGCGACGCCGAGCTCCGGCAGCGCACACCACTCGCGCCAACCCACCAGCGTCGCCGCCCCGATGGCCGCCTCGCGTTGCATCCTGCCCCTGCGACCCCGAAACCCGAGCGCGCATTGTCCCCCGGCCCGCGCCGCGCGCAAGGCCTTGCAAAGTGTGGAACGACATTGAACGCGCAGGCACCTCAGTCCCGCATTGCCCCCTGGTCCAATGCACCCCACCCCAACCCTCCCCTGCATACGCAGGGGAGGGAGAGAAACGGTCAACGCTCATCGTGCGCGCGACCTCGGGTCGCGCGCTGCCCCCTCGAGTCGAGGGGGCGGCGATCGGCGCAGCCGATCGCGGGGGAGGTGGATGCAACCGGTGA
>CALKUS010000183.1 GCA_937996755.1 uncultured Pseudomonadota bacterium | reverse complement strand
CTGGGCCCACAGGCGCAGCTCGTCGCCGTCGCTGCGCGGCACGAACTCGCCGTTCAAGACGAGGTTGCCGACGCTCTGGCGCTCGATCGCGCCGGCGTCGCGCGTGCCGCGCAGGTCGGCCTTCAGCGGGAGGTCGACCTCGCGCGCTGCGCCGAGCAGGTCCGGTTGCGTTGCGCCCGTCTGCGTCGCGAAGTCCACGGCGGCCGATGCGGCGATCGGCATGTAGTCGCCGTGCGCCGGATCGGTGAAGCGCGGGATCCCGAGCTGCGCTTCGGGCCCGCCGCCGAGGCTCGCGATCTCGTTCGCGAGCACGTCGACGATCGTGCGCGAGCCGTTCGTCGCGAGCACCGTGCGACCCGGCTGCGCGACGAGGAATCGCTCGAGCGTCACGTCGCCGTTGATCGAGACCACCGGCGACGAGGCCATCGTGTTGTTCGCGATGGTGGAATCGCGCAGGAAGGTCCGGATCAGCGAATCCTCGAGCCGGATCGCCGGACCTGCCAGGTCGTTGTCCACGACGAGCAGCTGCTCGAATGCGTGCGAGAACGGGCCGAAGACGCGGATCGCCTCGGTCGCGACGTTGTTGCGGAACACCGCATTGCGCAGGCGGAAGTTCGCGTAGTACTGCAGCAGCACGACCGCCCCGTTCGTGCGCTGGTCGTTCGCGTCGACCGCGCGATTGCCGGCAAACACCGTGCACGGCGGCGACGCGCAGCGCCCGGCGAAGCCCGGCGGTTGCGCGCAGTCGCCGGCCGTCTCGCTGCGGTTCATGTACACGCCCGAGCCCAGGTCGGCGCCGAACGTGCCGAGGTCGGAGTCGCCGTAGATCGCCGCGCCCTGCTGCGCACGGTTGTCCTCGATGCGCGCGTCCCACAGGCAGAGGATCGCGCGCGAGAAGAAGTTGTCGATCTGCCCGCTGTACTCCGGCAGCAGGTGGATGCCGCCACCGGTCTGCGTCGCGCGATTGCCGCTGATGCGCGTCGGCCTCGCGCTGTCCGTCGAGAAGATGCTCACGTAGGCGCTGAACGGCGTGCTTTCGCTGCCGTCGATGGCGATGCCGCCGCCGTATCGTGCGCGGTTGTTCGCGATCGCGCCGAAGTTGGCGTAGCCCGGGGAACCGATGAACGCCCGGCCCGAGGCGATCACCTGCAGGCCGCCGCCGTTGCCGTACTGCGGCTGGTTGTTGGTCGGGTTGATGCCGAGCGCTTCATTGGCGTAGATCGACGTGTCCGGCTCGACCATGTTCGTGTAGACCGGCCCTTCGGTGCGCACGCCGCCGCCCGAGAACTGCGCGGTGTTGAGCTGGATGACCGTGCCCTGGCGGATCGATAACGAGACGTCGGCTCCATCGGCGATCACGCTGACGCCGCCGCCGTAGCCGGCATAGTTCTGCGCCACGCCCACGTTCTCGAGGATCAGGTCGCCGAATCCGCGGTAGTCGATGCCACCGCCGTAGCCGTCGTATACCTCGTCGCCGCGCACGATCGCCAGGTCGCGAAGCACCACGGAGCTGCCGCCGCGTATCGTCAGCACCGAATCGTTCGCGCCACCCTGCCCGCTCAGCGTGGAGATGCCGCTCGGCGCCGCCGACGCGCACGTCTCGTACCCGCCGGCGAGCGTGAGGTCCTTGCCGGTGATCAGCAGCGCCTGCGCGGTGTACGTGGCGCCGCGCGTGATGCGGATCGTGTAGTTGTCGCTCGCCGCGTTGATCGCAGCCTGGATCGAGCTGGTGGTACAGCCCGGATCGGGGCCGACCGTGAACACCTGCGCGTGCGCCGCGGGCGCGGCGACCAGCAGCAGGAGGAACGACCGCGTGAGCGTGGTGCAGGACATGGGCGCGATGCCTCGACAGGGGAGCCTGCCGAGTCCAAACGCCGTTTGCCGGCGCGCGACGCCACCTCAATCCGCCGCGAGGATCGCCTCGCGCACGGGATGGCCTGCGGGCAGCGCCTGCGCGATCGCGCGCGCGGCTTCGCGTTCGGTCGAAGCCGACGCTGCGTCGCCGAGCGCCTGCGCCCGCAACCAGTGCGTCCATGCGACCTGCGAGTGGCCGGCACCGAGCTCGTCCGCGAATCCGCCCGGCATGCCCTCGAGCTCGGCGAGCGCGTCGGCGGGCCGTCCGGCGGCGAGCGCCGCTTCGGCGAGCAGGTTGTGCACGGACAGCCGCTGCGCACTGCGCGCGAAGCGCGGGTCGGCGAGCAAGGCGTGCACGCGCGCCGCGTCGTGGCCGGCGCAAGCCGGCGCGGGCGCGCTCGCGCAGCCGCGCGCCGCATAGGTTTCCTGCACCAGCGCCGCGGGCGACGCGCCGCGTCGCGCGACGCCACGCTTCGGGTCGAGCAGCGCGAGTGCCGCGTCGCGCAGCGCGGCGAACTCGCCTGCCCAGCGCAGGCGGCGCAGGCGCGTGGACGCGATGATCTCGTCGTTGTAGCCGCGATCGCCGGTGCCGTTCTCGTTCGCCTCCGAAGCGCGAGCGAGATCGGCGTCGCCTTCCGCGAAGCGACCGGCGGCGAATGCCGCGTTGGCGCGCCGCGTGTACGCGTAGATGGTCGTCGCATGTACCGGGCCGACCACGTCCAGCGCGAGCGCAACGGCACGATCGCAAGTGGCCCGCGCCGCGATGAACTCCTCCAGCTCGGCCTGCACCCAGCAAAGCTGGTTCAGCGCCGCGACCACGAGCGGATGCTTGTCGAGCGGCACGGCAGCGAGCGTGGCGAGCGACTCGCGCAACAGCGGCTCCGCCGCGCGCAGCTCGCCCGCGTAGCCGTGCGTCATCCCGACGTTCATCAGGCTGACCGCGGTCGCCCGGCTGCCCGGGCGCGTACGCCGGTTGATCGCGAGCGACCTGCCGTACCACTCGAGCGCGGCAGCGAAGCGGCCTGCGTACTGGTACGCCGCGCCGAGGTTGTTGTAGCCCGTGGCGAGGTCGTCGTCGGTATGCGCCGGGTCGCGCTCGCGCGCCGCCAGCGACTCGCGCTTCAGCGCGATCGCCTCGTCGCCGTCCATGCCCTGGTCCATACGCACCAGCGATATCGTGTCGACGATGCGGGCGGCATCGAGACCCGCGAACTGCTCGCGCGGCCAACGTTTCAGCTCGACGAGCGCCGCGTCGAGCTCGCCGAGTCGCCGCAGCACCTGCGCATGCACGAGCCCCGCGTCGAGGCTGCGCGCATCCTTCGCGCCGTACGCGGCGAGGTTCGCTGCGACGGCCGCCTCGGCGAGCGGGCGCGCGCGCGCACTCGAGCCGAGCGCATTCAGCAATCTCGCGAACAGCGCGAGCAGGTCGGCGCGCACCTCCGGCTGGTCCGGATACTCCGCCTCGATGCGCTCGGCGCCGCGCTCGACGAGCTCGAGCACGGTCGGCGCCTGCGCCGCTGCGTCGCCCTGCGCAACGGGCGCGAACAGCCCTTCGACGAAGTCCTGGACTTCCTGCGCGCGCGCGGCCTGCGCCTGCGCCACGCGAGCCTGCTCGCGCGCCTCCTGTGCCTGCCACAGCGCGAGCGCGAGGCTGGCGACGAGCCCCGCGGCGAGCAGCGCCGTCGCGAGCACGCCACCGCGATGGCGGCGCACGAACTTGCGCGCGCGGTACCAGCCCGACGGCGGATGCGCGAGCACGGGCCGCGATTCGAGGTAACGCTCCAGGTCGTCGGCGAACGCCGCGGCGTCGGCGTAACGGTGCGCCGGCTCCTCGGCGAGCGCCTTGCGCAGCACGGTGTCGAGGTCGCTGCGCAAAGGCGTGCGTGCGTCGCCGCGCACGGGCCGCGCGCCGAGCAGCAGCTCGTGCGCGACGACGCCGAGCGAGTAGACGTCGGTGGCGGTCGACACGGCGCCGCCGGTGAGCTGCTCGGGTGCCGCATACGCGGGCGTGAGCACGGCGCTGCCGGTGCGCGCGGATGCGTCGTCGTCATCGCCGAGCAGCTTCGCCACGCCGAAGTCGAGCAGTCGCGGCCGGCCCTCGCGGTCGACGAGGATGTTCGCGGGCTTCAGGTCGCGGTGCACCACCAGCTCGCGGTGCGCGGCCGCGACGGCGCGGGCAACCGCGACGAGCAGCGCGAGCCGTGCGCGCTCGTCGAGCGCGTGCGTGCGCGCGTGCTCGGTGATCGGCGTGCCGTCGACGTACTCGATGACGAGGAACGGGATGCCGGCCGGCGTCACGCCGCCGTCGATCAGCCGCGCGATGTCGGGATGGGTGAGCGAAGCGAGCACGCGGCGCTCGCGCCGGAACAGTTGCTGCTCGAGTTCGGAATAGAGCCCGCGGCGCAGCAGTTTCACGGCCGCGCGCTGCTCGAAGTCGGCGCCCTCGCGCACGCCGAGGAACACCGTGGCCATGCCGCCCTGCCCGATCAGCCGTTCCAGGCGAAAGCCCGCGAAGCGCTGTCCGAGCAGCTCGTCGGCGGGCCGCTCGGGCGCCAGGTCGAGCCGCGCGGCGCGCACGGCCGCGCCTTCGTCGAGCGCGCCGGGTGCCGCGTCCGCCGCGACGAGGCGCGCGACGCGCTCGCGGATGCCGGCGTCCGAGACGTGCTCGTCCAGCCAGCGCGCCCGGTCGGCGGCCGGCTGCTCCAGCACGGCGTCGAACCACTCGCGCAGCGAGCGGACTGCCGGCGTGGGCGTCGTGTCCATGGGCAAGTGAACGCCGTTTGCGTGCGCGGGGCGCCAGCTCAGGCGTCGGCGAGCAGGTCGTGCAGGAAGGCGCGCGCGAAGCGCCAGTCGCGATCGACCGAGCGCGGCGCAATGCCCAGCACCTCGGCGACCTGGTCGATCGAGAGGCCGGCGAAATAGCGCAGCTCCAGCACGCGCGCCGCACGAGAGTCGGCCTCCGCGAGCCGGTTGAACGCGTCGTCGATCGCCACTGCCTGCTCCGCGCTTTCCACCGCGAGCCGCGAGTCCTCGCCGTCCAGCGTGATGCGCGCCCAGGCGCCGCCCGCGCGCAGGCGCAGGCAGTCGCGCGCGCGGTCGAGCAGGAGATGGCGCATCGCGCGCGCCGCATACGCGAAGAACGGCCCCTGCCCCGCGAACTTCAGGTCGGAATCCGTGCCGATGCGCAGGTAGAGCTCGTGCACGAGCTCGGTCGTGTCGAGCCCCGCGCGCGGCACGTCGAGCAGCCGCCGGTGCGCCATGCGCTTGAGCTGCGCGTAGACCGCCGCGAACAGCCGGTCGGCGTCCTCACCCTCGTGCAATTCGATCGCGGGCTCGGCCATGGGATCAGTCGCACCCGCCGATGCGCGTGAGCACCTGCGTGCCCGCGAGGCCCGCGAACGTGCGCGCGTCCGCGGAGTCGTTGAAGCGATAGCGAAGCTCGAGCCGATCGCACGCGGCGAGCGTGAGCTCGGCCGTGCCGACGACGCGCGTGTCGTTGCCCGTCACATCGTCGAGCCCGCCGAGCGACTGGTAGATCGTGGCGTCCACACGGCCGCCGATCGCGGGCACCGGCCCCTGGATCGAGAACCAGTGGCGCGCGATCGTGAAACCCGACGTGCCCGCGACGTCGTACGTGAACCAGCCCGCGAACATCGATTCGGCCGCAGGCGGCACGGCGCGATCGACCGCGATCGAAAGCCCCTGCCCGGCAGTCGCGGGATCGAACCAGCTGCCTTCGATCGCGCGCGGCGCGGCATCGGCGGCGACGGCCGTCGTACCGCCTTCGCGGCATGCACCCGCGTTGCGCCGCGTGAGGCGCTGCAACGAAACCACGCGCTGCTCGCCGCCGAGCATGAGCAGCGTCGCGTGGTCGCAGTCCTGGAACTGCAGGTCCATGCGCATGTAGCGCGACGCGGACGTGACCGCGCGTGGCGGCACTGCGAAGCTGCCGCCGTCGCTTTCGTAGGTGGTCAGCGGCGGCTCCGGGCCGTTGCCTGCCGTGCCCTGCAGCGAGTACCAGTCGAGGAACTGCGGATCGAGGTCGACGCGGTTGCCGCCGAGGTAGTAGAGCCCGAACAGCGTGTCGCTGCGCGGCACGTAGTCGAGCACCATGCCCTGGTACGGCCGGTGCGGCGAATACCAGGCGCCTTCCAGCGCGAGCTGCCCCGAAGCCGCGCCGCGCGTCGGCGGCGCCGGCACGTCCAGGCGCAGCACCGTGTTCGGCTGGCGACTGGAATCCGTGATGCGCGAGAGCGCCACGAGCAGGCGTCCGTCGGCACCGAGTTCGGCCGACTGCACCGCGCATTCGCGCGCGCCGCACGGCAGGTCGATGCCGGCGACCAGCCGCCACGTCACCGGATCCATCACGTGCACGACGACGCCGTTGCGGTAGGCGCCGGCCAGCACGAGGCGCGCGTCGTCGGTCGTGCCCACGAGCACGAGCGACGACTGGAACGTCGAGTCGATGAAGCGGAACCCCACGCCGGCGGGCGTGTGCCGCGCGAGGTGTGCGGATCGCTGCCCGAACGCGCCGACCGTGTCGCTCGTCCACAGGAAGCCGCCGCGCGTAGCCACAGAGATAGGCAGGTACGACGACCCGGTGATGTTGCGCCAGCGTCGCGTGCCGTCCGGCGCATGGCGCGAAGCTGCGTAGACCGTGCGCGACGTGGCGTTCGGCCCGGTGAACACGAGCGCGTCGCCGTCCGGCAGGAACGCGCCCGCGATCGGCACGTCGCCGGCGTCGAACGCGGCGCTGGCGAGCACGCTTCCGTCGCGCGCGACGAGCCGGATCGCCGGCGCCTGCGTGTCGATCGCGCCGGAGACGAGCAGCCGTCCGTCCGTTCCGACCGCGAGCACGCGGCCGTTCGTCACGTCGATCGGGATGCGCGTCGCCGGGGCCGTGGCGAGCGGATCGACGACGTACGCGACCGGCCTCGGCGGCGCGATTCCTTCGATGCCCGCGCCGTACGCGACGATGCTGCCGTCGGACAACGGCTGCAGTCCGCCGAACGGCACGGAGTCGCGGTCGGTCACCTGCGTGAGCGCATTCGCGAGCGGCGCGCCGTCGCTGGCCGCGAAGCACAGCACCGACTCCCAGTACGGCGGCGGCGGTGGCAGGATGTCGACACCGAAGTCGAAGTCGAGGGCGACCGCGGCACAGACGGCACGCGACCCGTCGCGCAGGCGCATGTGCACGAGTTGCGGCGAGCGATACCAGGATTGCTCGAGCGCAGGCAGCTCGCGCGACCACCGCACCGCACCGTCCGGCGCGATCGCGCGCAGGCCGGGATGGTCGTGGTTCTCGATCACGAACGTCGTGCCGTCGTCGCCCGCGGTCGCGGCGAACGGCTGGTTGCCGAGCTCGATCCATTGCGGCGGCGCGGCGCTGCATGTCGCGGTCGCGAGGAGCAGGAGTGCGAACTGCGTCACACGACGAACACGCGGGTGCGTCCGATTGCAGGCCATGATCGCCATCTCCGGATGTCCCCTGCGCGCAGGATACGTCGTTGTTGTCCGGTAGTCGCGCGTCCGCGCGTAATCCCGACGAAGGTGGGTTGCGCGCGCGCGACAGGCGCGTATCGTCCACGCAACGGCCGGGGAGAAATCCATGCGTTTCGCTTTGCTCGCTTCGTTGCTCGCGTGCGCGCCGATCGCGCATGCGCAGACCACGCCGAATGCCATCGTGTTCGTCACGCAGGTGCCGGTGTTCGGCGACTTCGCGGCGGTGGGATCGACGTTCGCCAACCACCTCCCCGACATCGACTCCGTGTATCGCGGCGGCGACCTCTGGATCCGCTATCCGGACGGCACGACGCGCAACCTCACGCTGGCCGCGGGCTTCGGCAGCACCACGGTGTTCCAGGGCGCGAACGCGATCGCCGTGCGCGATCCGGCCGTCGACTGGACCGGCACGAAGATCGTGTTCTCGATGGTCGTCGGTGCGCCGCCCGCGCAGTTCGTCGTGCAGCAGTACCGCTGGCAGCTCTACGAGATCACGAACTTCGGCGTCGGCCAGACGCCCGTGATCACGCTCGTGCCGCGGCAGCCGCCGTTCAACAACGTGATGCCCGCGTACCTCTCGAGCGGCGACCTCGTGTTCGCGTCGGATCGCCCGCGCGGCGGCGAGGCGCACCTGTATCCGCAACAGGACGAGTACGAGTCGACCGCGACCGTCACCGGGCTGTGGCGCCTGAATCCGCAGACCGGTGCGTTGAAGCTGCTCGACCACGCGCCGTCCGGCGACTTCGACCCGATGGTCGACAGCTTCGGCCGCATCCTGTTCACGCGCTGGGACCACCTGCAGCGCGACCAGCAGGCCGACGCGCAGGCGACGTACCAGACGTTCGACTGGCTGAGCGAGGCGGCGAACGCGCCGACGGCCGCGTCGAACGAGGTATTCCCGGAGCTGCGCGTCGTGCCGAACGGCTCGCCCGTGAACGGCCACCGCTTCAACAACTTCTTCCCGTGGGAGATCGCGCAGGACGGCACGAACGCGGAATTCGTGAACCACCTCGGTCGCCACGAGCTGCAGCGCTACTTCGACCGCAGCTTCGCGACCGACCCGAATCTCGTGGAGTTCATCGACGAGACGTCGGGCCGCACGAACCCGCGCTCGGTCGAGAACGTGTTCCAGCTCAGCGAGGACCCGACGCAGCCCGGCCGCTACCTCGCGATCGACGCGCCCGAATTCGACACGCACGCCGCGGGCCAGCTGTTCCGCTTCTCGGCGCCGCCGTCGCTGAACGCGGACGACGTGGTGATCGAATGGCTGACGCCGGAGAGCACGTCCGGAACCGACACGGGTGCGGCCGACCACTCCGGCCACTATCGCAACCCGATCACGCTCAGCGACGGCCGCATCGTGGTCGCGCACGCGCCGCAGCGCGGCGGCGTCGCCACGCAGTACCGCTTCCGCATCAAGCTGATGACGGCGGGCACGGGCGGCTTCCTCACGGCCGGCACGCCGCTCACGAGCGGCATCGTGAAGAGCGTGCAGCAGTTCGATCCCGACGCGCTCGTCAGCTACAACGGCGAGCTCTGGGAGCTGAGTCCGGTGGAAGTGCGCGCGCGCACGATACCGACTGCCGTCGTCGAGCCGCCGCTCGCCGCGCCGGAAGTCACTGCCATCGCGAACGCGAACGTCGCGCCGGCATCGCTGCGCCAGTTCATGCGCCAGAACGACCTCGGCCTGATCGTGGTGCGCAATGCGACCGATCGCGACAAGGCGGACAGGCAGCAGCCGTACAACCTGCGTCGCCCGGGCGGCGTGCAGACCACCGGTTCCGCCGGCACGATCTACGACATCTCGCACTTCCAGGTGGTCCAGGGCGACCAGGTGCGCGGACGCGGCGGCGTGGCGCAGCCGGCCGCGGGCCGTCGCGTGCTCGCGCGCTTCCTGCACGACCCGGCATCGATCGCGAACAACCTGCCCAACCCGACCGGCCCGGCCGGCAGCGCGCCGATCTTCCCGGACGGCTCCGTCGCGATGTTCGTGCCGGCGCGCCGCGCGCTGAGCTGGCAGACGAACGCGCCGAACGGCACGCCCGTGGTGCGCGAACGCTACTGGATCACCGTGCAGCCCGGCGAAGTGCGCATGTGCGAGGGCTGCCACGGCATCAACCGCTTCGGCCAGGCGGGGCAGCCGGACGCCACGAACGTGCCGCTCGCGCTCACCGCACTGCTGCAGAACTGGACCACGACGAACGGCGGCTGGCTGTTCTCGGACGGACTCGAGGACTGAGCTTCCTCGCGTGCGATGATGCCCCGGCGCGCAAGATGCGCGCGCGCCGGGGGCGCATCGCGGTGGCCGATTTTCCGTCGACGCATTGGACCTTGCTGCGCACGGGTGAAGCCGATCCCGGGCG
>CALKUS010000182.1 GCA_937996755.1 uncultured Pseudomonadota bacterium | reverse complement strand
GCCGCTGAAGGGCAAGATCCTGAACGTCGAGAAGGCGCGCTTCGACAAGATGCTGTCGAGCGCCGAAGTCGGCACGCTGATCACGGCGCTCGGCTGCGGCATCGGCAAGGACGAATTCGACGTCGCGAAGCTGCGCTACCACCGCATCATCATCATGACCGATGCGGACGTCGACGGCTCGCACATCCGTACGCTGCTGCTGACGTTCTTCTACCGGCAGATGCCGGAGCTCATCGAGCGCGGCCACGTCTACATCGGCCTGCCGCCGCTCTACAAGATCAAGCAGGGCAAGAACGAGCAATACCTCAAGGACGACGGCGCGCTCAGCACGTATCTCATCAACAACGCCGTCGAGGAAGCGGAGCTCGCGTATTCGCCGGACGCGCCGCCGCTGAAGGGGCCCGGGCTCGAGAAGCTGTTGCGCGACTACACGCTGGCGAACGAGCAGATCGAACGACTCGGCCATCGCTACGACCGCCATGTCCTCGCGGCGCTGCGCGACCTCGCGCCGCTGCGCGCGACGGACTTCGCGGACGACGCGCGCGTGCGCGCGTTCGCCGCGCAGCTCGAGCATCTGCTCGCCGCCACCGGCATCGGTCGCCCGCGCTACCGCATCGAGGCCGTGCCGGCATCGGCGGAGCATCCCGCGTCGCTGCGCATCGCCAAGGACCACCACGGACTGAGCTCGCAGCAGGTACTGTCGCAGGCGTTCTTCGCTTCGACCGAGTACGCGCCGATCGCGGAGCTCGCTGCCGCGCTCGACGGGCTCGTGCAGGCCGGCGCGCGCGTGTCGCGCGGCGGGCGCTCCGCGCCGATCCGCGACTTCCACGAGGCGCAGGCCTGGCTGATGGAAGAGGCGAAGAAAGGCCGCACGATCCAGCGCTTCAAGGGCCTCGGCGAAATGAATCCCGAGCAGCTCTGGGAGACGACGGTGAATCCCGAAACGCGCCGCCTGCTGCAGGTGCGCATCGAGGACGCCGTCGCGGCCGACCAGATCTTCGCGACACTGATGGGCGATGTGGTGGAACCGCGGCGGCAATTCATCGAACAGAACGCGCTGCGGGTGTCGAATCTCGACGTCTGAGGCAAGCGGATAGCGGATAGCGGATAGCGGATAGCGGATAGCGGCAAGAGCAGGGCGCGGCACGCTCCAGCCGCTCACCGCTCACCGCTCACCGCTCACCGCTCACCGCTCACCGCTCACCGCTCACCGCCCGGCCGCCCGTCACGGCGAACCCGGGGCAAGCCATCGCTATACTGGCGCGCCGCATCCGGGGATGGCGGCCGCCCGATCGCACATGAAGAAGTCGCAGCTCTACCTGCTCGCGCTGCTGATCGCCGCCGTCGGCCTCGGCGCGTTCTTCTACAAGTGGAAAGTGCTCGGCTTCCCCGTGCTCCCGGTCACCGAGACGGAGGTGTGGGAAGTGCAGGCGCGCGTCGAGTTCAAGGCGCGCACGGGCGGCAACCGCATCACGCTGCAGGTGCCGCAGAACCCGCCCGGCTACGCCGTGCTCAACGACAACTTCCTCGCTCGCGGCTTCAAGCCGACCGAGCAGAAGACGCCGGATGCGCGCGAAGTCATCTGGCAGGCACGCCGCGCTACCGGCACCCAGGTGCTGTACTACCGCGCCACGGTGTATCGCGACCAGCACAAGGTCGCCGACGAACCGAAGCCGCGCGTGCCGCCGCCGCCGACCTGGGACGAGCCATTCGCGACCGCACGCGCGACGCTGCTCGAGCAGGTGCGTGCCGTCACCGTCGACTCGGCGACCTTCGCGGCCGAGCTGGTGCGCCGCCTCGCGGAAGAGGATCCGACGGAGGAAGTCGAGCTGCTGCTGGAGGGCAACGACGACGACGCCGAGCGCGCCGCGCTGATCGTCGGATTGCTCGCCGAGCGGCGGATCCCGGCACGTGTCGCGTGGGGCCTGCCGTTGCGCGAGACCGACACGAGCGCGCGCCTGCAGCCGCTGCTGCAGGTCTACGACCTCGAATCGCGCCTGTGGAACACGGTCGACCAGCACACCGGCGCGAACGGCTGGCCCGAGGACACGATGCTGTGGAGCATCGGCCCGAAGCCGGTGCTCGCGATCGATCGCAACCCGCGCGGAATCCTCGAGTTCTCGGTCACGCGCAGCCTCGCCGACTCGCTCGCGACCGCGAAGAAGCGGCTGGAAGTGCGCGACCGCGCGCTCGTCGCGTATTCGCTGCTCGCGCTGCCGCTGCAGACGCAGGGCACGTACAAGATCCTGCTGCTCGTGCCGGTCGGCGCGTTCATCATGCTGCTGTTGCGCAACATCGTCGGCATCAAGACCTTCGGCACGTTCATGCCCGTGCTGATCGCGCTCGCGTTCAACTGGACCGGCGTGGTCGCCGGCGTGATCCTGTTCGTGATCGTGATCAGCCTCGGGCTGCTGGTGCGCTTCTACATGGAGCGCCTGAAGCTGCTGCTGGTGCCACGCCTCACCGCGGTGCTGATCGTGGTGGTGCTGCTGATGGCGCTCGTGAGCGTGGTCAGCAACAAGCTCGGATTCGAGATCGGCCTCAACGTCGCGTTGTTCCCGATGATCATCATGACGATGACCATCGAGCGCGTGTCCGTGGCGTGGGAGGAGCGCAGCCCCGGCTTCGCCATCCGCCAGGCACTCGGCTCGCTGGTGATCGCGAGCCTCGCCTACATCGTGATGGGCGAGACGCACATGCAGCACATCGTGTTCGTGTTCCCGGAGCTGCTGCTCGTGCTGCTCGCGCTGACGCTCGTGCTCGGGCGCTACTCGGGCTATCGCCTGACGGAGCTGTTCCGCTTCCGCGCGCTCGCGCGCGAGAAGCCGGCGAACGAAGGGCAGGGCGGCTGACGTGCTCGGCCTGCTGCGCACCGCGCGTCGCCTGCGTGAGATCGGCCTCGTCGGCATCGGCGAGCGCAACGCGGACTTCGTGCTGCGGTACAACCCGCGCAAGTTCTATCCGCGCGTCGACGACAAGCTGATCACGAAGCACCTGGCGATCGAGGCCGGGCTGCCCGTGCCCGAGCTGTACGCCGTCGTGCGCGAGGAACACGAGATCGAGGAGCTGCACGCGAAGATCCGCGAACGCGACCAGTTCGTCGTGAAGCCCGCGCACGGCTCGGGCGGCGACGGCATCCTCGTGATCACCGGACGGCGCGGCGACAAGTACCGTCGCTCGAACGGCGGTTTCATCTCGCGCGAAGAATTCGACCACCACCTGTCCAACATGCTTTCCGGGCTGTTCAGCCTCGGCGGGCAACCCGACCACGTGCTCGTCGAGTACTGCGTGCAGTTCGACCCGGTGTTCGACAACGTCAGCTACAAGGGCGTGCCGGACATCCGCATCATCGTGTTCCTCGGTTATCCGGTGATGGCGATGATCCGCCTGCCGACGCGCATGTCGGACGGCAAGGCGAACCTGCACCAGGGCGCGATCGGCGTCGGCATCGACATCCCGACCGGCATCACGAAGCGCGGCGTCTGGGGCAACGAGCCGGTGAAGGAGCACCCCGACACCGAGCATTCGATCGTCGGTTTGAACATCCCGCGCTGGGACGAGCTGCTGCTGATCGCGGCGCGCGCCTACGAGCTGTCGTGCCTGGGTTACGTCGGCGTCGACATCGTGCTCGACCGCAACCTCGGGCCGCTGATCCTCGAGCTCAACGCGCGGCCCGGGCTGGCCATCCAGATCGCGAACGGCAACGGTCTCGCGCACCGGCTGAAGCGGATCCAGGCGCTGGAAGCGGCCGGCACGCTCGCGAAGGACCCGGCCGAGCGCGTCGCATTCGCCAAGGCGAACTTCGCCACCACCTGAGCGGAAACGTTTCGTTGCAGTTGCCGCGCGAACGTGGTTGCGCTCGGCCGAAGCGTCCGCACCTTGCGCCGCGGCTTGTGAGGCCGCCGCGCCGGGCGTTACGCTCGGCAGCCCGCTTCTTCGTCGAGAGTCGTCATGAAGATCGCCACCGTCGCCAAGTCGCTGCTGCTCGCGTTCGCGTTCGCCGCATTCGTGGCCGCGCCCGCGCTCGCCGCGAAGAAGGAAGCGGCGAAGAACGAATACCCGAATGCCACGCGCGAAGAGCCGCGCCTGCCGCAGCCGTCGAACGCGTACCAGAAGCTCAGCAAGGGCTACGACGCGCTCGGCAAGGACGACTACGAGAAGGCGAAGCCGCTGCTCGAGGAAGTCGCCGCGAACACGAAGGCGACCAAGTACGAGCAGGCGCTCGCGCTGCGCGGGCTCGCGCAGATCGCGCTCGACGAAGACGACACGGCGAAGGCGCTGGAAGTGAGCCAGAAGGCGATCGACCTGAACGCGCTCGACAACAAGTCGCAGTTCGAGACGATGTACCTGATGGCGCAGATCAACATCAACGAACAGAACTACGACGCCGCGCTGGCCGCGATCGATCGCTGGCAGAAGGAATCCGGCTCGGCGAAGGCCGATGCGTACGCGATGAAGGGCAACGCCCTGTACCGCCTCGAGCGCTACCCGGAAGCCGCCGAAGCGCTGAAGAAGGCGATCTCGCTGTCCGACACGCCGAACGAATCGTGGCAGCAGATGCTCGCCGCGACGTACCAGGAATCGGGCGACACCGGCGGGGCGATCCAGGTCGCCGAAGAGCTGGTGAAGAACGACCCGAACAACAAGCAGGCCGCGTTGCAGCTCGCGCAGGCCTACGTGGACGCCGAGCAGAACGAAAAAGCGGCCGCCGTGCTCGACGCGGCGTACAAGAAGGGCATCCTCGACGACGAGAAGGCGCTCGTGTACCTGGCCAACCTGTACTACGAGATGGACAAGCCGGCCGATGCCGCGGCGATCCTCCAGCAGTCCATCGAGGGCGGCAAGGTGAAGGGCGACGAGACCAACTACACGCGCCTCGGCAACTACTGGTACCAGGCCGAGAAGGTCGACGAGGCGATCGCGGCCTACACGAAGGGCGCGGCCCAGTCCACCACCGGCGAGCTGGACTACCAGCGCGGCTACCTGCTGCTGCAGGAAAAGGAAAACCTCGCCGAGGGCAAGGCGGCCATCCAGGCGGCGTTCGCCAAGGGCGGCCTGAAGCACGAAGGCGAGGCGCACCAGATGATGGGCAATGCGTACAACGAGGAAGGCAACTGCAAGGCGGCCAAGGCGGAATACGAGAAGGCGCGTGCCTTCCCGTCGACCAAGTCCATGGCCGACCAGATGATCAAGCAGATGCGTTGCTGAGGACGGCGTTGCGTGCGGCGGACCAACCATCCGCCGCGCGTCGTTGCGGGCCGCCGAGACGGGCGGTTTCCACGCATCGGGCGTTGTTGCAATCGCCTTGTATTCGTGGGCAGCTGTAGTGTACCGTCGCCCGCCCTCGCTATAATGCGAGGTCTCCGGAGGGATCAACACCGCGTCGCGACCGTTCACAGGACGGCAAGCGAGGCGTGGCGAGAGTCCCGTTTTTTGTGGACCACCCATGACTGACAACGCCACAGCCCCCGCATCCGACGGCATCAACTGGCGCAAGGTCGCCGCGCAATCGTTCGCGATCGCGCTGCACGTCGGCGCCTTCATGTTCCTGCTCGCGCCGGTGAGGGCGCCGGAACAGCAGAAGGAAGAGAAGGAGGACGTGGTCGAGGTCTCGTTCATCGAGCCGCCGCCGCCCCCGCCCCCGCCGCCGCCGCCGCCCCCGGAACCGCCGAAGATCATCAAGAAGATCGAGAAGCGCCCGGAGCCCGCGCCGCCGCCGCCGGAGCCGGAGCCGCCCGTCGTGTTCGACGAGCCGCTGCCGAATGCCGAGCCCGCGCCGCCGCCCGCGCCCCCGGCCCCGCCGGCGCCGCCCGTGGCCGACACGGGTGCGTCGGAGGACCCGAGCTATCGCAAGCTCTACCAGCCGAAGTACCCGCCGGCCGCCATCCGCCGTCGCGCGCAGGGCGAAGTCCTGCTCAAGGTGCTGGTCGGCGTGGACGGCTCGCCGCTCCAGGTGCAGATCCAGCGCTCGAGTCGCTTCCGCGAGCTCGACCAGGCGGCCATCCAGGCCGTGAAGCGTTGGCGCTTCAACGCGGAAGTCAAGAACGGTCGCCCGGTCGAAGGCTGGGTCCTCGTGCCAATTTCATTCAAGCTCACTGAAGGGTAAGGCCATGCAGCAAGACGCGACTTCCACCCAGCCCGTCGACGCGGCCGCCGCGCCGACGCCCGAGACGACGATGCCGGTTGATCCGGCCGCCGCCCCCGCCACCGATGTGTCCCTCACGCCGGCGACGTCCACCGGCACGACCGAGATGACGGCCGCCAGTGGCGACGTGTCCGGCAACGCGCCGGGCGCCGTCGATTCCGACGCCACCGCGCTGCAGGCGATGGGCTTCGGCCACCTGATCGAGAACTTCGACGTGGTCGGCTGGGTCGTGTTCGTCACGCTCGTCGTGATGTCCTTCTCGTCCTGGTTCTACATCGTGATGAACTTCATCCGTAACACGCGCATCAACGCGCGCATGGAGAAGGTCATCCACACGTTCTGGGAAACGCAGTCGGCGGCCGACGCCGTGCGTTACATGGAAGAGCAGCCGAAGTCCGAGCCGTTCTCGAAGATCGCGCTCGACTGCGCCTCGGCCGCCGCCCACCACCAGCGCCACGAAGGTTCTCGCCTCGTCGAGGCCCTGAACCGCTCCGAGTTCATCGACCGCGCGCTGCGCCAGGCCGTGGCCCGCGAGTCGGCCAAGCTCGAGAACGGCATGACGCTGCTCGCCACGGTCGGCGCCTCGGCCCCGTTCGTCGGCCTGCTCGGCACGGTCTGGGGCATCTACCACGCGCTGATCCGCATCGGTGCGTCGGGCCAGGCGTCGATCGACGTCGTCGCGGGTCCGGTCGGCGAGGCGCTGATCATGACCGCGTTCGGCCTGTTCGTCGCGATCCCGGCGGTGCTCGCGTACAACTTCTTCGTGCGCGGCAACCGCAAGGTGATCTCGCGCTTCGACGAGTTCGCGCACGACCTGCACGACTTCTTCGCCACCGGCTCGCGCGTCGAGATGGGTGCGAAGCAGGCCCGCAAGTAATCGACCTGATCAGGACGTAACCGACCATGGCGATGTCAGGCGGCGGTGGCGAAAGCGGCGGCGTGATGGCCGAGATCAACGTCACGCCCCTCGTGGACGTGATGCTCGTGCTGCTGATCATCTTCATGATCACGGCGCCCCTGATGTCGCACAAGATCGTGGTCGAGCTGCCGCAGGCGACGGCGGAACCGAACAAGGAACCGCCGTCGACGATCACGATCGCGCTCAAGTATTCGGGCGAGACCTACTGGAACGACGAGCCGATCGCGCCCGGCGCGATCGAGCGTCAGCTCCGCATCGAGGCCAAGCGCGTGCCGCAGCCGCCGGTGCAGTTCCGTGCGGACAAGCAGACCGAATACCGCGAGGTGATGAAGCTCATGGCGGCGGCGAAGAACGCCGGCATGAAGAAGGTCGGCCTCATCACCACGCCCGCGCGCTGATCGGAGCAGACCATGGCTTTCACGAGTAACCAGGGCAAGGGCCCGATGGCGGAAATCAACGTCACGCCGCTCGTCGACGTGATGCTGGTGCTGCTCATCATCTTCATGATCACCGCGCCGATCCTCGCCCACCAGGTCGAGATCGACCTGCCGCAGAAATCGACCGTCGTGAACCCGATCGAACCGCCGCCGCCGATCTCGTTGAAGATCCGCGCGACGGGCGAGCTGTTCTGGAACGACCAGCCGATGATCTCGGCCGCGCTCGAGCCGCAGCTCCAGATCGAGTCGGAGAAGGACCCGCAGCCGGCGCTGCAGATCGACGCCGACCTGGAAACGCCGTACGAGACGGTCGCTGCCGTCCTGGCCACGGCCAAGAACGTCGGCATGACCAAGCTCGAGTTCAAGAACATGCCGGGAGCGGGCGGCTGACGCCATAGACCCGACCGGAACGCTTTACCCGTTTCGAGCAACGCCGCCCCGCAAGGGCGGCGTTTTTCTTGGTGCGCCTTTCGTCGTCGGTCCCTCGCCGCTCGCGCAGTTGCACATCCGCGTGGCCGGCGTCGCGCGCACACTGAAGCCGCGCCGCCCCGGCGCGTTGTCGGGAGCTTCCCCATGACGCACGCGACCGCCCGCCACGCCACGCTGGCCGAGATCAACATCACGCCGCTGATCGACGTACTGCTCGTGCTCGCGATCATCTTCCTGATCACCGCGCCGGTGCTCGCGCGGCGCATCGAGCTGCAGGTCAACGGTGACGGCCGATCCGAAATTGTCACGCCGCCGCAACTGGTCGAAGTCCAGGTCGACGGCAGCGTACGCTGGGACGGCGTGTTGCTCCCCACTGACGCCATCGCGGCGCAGATGCGCGTCGCGGCGCGCGAGCACGCGCCGCTGCGAATCACGGCCGCGAACGGCGTGGTCTACGACCGTATGGCGTCCGTGCTGGCGCACGCAAACACGGCCGGCGTCACCGCCATCGACGTCCCGCTCGATCCACGCTGAACGAAGGATCGCTGCCGCGCGCTTCAGCGCGCGGCAGCGATCGCCGCGATGTAGCGCCGCACCGTTTCGGCGAGGCCATCATGGATGGCCTCGCTGAACAGCGCGTGCCCGATCGACACCTCGAGCACGTGCGGCACCTCGCGCAGGAAGGTCGTGAGGTTGCGCTGGTCGAGGTCGTGGCCCGCGTTGACGCCGAGGCCGGCGCGGTGCGCCGCTTCCGCCGTCGCGCGGAACGCGGTGGTCGCGTTCGGCTCACCGCGCGCGAATGCTTCGGCATACGGCCCGGTGTAGAGCTCGATGCGATCGACGCCGATCGCGGAAAATGCCTCCAGTGCGGCGACGCCTGCGTCGACGAACACGCTCACGCGGCAGCCCGCATCCTTGCAGCGACGCACGAGCGGCGCGAGTCGCGTCGCGTCGTCCGCTTCGAAGCCGTGGTCGGACGTGACCTGCGCGTCGCCGTCCGGCACGAGCGTCACCTGGTCGGGCCGCGTGCGCTCGACGAGCTCGATGAAGCCGGGGTAGCCGTTCGGTTGCGCGCCCGCGAACGGATTGCCTTCGACGTTGAACTCCACCGGCGCACGCAGCAGCGGACGCAGCTCGTCGAGGTCGTGCGGACGGATGTGGCGCTGGTCGGGACGCGGGTGCACGGTGATGCCATGCGCGCCGGCGGCGAGCGCGACGCGCGCGGCGTCGACCACGCTCGGCACGCTGCCACCGCGCGAGTTGCGCAACACGGCGACCTTGTTGACGTTGACGCTCAGCTTGGTCACGAAGGCCGCTCCGTGGACTCGACGCGCCCATCCTAGGCGCGTGGTCGGCACCCGCAAGGGCCAATGCCGCGCATCGCGGGGGCCACTCGCGAACGCGCCACCCGGAACGCAGAAGGGCGGCCGAGGCCGCCCTTCGCCGTCGCGACGCCGCTCGTCCTCAGTTGCAGGGCTCGCTGACTTCCTTCCAGACCACGGGTGTCCAGTAACCGTTGCCGGGCACTTCGCGCTCGCTGGCGAGCTCGAGGTGCGATGCAATCAGCAGCGTCCGACCCGGCGCAACTTCGACGACGAGCTCCTTGTTGTTGTGGCGGCGGGCGCGCGAATAGACGCTCGGCAGGTCGTTGTCGTCGATCTGCTCCGCGACGAGGAGCGTGTGCTGGCCAGGCGCGACGCGGAACGTGTCCTGGCGCGCCGGGCCCGGGATCTCGCCGTCGATCTCCAGCACCTTGGCCGGATACAGCTGCTGCCCGCGCGGCGCGATGTGGAACACCGAGATGCGGCCGCAGCTGTCGCCGGACTGCGCCGGGGCAGCCTGGGTCGCGCGCGACACCGCCGCGACGGGCGCAGTCGACGCCACGAGCGTCCCTTCGCCGAGCTCGAGGCGCAGCGCCGGAATGTAGCGAGGGGCGACATCGCCCGCGAGCTTGCGCTCGCTGCCGTCGCGACGCACGACGAGCGCCAGGCGTCCGCCGTCGCGCAGGCGCTCGAGCTGCCCGCGCAGCGCGGCGACCGCGAGCGAATCGCCGGCCGAGCTGCGACCGGGCGTGGTGAGCGCGACGCCGTTCGCGCTGACGATCACGTCCTGCGGACGCAGGCCGAGCGATTGCGCGGTACCGCCGGGCGTCGTGGCGAGCACGACGAGCCCTTCGTTCGGGCGGGCGTCGAGCACCGCGCCCAGGTCGACGCCACGTTCGGCCGGCATCGCGATCGACATCGCGATCGACTCGGGCGCCGTGCCCGCGAATGCGCCGCTGTCGATCATGCGTACGAGCACGTTGCGCAGCTCCTCGCGCAGCACGTCGTCGGGCGTCGCGGCGGCGACGGCCGGCAGTTGCGTCGCGACGGTGTTCGCCGCGCCCTGCGCGCCGGCGAAGCTCGAGACGGCCAGCAGCGCGGCGGCGAGCACGGTACGGGTCGGGTTGGTGTTGCGCATGACGTCCTCCATGGAACGCGTATCAGATGCGGATCAGTGAATCGGGGTGGCGATAACCGGCGAGCAGCGCCTCCAGCGTCGCGGTGCGCTGCTGCCACAACGCTTCCAGCTCGGCAGGCGCGGCGCCGCGGTCGTACGCGGCCTGCAGTGCGCCGTCGACGCGCGCGAGGTCCGCCTCGACGGCGATCAGCGCCGGCGCGCCGCGCACGACGCGCGCTTCCGCCAGGCGCTGCTCGAGCAGGCGCGAGCGCTCCACTTCCGCGACGAGCGTACCGTCCGCGCCCGGCCGGCCGAGCCCGGCGAAGAGCGCGCCCGCCGCGCCCGCGACGAGCACCGCGGCCGCGGCCCAGGGCCGCCACGCCGGTGCGCGCTTCACCTGCGCGCGGTGCGCGGCGATCACGTCCAGCCAGCGCGACGCGGGCGGATCGAATTCCGGCAGCTGCGCCAGGGTGCGGCGCAGCGCATCAGAGACGGTGGGATTGAGCTCCACCACGTTCATCGTCGTCATCCTCGTCGCCACCGACGGTGGTGGCACTCTGCAGCCGGCGCAAGGCACGCGCCAGGATCGATTTGGAAAAACTCTCGCTCTGGCCGAACAGCACGGCCATCTCCTTGTGCGTGTAGCCCTCGACCGCATGCAGCACGAGGACGGCACGCGCGCGCGGCGGCAAGCGCAGGAGCATCTGCCACGCCTCCGCCTGCTCCTCCGCCAGCGCATTGGCGCCCGGCGGCAGCGACTGCGCCTCGATCGGGTCCTCGAGGGTCAGCCACTGGCGGCGGCGGAGCTCGTCGATCGTCGCGTTCGCGAACAACCGGCGCAGCCAGGCGCCGAACGGCGCGTCGCCACGGTACTGCCGGATCGCGTCGAACAGCCGCACGAACACGTCCTGCACCACGTCTTCGGCAGCGGCCGCGTCGCCGAGCACGCGCAGCGCCAGGTTGAATCCGGCGCGCTGGTACTGCGCGTACAGCGCCGCGAAGGCATGCTCGTCGCCGCGCCGCGCCGCGGCGAGCACGGCGGGATCGACGGGAGCGTGGAAGGCACTTTTCGCGAGCATGGTGTCCGGCGTTGTCCTGCCTGCGATGACGGCCCGGCGGTCCCGATCGTCGCACGGCAAGCGCGCCGCGACGAAGCGTCCCTCAGCCGCGGAAACAACGCAGCGCGAGCGGCCCCGCGGCATGCGCGAGCGCCGCGCTGGCGGCGGGCAGCGGCGGCAGCGCGCGCAACGTCCAGCGCGCTGCCGGCCCGGCCTCGCCGGCCACCGCGGCCAGGCGCGGATGCTCGCCGGCCAGGTCCAGCTCGACGCGGGCGAGGCCGTAGGCCAGGCCGCGCCCGATCGCCTTCACCACGGCCTCCTTCGCGGTCCACGCGGCCAGCAGCGCGGTGTCGGGATCCGGCGTCGCGCGCAGCCGCGCCCGCTCGGCCGGCGTGAAGCAACGGGCGAGCAGGGCGTCCCGCCGCCGCACGATGCGGGCATGCTCGACATCGACGCCCACCTCGGCGTCGAGCGCGAACGCGAGCAGCGTGGTGCCGCCGCTGTGCGAGAGGTTGAAGCGCAGGCGCGCCGCTTCCAGCATCGGCTTGCCGTGCGGGCCGGAGGCCAGCCGCAGCGACGCGGGGTGCTCGCCCGCATACCGCGCGATCAGCTTGCGGACGACCGGGTCGCCGCGCGCCGCCGACAACCACCACACGTCCACCGTGCCGCTGGCGAAGCCCGCGACCGGATGCGGCTCACCCGGCGCGTGCCACGCCGGTGCTTCGCTCACGGCGCTGCCGGCGGCTCGCGCCGGCGCGGGATCCAGGCCCAGCGCAGGCTGCACGCCACGGTCGTTTCGCCCGCATCGTCGACGACGGCGACCGGCACCTCGAGCTCGCCCTTCGGCTCGCCGCGCAGGCGCGCAATCGCGTCGTGCGGCAGCTGCGCGGTTGCGCGCAGGCCGCCCTGCGCGCGCCGCAGGTAGCGCACCTCGAGCGACGCGAGCAGCGGCGTCGCGTCGTCCGGCAGGTGCCAGCCGAGCGCGAGCCCGGTCGCGGTCTCGGCGAGCAGCGCCGTCGCCGCGGCGTGCACGCCACCGATGTGGTTCTGCACGCGACGGCGGTTGCGCAGCCGCACCACGGCCGCGTCGTCGTCGAGCCGTTCGAGCGCGATACCCGCGGTGCCGACGAACGGGATCACGCGACCGATCGCACGATCGCGCAACGGCCGCGCGAGCCAGCCGGGCAACGCCGCGAGCGGACGCAGCGCGCGGCGCGCACGGTTGTCGAATGGCGAGCTCACACTCACTCGCCCGCCCCGCGGTTCATCCGGTTCGCGACCAGCTGGTCGACGACGGCCGGATCGGCCAACGTGGACGTGTCGCCGAGCGAGTCGTGCTCGTTCGCGGCGATCTTGCGCAGGATGCGGCGCATGATCTTGCCCGAGCGGGTCTTCGGCAACGCCGGCGCCCATTGCAGCAGGTCGGGCGATGCGATCGGCCCGATCTCGCCGCGCACCTGCTTCACGAGCTCGGCGCGCAGCGCGTCGCTCGGCTCGCGGCCGACCTTGAGCGTCACGTACGCATACACGCCCTGGCCCTTGATCTCGTGCGGATAGCCGACGACCGCCGCTTCCGCCACCGCCGGGTGGCCGACGAGCGCGCTCTCGATCTCCGCGGTGCCGAGGCGATGGCCCGAGACGTTCAGCACGTCGTCGACGCGACCCGTGATCCACCAGTCGCCGTCGGCGTCGCGACGCGCGCCGTCGCCGGTGAAATAGCTGCCGGGATAGGTGCGGAAATAGGTGTCGACGAAGCGCTCGTGGTCGCCGTACACCGTGCGCATCTGCCCCGGCCATGAGCCGCGCAGCACGAGGTTGCCCTCGGCCGCGCCGGTCAGCTCGCGACCGTCCGCGTCCACGAGCGCGGGCACCACGCCGAAGAACGGCTTCGTCGCGGACCCCGGCTTCAGCGTCGTCGCGCCGGGCAGTGGCGAGATCAGGATTCCGCCCGTCTCCGTCTGCCACCAGGTATCGACGATCGGGCAGCGGCCGTCGCCGACCACGCGGTGGTACCAGAGCCAGGCCTCGGGATTGATCGGCTCGCCGACCGAACCGAGCAGGCGCAGCGACGCGCGCGATGCGCGTTTCACGGGCGCCTCCCCCTCGCGCATCAGCGCGCGGATCGCGGTCGGTGCCGTGTAGAAGATCGACACGCGATGGCGGTCGACCACCTCCCAGAAGCGCCCCGCGTCGGGGAAGTTCGGGACGCCCTCGAACATCAGCGTGGTCGCGCCGTTCGCGAGCGGCCCGTACACGATGTACGAATGGCCGGTCACCCAGCCGACATCGGCGGTGCACCAGTAGACGTCGTCCTCGCGCAGGTCGAACACCGTCTCGTGCGTGAGCGCGGCGTACAGCAGGTAGCCACCCGAGGTATGCAGCACGCCCTTCGGCCGGCCGGTCGAGCCCGACGTGTAGAGGATGAACAGCGGATCCTCGGCAGCCATCGCCTCGGCTGCGCATTCGGCCGGCTGCCGTGCCATGAGCTCGTCCCAGCGACGGTCGCGCGCCTCGTACCACGCGACCTTCCGCCCGGTGTGCGGCACCACGATCACGCGGCGCACCGATTCAGTGCCCGGCTTCGCGAGCGCCAGGTCGCAATTCTCCTTCAGCGGCACGTGCCGGCCGCCGCGCATGCCTTCGTCCGCCGTGATGACGACGGCGGAACCGCAATCCGCGATGCGACCGCCGAGCGCGTCCGGCGAGAAGCCGCCGAACACGACGGAGTGCACGGCACCGATGCGCGCGCAGGCCAGCATCGCGATGGCCGCTTCGGGGATCATCGGCAGGTAGATCGTGACGCGATCGCCACGCTGCACGCCCTCGGCGCGCAGCATGTTCGCGCAGCGGCAGACGAGCGCGTGCAGCTCGCGGTAGGAGATGCGCCGCGGCGGAGATTGCGGATCGTCCGGCTCCCAGAGGATCGCGGTCTTGTCGCCCCGCGAGACGAGGTGGCGGTCGATGCAGTTCGCGGCGACGTTCAGGCTGCCGTCGGCGAACCAGCTGATGTGCAGGTCCTCCGCCGCGAACGACACGTCACGCACCCGCTTGAACGGCGTGATCCAGTCGAGTCGGCCGGCTTCCCGCGCCCAGAACGCATCGGGATCGCGCACCGATTCGGCGTAGCGCGTTTCGTAGTCGGTACGGTTGACGCGGGCCCGCGCGACGAAGTCGGGCGGCGGCGGAAAGGTCTGGTGCGGCATGTCGCCTCCGGCGCGATGTCCGGGGCGATGATGCCGCGCCGCCGCCTGCCGCGCGAGCGGCAAGCGGCGACCCGGTGCGCTCAGGCCCGTTTGATCAGGCTGATGAGCGCCAGCAGGACGACGGCGCCGATGAACGCGTTCAGGATCGCGCCGATCGCCCCGCCGCCGATCACGATGCCGAGCATCGGCAGGAGCCAGCTGGCGAGGAACGCGCCGACGATGCCGACGATGATGTTGCCGAGCACACCCAGTCCACGGCCGCGCATCACGAGCGCCGCGAGCCAGCCGGCGATGCCGCCGATCAGCAGGATGTAGATGAGGGAAGTGACAGTCATGACCCGTCCCCGAACGATGGCCGCGGGTTGCGGCCGGCAGAGTATCGCGTCTGACGGGCTCGGCCGTCCGTCACGAATGGCAACCGCGGCCGTCAGTCGCCCCCGCCGCCGCCGCCATCTCCGCCGCCGCCACCCGAATCGCCGCCGGCATCGCCACCCCAGTCGCTGCCGCCAGCCTCGTGATGGCCATGGTGGCCGTGGTTGCCGTGCGGGTGTCCGGCATCGCCGGCGGTCCACGACGTGGAATCGCCCGCCAGCGGCGCGGAGGCTGCGCCCTGCCGGGTCCTGGTGCCCGCCGGCAGCTTGCCGCGACTGGTCGCGACGAGCGTCGCGGCCTTGGTCATCTGCGACTGCGCCTGCGCATCGATGCGCGCGGAGACGAAGCCGAGGAAGCTCGCGACCAGCGAACCGAACCCGACCAGCAGCGCGAGCGCGAGCGGGCCCGCCGTGGTGGCCTTGAACGCGAAAGCGAATGCCAGCATCGAGACGAGCAGCAGCAACCAGCGCATGGCGTGTCCCCGGGTGGCCCGCGGCGGAGTTTCGATCAGCCCGCGATGGCGCGCAACGTGGTGGCGGGCGAAGTGCGAAGCACGCCGCGCGTGGCGAGCGCGCCGGTCACGGCGATGGCCAGCGCGCCGAGGGCCGCGCCGGCGAACGCCGGCCCCCAGTGCGCGGAAGGCTCGATCTGCAGCACGCGCTGGGCGAACTGCGCGGCCAGGATCTCCGACGCGATCGCCGCGACCAGCGCCGTCAGCGCGCCGAGCAGCGCGAACTCCGACCACTGCGCGGCCGCCACCTGCCGCGCACGCGCACCGAGCACGCGCATCACGGCGACCTCGTGCAGGCGCTCGTCGCGCGTCGCGCCGATCGCCGCAAGCAGCACGAGCAGACCCGCGGCGAGCGTGAAGCCGAACACGAAGCGCACCGCGAGACCAACCTGCTCGCCGGTGCGCCGCACCTGGTCGAGGATCGCGCCGACGTCGACGATCGTCAGGTTCGGGAAGCGCGCGACGATCGCGTTCATGCCGTCCTCACGGCCCGGCGGCAGGTGGAACGCCGTGATCCAGGTCGTGGCATAGCCGTCCAGCGCGCCCGGCGAGGCGTAGACGAAGAAGTTCGGCCGGAAGCTTTCCCACTTCACGTCGCGCAGGCTGGTGACGCGCGCACGGAACGCGCTGCCCGCGATGTCGAACGCGATCTCGTCGCCGAGCTTCCAGCCGAGCGTTTCGGCGAAGCGCCGCTCGACCGACAACTGGGCGGCGTCGGCCGGCACGTCGCCGGTCCAGAAAGTGCCCGCGGCGATCGTGTCGTCCGGGCCCGGCTGCGCGCGCCAGGTGAGGTTGAACTCGCGCTCGGCCAGGCGCTGCGCGCGCTCGTCCTCGTCGCGCTGCTTCGCTGCGACCGCGGTGCCGTTCACGGCCGTCAGCCGCGCGCGCACCATCGGTACGAGCATCGGCTCCGCCACGCCGGCCGCGCGCAGCGACTCGGTCAGCGCCGGGATCTGGTCGGACTGCGCGTTGATGAGGAAGCGGTTCGGCGCGTCCACGGGCAGCTCGTCGCGCCAGCGCTCGAGGTCGGAGCGCACGAGCGAGAGCAGCAGCACGATCGAGAGGCCGAGCCCGAGCGCGACCAGTTGCACGAGCGTCGTCGCGCGGCGGCGCGCGAGGCTGGCCAGGCCGTGGCGCGCCGCGCCGCGCAGGTACGGCCGCAGCGCGGACGCGACGCGCACGAGCAGCGCACCGAGCACCGCGAGCACGGCGGCCGACGCGACGAGGCCGACCAGCACGATCGTCGCGAGCGTCGCATCGCCGGCGCGCCAGAGCAGCAGGCCCGCGACCGCCGCGAGCGCGAGCAGCAACGTCGCGATCGCGCCGGCGCGCGGCCCCGCGACGTCGCGACGCAGCACGCGCAGCGGGCTCACGCGACGCAGCGCGAGCACCGGCGGCGCCGCGAAGCCGGCCAATACCGCGAGCGCCACCACGGCGCCCTGCCACGCCGGTGCGAAACCGGGCGCCGGCAGCGCCACGCCGAGCGCGCCCGCGAGCCACCAACCGAGGGCGAACGAAAGCACCGCCGCGATCGCGAGCCCGGCGATCGTGCCGAGCACCCCGACGATCGCGAGCTCGAAGACGTACAGCCGCGTGATCGTGCCCTGCGTCGCGCCGACGCAGCGCATGAGCGCGCACGCGTCGAGGTGGCGCAGCGCATGGCGTCGCGCGGCGAGCGCGACCGCGATCGCGCCGAGCACGACGCTGATCAGCGCGGCGAGCCCGAAGAAGCGTTCGGCGCGCGCGAGCGCGTTGCGGATCTCGGGCCGCGCTTCCGCCGCGCTTTCCAGGCGCTGGCCGCGCCCGAGCTGCGCTTTCGCGTCGCGCGCGAATGTCGCGACGGCGTCGGCGTCGCCGGCCACCGCGATGCGGAACGTCGCGCGCGCACCGGGCTGCATGAGGCCGGTCGCCGCGAGGTCGGGCAGGCCGATCAGCACGTGCGGCGCAAGCTCCATCAGGTCGAAGCCCGCGTCCGGCTCCTTCGCCACGATCGCGGCGACGCGAAAGGTCGAGCGGCCCAGCGCGACGTCGCCGCCGACCGCGGCGCCCGCGGCCGCGGCGGCGTTGCGCGTCAGCCAGATGCTGCCGGGCGCCGGTCCCGCGGCGGGATCGACCACCGCGTGGCCGGGCTCGAGCTCGTACGCGCCGCGCAGCGGATAGCCGCGCTCGAGCGCACGAACCTCGACGAGGCGCATGTTCGTCCCGTTGCGCAGCATGCTGCGGAACGACGTGGTGGACGCGTGCGCGAGCCCGAGCGCCTTCGCGCGCTGGGCGAACGCGACCGGCAGGGGCGCATCCGCGCGCACGGCGGCGTCGCCACCGATCAGGCGGTTGGCCTCGCGCACGAGCGCGGCCTGCGCGCGTTCGCTCGCGCTGCCCACGGTCGCGACGGCCGCGACGGCGAGCGCGAGCGCCGCGAGCAGCACGCGCACCTCGCCGGCGCCGAGCTCGCGGCGCGCCATGCGCCAGGCGAGGCGGATCAGGCGCACGCCGGCGTCACCAGGTCAGCCCGCCGGAGCCGCCGGCCTGCAGCCGGCCGCCGGCCAGGCGCAGCACGCGATGGCAGCGTTGCGCGAGCTTGTCGTCGTGCGTGACGAGCACGAGCGTGGTGCCGCGCTCCGCGTTCAGCGCGAACAGCAGGTCGGCCACCGCGCCGCCGGTCTGCGCATCGAGGTTGCCGGTCGGCTCGTCCGCGAACAGGATCGCGGGCTGCACGACGAACGCGCGCGCGATCGCGACGCGCTGCTGCTCGCCGCCCGACAGCTGCCGCGGATAGTGGCCGAGCCGCTCACCGAGGCCGACGCGCGAGAGGATCGCTTCCGCGCGCGGGGCGGCGTCGCGCGCGCCGGCCAACTCCAGCGGCAACATCACGTTCTCGCGCGCCGTGAGCATCGGCAGCAGCTGGAAGCTCTGGAACACGAAGCCGACGCGGGCGCCGCGCAACCGCGCGCGGCCGTCCTCGTCCAGCGTGTCGAGCGCCGTGCCGTCCAGCACGACGCGCCCCTCGCTGGGCGAATCGAGGCCCGCGAGCAGGCCGAGCAACGTCGACTTGCCCGAACCTGAAGCGCCGACGATCGCGACGGCCTCGCCGGCCGCGACCGTGAAACTCACGTCGTCGAGCAGGGTCAGAGTACGCTCGGGCAGCGCGACGCGCTTGCCGAGCTTTTCCGCGGCGACGGCCGCTGCCGATGACACCGGAGTCTGGTCCATGGGTTCGATCATGCCGCAAGCCTGGCGCACCGCACGTCGAGCTTTCGTCACGCTTGCATTCCTGCTGTTCGCCTCCAGCGCGCTGGCCGCCGCCCCGGCGCCGCGCACGGTGCTGGTGTTCGGCGACAGCCTCTCCGCCGGCTACGGCCTCGAGCCCGGCCAGGACTGGCCGGCGCTGCTCGGCGAACGCCTGGCGGACGACGCGCCCGGCTGGCGCGTGGTGAACGCCTCCGTGAGCGGCGAAACGACTGCCGGCGGCCTGTCGCGCATCGATCGCGCGCTCGCCGAGCACAAGCCCGGGCTGGTGATCGTCGAGCTCGGCGCGAACGACGGCCTGCGCGGGCTGCCGCTCGACCTCGCGCAGCGCAACCTCGAGGCGATCGTCGCGAAGGCGCAGGCGGCCGGCGCGAAGGTGCTGCTGCTCGGCGTGCAGATCCCGCCGAACTACGGGCCCGAGTACACGCAGGCCTTCATCGCCATGTTCGCGGCGGTGGCGAGCGCGCGGAAGTCGGCGCTCGTGCCGTTCTTCCTCGAACCGATCGCCACGGCGCGCGAAAACTTCCAGGAAGACGACCTGCACCCGGTCGCCGCGACGCAGCCGACGCTCGTCGATTTCCTCTGGCCGGAAATCGCAAAGCTGCTCTGATCTCGGCGCGCGAGACGCCCGCGCAGCACGCTCGCGCGCACGAAACCGGAGCGGGCTTCACCATGAGCGACGAAATCCGCCGGGCGCCGAGCCGCATCAAGGGCCGCGGCGCCGCTTCCAACCGGGAAGGGCGCTTCGAATCGGTGCGCAAGGAGGCCGAGGACGACGGCTGGTTCCGCGACAGCGAGGAACAGCGCCCGCCGACCCAGGTGACCGAGGAGCGTGCGCGCTCGATCGTCTCGCACAACGATTCACCCGACATCTCGTTCACGAGCTCGATCAATCCGTACCGCGGCTGCGAGCACGGCTGCGTCTACTGCTACGCGCGTCCGTCGCACGGGTACCTGAACCTCTCGTCCGGCATCGACTTCGAGACCAGACTCTTTGCGAAGGTGAATGCGCCCGAGCAATTGCGCATCGAGCTCGCCAGGCCGGGCTACGTCGTCGATCCGATCATGCTCGGCGCGAACACCGATCCGTACCAGCCGATCGAGAAGCGCTACGAAGTCACGCGCGGGCTCATCGAGGTGCTCGCGGAAACCGGCCATCCGTTCAACGTGATCACGAAGAACGCGATGATCGAGCGCGACATCGACCTGCTCGCCGCGTGCGCGAAGCGACGGCTCGTCCACTGTTTCGTCTCGGTCACGAGCCTCGACAACCAGCTCTCCAGCCGCCTCGAGCCGCGCGCGAGCGCGCCGCATCGGCGCATCGCGGCGATCCGCGCGCTCACCGCGGCCGGCATCCCGTGCGGCGTGATGGTCGCGCCGATCATCCCGATGATCACCGACCAGGACATGGAGGAGATCCTCGCGCTCGCGCGCGCGGCCGGTGCGCGCGCAGCGAGCTACGTGCTGATCCGGCTGCCGCACGAGGTGAAGGACCTGTTCCGCGAGTGGCTGCAGATCCACCACCCGTTGCGTGCCGCGCACGTGATGAGCCTGGTCAACCAGATGCGCGGCGGCAAGGACTACGACGCGGCGTTCGGCAAGCGCATGCGCGGCGAGGGCGTGTTCGCGCAGCTCGTCGCCCGGCGTTTCGCGGCGGCGCGCGCGCGGCTCGGTTACGACGACGAGCCGAAGCTCGAGCTCGACCGCACGGCATTCGTGGCGCCGCGCAAGCCGTCGCGCCAGGGCGAGCTGTTCTGACCCGGCCCGCTCAGCGCGCCAGCCGCTCGAGGAGTGCCTCGATGTCGCCCACGTCGACGGGCTTCCTCAATGCATGGGCGGTCGGACCGAGCGAACGGACGATGTCCGTCGCGTCGTATCCGGAGCAGACGATCACCGGCAGTGCGGGGTTCAGACGCAATGCCTCGAGCGCGATCTCGACGCCCGAGTCGTCCGGCAGGTTGACGTCGGTGATCAACACGTCGACGCGCTGCTCGCGAAGCGCCGCTCGCGCGCCGGCACCATCGGCCGCTGCCACGATCCGGCGCGTGGCCGTGGCGAGCAACTCGCGCATGAGCTCGCGCATCAGGTCGTCGTCTTCGACGTAGAGGATGACGAACGGATCGGCGGGCATGGCTGCTCGTGTCGGGGGTGCTTCCGCGAAAGCGTGCACGCGGTCGGTCGATCGGATGCCGCCTTCGTTCGATCACGAGCGCGACCGCGCCGAACTACATCGCTTCCGACGACCAGGGAAAGTCGATGTACTCGTCGCGCGTGTCGAAGCAGATGTTGCCATACATCCTGAGATAGGAGCCGCGTCGCGACGGGTCCGCGAAAACCGCGCCGGGATCGGCGACATCGCGTTCGTAGTCCGCGATGTTGTCGCGCGTGAGCGCCCGCGGCAGGATGTCCATGGCCTGCGGAATGGACTTTCCCTCGAGCCAGTCGGCGGCGTGCTGGCCCATCGCGTATCCGAAGATGGGGGACGCCAGGCTGATGCTCGCCTTGTAGGGGCTGTCGCCTTTCCTGATCTCGTCGACCGCTTCCCGCTCCCCGTCGATTCCGCCCAGGAACTGGTCCGCGCGTGCCTTGCCCGCGTCGCGCAGGGCCGCGAGCGCACCCAGCACCACCGTGTCCGCGCCGAGCACGACATCGATACTGGGTTGTGCCAGCAGGATCATCTTCATCGTGCGATAGCCACCGTCCTTGTCGACCGTCGCGGGGGAAATGTCCGCCACGATCGTGACGCCCGGCAGCCCACGCAGCGTGTCGCGCATGGCGGTAAAACGCGGCGCGAGGAATTGCAGGCTGTCGTGCGTCAGCAGGACGACCCTGGCCTTGCCGCCGAGTCGCGTGCGGATGTACTCCGCCGCCGCTTCCGCCAGCACCTTGCCGGTCATGTACTGCGGCGCGTTCAGCACCGTGGTCGCGGGCGGCGGCACGATCGCGCCCACGTACGCGCCCGCCCCGATCACGTTCTTCAACGCGGGAGCGAGCGACGGCGGATCGATCGGCGCCACGACGATCGCGCCCGTCCCGTCGGTCGCAATCGCGTCGATCTGCCTGATCATCAGCTCGGGATCGTTGTCGGCGAAGTCGACGCGGTAGCCGAGGCCCCGCGCGCGTGCCGCCGCCTCGAGCCCGCGCCCCACGCCCTGCATGAATTCGCGCCGGTTGTCCTGGACGAACACCAGCGTCTTCTGCAAACCCGTGGGTGCGCTGCAGCTGGCGCGCGCTTCGTCGTACGCGGGCAACCTGACCGGCGTGGTCAGCCCGTCGCCGCCCGCGGCGAACGCGACCGGGCCCGCACAGGCAAGGAGAAGGACCGCTGACAGGACGAGCTTCATGGGAGTCCGATACGGGCCTAGGTCACGAAGACCAGCCGCGCCGCAGTGCCCGGGCGACGATGGATGTACTCCACCCGCGTGCGCAATGCCGACGCCATCGTGGAGATGATCTTGCTGCCGAGGCCCGTGCCTTCCGGCCTGGCGTCCGGCGAGAAGCCCACGCCATCGTCCTCGACCAGGAGCTCGGCCTTGTCGTCGTCGATTCGCTTCAGCCGCACGCGCACCTCACCGGGCTGGTCCTCGGGATAGGCGTACTTGAACGCGTTCGTCACGAGCTCCTGTACCGCCACGCCGAGGTTGACGCTGGCGTCAGTACGCAGCGAAATCGGTTCCAGGAATATCCTCAGGATGGCCGTATGGCCGTCCTTCTTCATCGCCGTTTCCAGGTTGCCGAGCATGGTGCCGAGGTAGTCGTTCAGCGCCACGCGCGTGACGTCGCCCGACGTGTAGAGGCTCTTGTGGATCAGCGCGATCGCGTTGATGCGCGACTGGGTTTCGAGCAGGGCTTCCCGGGTCGCCTTGTCGGTCGCGGAACCGACCTGCATCCGCACGAGGTTCCCCACGAGCTGCAGGCTGTTCGCCACGCGGTGATTGACTTCGGCGAGCAGGACTTCCGCGCGTTCCCGTGCCATCGCCAGATCCGCGGTGCGCGCCTTCACGCGTTCTTCCAGGCTCAGGTTGATGGCCTGCACCTCGTCGCGAGCCAGCTTCAGGTCGCGGCCGTTGCGATAGACCATGAAGGTCACCGCAAGCACCACCAGGACGATCACCGCGGCGGCGACCGCGGATATCCGGCGCAGCAGCGACGCGTTGCGCTGCTGTTCCGCGCTGCCGAGCGCGCCGCCCTCGTCGGCGAGCAAAATCGCGCCGTACAGGAACACGTTGATCTCGTCCATCAGCGCCTTGCCCCGGTTGCGCTGGATCAGCGCCAGGGCTTCGGCGTCGCGGCCGGCGCGCTTCAAGGCGATGGTCGAGTCCATCTCGGCGATCTTTTCGCCCACCGCGTCCGACAACGCGGGCAGCATGGCGCGGTTGGGCGCGTCCGGCCCGATCGCCCGGCCGAGGACGTCGAGCTCCTGCGCCGCCCCCGTCTTGGCCGTGTCATACGGGGCCAGGTAGATCTGGTTGCCGGTGAGGAGGAATCCCCGCTGGCTCGACTCCGCGGTTCGCAGGTGGTCGCGCAGCTTTTCGGCAGCGACGCGGATCGAGCGCTGCACCGTGGACTGCTCGAGCAGGGTGTTGCCGCGTTCCACCAGCCAGATGGTGGTCCCGACGATCATGAGCAGTGCGAGGAAACCGATCGTCAGGCCTGCGCCAACGCTTACCGCCAACCGACTTCGTCCGTTCATCGTTCGACTTTCGAGGATGGTGGACTGCTCGCTCCCCGCGGGCGTGCTCGTTGCCGATCCGGCGCGGCATGGGAAGGTCGAACGCCCCTGCCGGCAGTCTGTCGGGTCGGTGCCAACCGCGCAAGCAACCCGGACGCGTCGGACAGGCCAGCGAGCCGAAGCGCGAGCTCGACCGTACGGCGCTCGTCGCGACCCCGTCCTAGGGCCGCTTCCCGAACAGCGCCTCCGCCGCCTGGAACAGGATCCAGCTCGTGGCGATGTACTTGTCGCGGCCTTCGGGGCGGTTGCCGCGATGCGTGTGCGTGAAGAACGCGGGCGCGATGAGCAGGTCGCCCGTGCGCGGCGCGATCTTCCGCTGCTGGTAGAGGAACTCCGTCTCGCCCGCGCCGAAGCCGTCGTTGAGGTAGATCGTGTAGAGCAGCACGCGGTGCAGCGGGTCGACGCTGCCTGCCTTCGGGTAGTGCTCGCAGTGCCAGTAGGGATAGCCGCCCGATCCGGCGAGGTACTTCTGCATGTTGATCGTGCCGGGGCGGAACGCGAGCTGCAGCACGCCGCCGAGCGCGGCGTCGTCCATCGCGCCGAGCGCGTCGGCGTCGAGCGCGCGCAACGCGCCCGAAGCAGGTTCGCGCACCTTCAACGCGAGCGGCGCGATCAGCGCATAGCGATACTTGCGCACGTACGCGAGCAGGCCGCGGAACGCCGCCGCCTGGAACGCGTCGTGGTGCGCCTGCCAGTCGGGGCGTCCGGTGATCAGGACGTCCCAGCTGTCCTTCAGCGTCGTGTCGACGCCGGATCCGGTCGCGCCGCGCTGCGCCTGGCCGCAGCGCTCGAAGTACGCGATCGCGTCGGCACACGCGCGTTCGTCCAGCGCGCCCGGGTAAACCTCGATGAAGTCGGGGTTCGCGATCACACCGGTTCGCGGTGGTAGGCCGCCACGCGCTCGACTTCCTCGCGCGAGCCGAGCACGACTGCGACGCGCTCGTGCAGGGAGGTGGGCTGCAGCTCGAGGATGCGACGTTCGCCGTTGTTCGCCGCGCCGCCCGCCTGCTCGACGACGAACGCCATCGGGTTCGCTTCGTACAGCAGGCGCAGGCGGCCCGGCTTCGACGGATCCTTGCGGTCGCGCGGATACATGAAGACGCCACCGCGCGTGAGGATGCGATGCACGTCGGCCACCATCGACGCGACCCAGCGCATGTTGAAGTCGCGGCCGCGCGGGCCTTCCTTGCCGGCGAGCAGTTCGTCGATGTAGCGCCGCATCGGCGGGAACCAGTGGCGCGCGTTCGACGCGTTGATCGCGAACTCGCTCGTGGTCGCCGGCACCTGCATGCCGCGCACCGTCATCACGAAGCTGCCCACCTCGCGATCGAGCGTGAACGCGTGCGTGCCGTCGCCGAGCGTCAGCACGAGCACGGTGCTCGGGCCGTACACGCAGTAACCGGCCGCGACCTGCTGCGTGCCCGGCTGCAGGAACGCCGACTCGCCCGGCTCCGTCACGCCGTCCGGGCAGCGCAGCACCGAGAAGATCGTGCCGACGGAGACGTTCACGTCGATGTTGGACGAGCCGTCCAGCGGGTCGAACACCAGCAGGTACTCGCCCTTCGGATAGCGGTGCGGGATGGCGTGTGGGGCCTCCATTTCCTCGGACGCGATCGCGGCGAGGTGGCCGCCCCATTCGTTCGCCTCGAGCAGGATCTCGTTCGACAGCACGTCGAGCTTCTTCTGCACCTCACCCTGCACGTTCTCGCTGCCCGCGTTGCCGAGCACGCCGCCGAGCGCGCCCTTGCCCACGGCGATCGAGATCGCCTTGCACGCGCGCGCCACCACCTCGATCAGCAGGCGCAGGTCCGGCTTGATGTGCTGCTTGTCGCGCTGCTCCTCGATGAGGAAGCGGGTCAGGGAAATGTGCTTCATGGCGGGGTCCGGGCGCGGCGAGGCGCGCATTGTCGCGGCTCGTGCCGGCCGCGACAAACCGGGCGTTGCGCGCCGGCCGCCCCGGCCCCAAGCTCGCGGCTCCCGCCCACCCGGAGCCGCGCCATGCGCCGACTGCTGCCCCTGATGCTGCTGCTCGCGCCGCTCGCGGCCGCGGCGTCGCCCACCGACGACTTCCGCGCCCTGTGGCAGCGCGAATGGGCCTGGCGCCTGGAGCAGTACCCGACGTTCGCGACCGCCGTGGGCGAGCATCGCTACGACGAAAGCCTCGGCACGGTGGACGAGGCGAGCCAGCAGCGCCGCCTGGCCTACTACAAGGACGTGGCGAAGGCGCTCGAAGCCATCGATCCGGCTGCGCTGGATGCCGCGACGCGCGTCGACTACGCGATCTACAAGGGCCAGATCGGGAGCGCGATCGCGAACATCGAGCTGCACGGCTACCGCCTGTCGATCAACAGCGACTCGCCGTTCTACGGCGAGCTTGCGTTCCTCTCGCGGCAGATGCCGTTCGCCGACGAGCGCGACTACCGCCGCTATCTCGCGCGCCTGGCCGACATTCCGCGCTGGTTCGACGAGCACACGGCGCAGCTGCGCGAAGGGCTGAAGACCGGCATGACGCCGCCGCGCATCGTGCTCGCCGGCCGCGACGGCGAGCTCAAGACGCAGGCCGGCGTGACCGACCCGGAAAAGAGCGCGTTCTACGCGCCGTTCGCGAAGCTGCCCGCCACGATCGATGGGCAGACGGCGGACGCGCTGCGCGCGCAGGCACGCGACGTGATCGGCAAGCAGGTGGTGCCCGCGTACGCGAAGCTGCTGCGGTTCTTCGACGAGGAATACGCGCCGCACGCGCGCGAATCGCTCGCGGCGGAGTCGCTGCCCGACGGCAAGCGCTATTACCGGCAGCAGATCCGCGATTACGTCACGCTGGACCTCGACCCGGCGGCGATCCACGCCACCGGCCTGGCCGAAGTCGCACGCATCCGCGCCGCGATGGAGGCGATCGTCAAGGAAGTGAAGTTCGACGGCGACTTCGCCGCGTTCCTCGCGTTCCTGCGCAGCGACCCGCAGTTCTACGCGAAGACGCCGGAAGAGCTGCTGATGCGCGCCGCCTGGATCGCGAAGCGCGTCGACGGCCAGCTGCCGAAGCTCTTCGCCACGCTGCCGCGCCAGCCGTTCGGCATCGCGCCCGTCCCGGATTCGATCGCGCCGTATTACACGTCCGGCCGCTACGTGCCGGCCGCGGAAGGCAGCGGCGAACCGGGCTACTACTGGGTCAACACGCACGACCTGAAGAGCCGCACGCTGTACACGCTGCCGGCGCTCACGCTGCACGAGTCGGTGCCCGGCCACCACCTGCAGGGCGCGCTCGCGAACGAGCAGACCGGGCAACCGCCGTTCCGCCGCTACAGCTATCTGTCCGCGTACGGCGAAGGCTGGGCGCTCTACGCCGAGTCGCTCGGCGAGGACATGGGCATCTACACGACGCCGTACGAGCGCTTCGGCCGCTACACCTACGAGATGTGGCGCGCCTGCCGGCTGGTGGTCGACACGGGCGTGCACTCGAAGGGCTGGACGCGCGCGCAGGCCGTCGCGTACATGCGCGACAACACGGCGCTGTCGCTGCACGAGATCGACACCGAAGTGGATCGCTACATCTCGTGGCCGGGCCAGGCGTTGTCCTACAAGCTCGGCGAGATGGAGATCCGCTCGCTGCGCCGCGAGGCGGAAGGCGCGCTCGGCGCGCGGTTCGACGTGCGCGCGTTCCACGACGCCGTCCTGAGCCTGGGATCGGTGCCGCTCGACCTGCTGCGCGAGCGCATCCGCGCCTGGATCGCGGAACGGCAGGCCGCCGATGCCGGAACGGGCAATCGTTCACGGGTCGCAGCGGCACCAGCGGTGTAGGCTTGCGCGCATCGATCGCCTGGAGGATCGCCGAATGACCGTGCGCCGCTTCCTGCCGTTGCTGCTGCTCGTGGCCTGTGCCGCAGCCGGCGCCGCCGACAAGACGCTCTACAAGTGCCGCGCCGCCGACGGCAGCCTCGCGTTCCAGGAAGAACCCTGCGCCGGCGCACCGCTGGAGGTGATCCCGATCGCGCCCGAGAACGCGAAGCCTTTCAAGCTCACCGACCCCACGTGCATCGCGATGGCGCGCGACATCTGGTACCTCAAGGGCACGGTCGAGCACATCGACACGAGCGACGCGTCGCGCCAGCGGCTGCGCGACCGCGAAGCGACGCTCGCGTCGCAATGCGGCGCCGCGCTCGAGCGCACGCAACTGCAGATCGAATGCGCCGTGCTCGCCGGTGCCCAGGCGGTGAGCGGCGACGGCTCGCCGGAATCCGAAGCCAGCCTGCTGAAGGTGCGGCAGCAGCATGCGGCGCAATGCAGCGATGCGCAGGTGGACGCCGACATGGCGAAGCACCTGCGCGCAGCGGCTGCGCCCGGAGGCTGACGCCATGGCGAGCCGAAAACCCGCGCGCCGCGCGCGCAGCGTGGCGAAGCCGAGCCGCGCCGAGGCGGAAAGCGCCGTCCGTACGCTGCTGCATTGGGCCGGCGAGGATCCCACGCGCGAAGGCCTGCTCGACACGCCGCGCCGCGTCGTGGACGCCTACGGCGACTGGTTCTCGGGTTATGCAGCCGACCCGGCCGATTACCTCCGACGCACGTTCGAGGAAGTCGAGAACTACGACGAGATGATCGTGCTGCGCGACATCGACTTCGAGTCGCATTGCGAGCACCACATGGCGCCGATCATCGGTCGCGCGCACGTCGGCTACCTGCCCGACCGCAAGGTCGTGGGCATCAGCAAGCTCGCGCGCGTCGTCGAGGTGTATGCGCGCCGCTTCCAGGTGCAGGAAAAGCTCACGGCACAGGTCGCGCAGGCGATCCAGGACGTGCTGAAGCCGCGCGGCGTGGGCGTCGTCGTCGAGGCCGTCCACCACTGCATGACCACGCGCGGCGTGCACAAGACGCGCGTGTCGATGGTCACCAGCCAGATGCTCGGCGCGTTCCGCGAGGACGCGCGCACGCGCTCCGAGTTCCTGCGTTTCCTCGGGCTCGCGCGCGGTATCGCCTGATCGAGGATCAGTGGATCGTGGGCGGCTTTTCGCCTGCGTCGTCGTCCCGCGAGCGGTCGCGCAGCGCGCGCGGATCCGGGAACGCGAGCACGACGCCGCGCCGCTCGCGCGACGGGCCGTCCCACAGCGGTTCGACGTCGGCGGGTGAGGGCAGCTCGAATTCCTCGCCGCGCGCACGTGCCGCTGCCGCCGCCGCCGCCATCGCCTCTTCCTCGTAGTCCCAGCTGTACTTCGCGCGCGGCGCGGCCGCGTCCAGCCGGCGCCACAGGATCGCGGCGAGCGTGCCCGCGACGGCGCCGCTCAGGTGGTATTCCCACGAAATGCCCGCTTCGTGCGGCACGAGCCCGATGAGCAGCCCACCGTACAGCGGGAACGTGGCGAGTGCGATCGCGATCGAGCGGCGGTCGCGACGGAGCACGCCGAGCATGAAGACGAAGAACAGCAGCCCTTCGGTGATGCCGCTCGCGCCGACGTGCGCGGGCGGACGGCCGATCAGCCAGGTGCCGATGCCCGACAGGATCCAGATCAGCGGCAGCGCGCGGTTCAGTGCCCGCGGATAGGCATAGCGTGCGAGCGTGCCGAGCACGAGCAGCGGGAAGCTGTTCGAGATGAGATGCTCGACCGAGCCGTGCACGAGCGGCGCGGTGAGCACGCCGATCAGGCCCATCGCCGTGCCCGGCACGATGCCGAGGCCGTCGAGCGGCTTGTCGAACAGGAACTCCAGCGCCTTGATCCACGCGAGCAGCGCGACCGCCGCGAACGCCCACGCTGCCGCGCGCCAGAACGCGCGCGCGTCGCGGCGGCGCATGGCGCGGTCGGGACCGAGCGCGGCAGGGTAGGATTCGCTCATTCCGCGGCAGTTTGGGGCGGCCGCGCCTGCTTGCAATAGCGAGGAGCTGCGCCATGGCATCCACCCGGCCGCGACCTGCCGTCACGCCGTCGCGTGGCGAGCTCGCCACCTACGCGGCGATCGTGGTGGTCGCGCTCGTCGCCTCCGGCATCGGCGCGAAGGACCGCCTCACCTGGTTCCTCGAGGTGGTCTGGGTGATCGCGGCGCTGCCGCTGCTCGCGTTCACCGCACGCAACTTCCCGCTCACGCGCCTGCTCTACGTGCTGATCGTGCTGCACATGGGCGTGCTCATGCTCGGCGGCCACTACACGTACGCCGAGGTGCCGCTCGGGTTCTGGGCGCAGGAAGCGTTCGGTTTCGCACGCAACCATTACGACCGGCTCGGCCATTTCATGCAGGGCTTCGTGCCGGCCATCCTCGCGCGCGAGCTGTTCCTGCGGCTCACGCCGCTGAAGCGCGGCGGCTGGCTGTTCTACCTCGTGCTCGCGGCCTGCCTTTCGTTCAGTGCGTTCTTCGAGTTCATCGAATGGTGGTCGGCGCTCGTCTGGGGCGCCGACGCCGACGCGTTCCTCGCGACGCAGGGCGACCCGTGGGACACGCAGTGGGACATGTTCCTCGCGCTGTGCGGCGCGTTCCTGGCACAGGTCCTGCTCGCGCGCTGGCACGACCGACAACTCGGACCGGCCGCCGCGTAACCCCGCCGAACCGCTTCGCGCGTTGCACACGCAAGACCCTGACGGAGATCCGCCATGCGCCACCGTGCCTTGTTCGCCGCCGTTGCCCTCGCACTCGCCGCCGGTTCGGCCGCCGCCGCCGATCGCTACTCGCTGACCGTCTACAGCGCCGCGCAGCCCGGCTCGATCAGCGTGGAGACGCTGCAGAACTACGGGATGCAGCTGCCCGGCTATGCGCTCGTGCGCGATGCGCGCCGGATCGAGCTCGCGCCCGGCGCGTCGAGCATCCGCTTCACCGACGTCGCGAAGCGCATCGACCCGACCACGGTGAGCTTCGCGTCCCTGACCGACCCGGAAGGCACGCGCGTCGTCGAGCAGAACTACGAGTTCGACCTCGTCAGCCAGGCGAAGCTGCTGGAGCGCTTCGTCGGCGAGACGATCACCGTGGAGCAGGTGCGCGGCGAACAGGTCGACCGCATCACCGGCAAGCTGCTCTCGGCGAACGGCGGCATGATCCTGCAGAAGGAGTCGGGCGAGATCATCACCGTGCAGGGCTGGACCAACGTGCTGTTCCCGAGCCTGCCCGGCGGCCTGATCACGAAGCCCACGCTCGTCTGGCTGCTCGACGCGGCGCGTGGCGGCGAGCACGACGTGCGCGTGAGCTACCAGACGCAGGGGATGACCTGGTGGAGCGACTACAACGTCACGCTGCGCGGCGACGCCGACGCGTGCGAGATGGACCTCTCGGCCTGGGTCACGCTCGTGAACCAGTCGGGCGCGAGCTATCCCGGCGCGCAGCTGAAGCTGGTCGCGGGCGAAGTGAACCGCGCGCCCGCCGCGCCGGCCGGCGTGCCGATGCTCGCGCGCAGCGAGATGGCGGCCGCGAAGATGGCCGACCAGGGCTTCCAGGAATCGTCGCTGTTCGAATACCACCTCTACACGCTCGGCCGGCGCACCGACCTGCCCGACAACAGCACGAAGCAGCTCGAGCTGTTCCCCGCGGCGGTCGGCGTCGCGTGCAAGCGCCAGCTAGTGTTCACCGCGGCGCCGCAGCCGTGGAGCTACTGGGCGCAGCCGATCGCCGACCAGGGTTACGGCGCGACCGCGCAGGGCACGGTCGGCGCGTTCGTCGAGTTCGAGAACCGCGAGCAGAACCACCTCGGCATGCCGCTGCCTGCCGGCCGCGTGCGCGTGAACCAGGCCGCGAACGACGGCACGCTCGAGTTCATCGGCGAGGACCTCATCAAGCACACGCCGCGCAACGAGACGCTGAACATCAAGCTCGGCAACGCATTCGACGTGGTCGGCGAGCGCAAGCAGGTGAATTTCACCTACAACGACGACGCCGACTTCATCGAGGAGTCGTTCGAGATTTCAGTGCGCAACCGCAAGAAGGTGCCGGCGACGGTCACCGTGCGCGAGTACCTGTACCGCTGGAGCAACTGGACGGTCACCGCGAAGAGCACGAACTTCGAGAAGCGCGATGCGCAGACCATCGACTTCCCGGTGACGATCGCGGCCGACGGCGAGGCGAAGATCACCTACACCGTCAGATACTCCTGGTGAGCGCGCCGCCGCTTTGGCGGTGCCCTATCGGCACCGCCAGCGGCGCGCCCGCTGAGCCAGGGATGGCGATGGGGGAGTACGCCAGGGAGGGCTACTCGCCGCACCGTTAACGCTTTGGTCACGCGCGCAGCGCGCATTTCGCCATAATGCGCGGCCGATGATCGAGCCGCGCCTCCACGCCGCGAACGACGCCGTCCCGCACCGGGGCGACGTCGTGCTGCGCTTCAGCAACGTGACGCTCGCGCGTGGCGCGCGCACCGTGCTGCGCGACGTCGACTTCGCGGTGCGCGCGGGCGAGCTCGTTGCGGTGCTCGGCCCGAGCGGCGCCGGCAAGTCGACGTTGCTCGCCGCAGCCACCGGCGAGCTCGCGCCGACCGCCGGAACGATCTCGGTGCTCGGCGAAACGCTGCCATTGCCGCGCGGCGGGCTTTTCGCGTTGCGCCAGCGGATCGGCGTGCTGCTGCAGGGTTCGGGACTGCTGACCGACCTCGACGTGTTCGAGAACGTCGCGTTGCCGTTGCGCGCGCACGCCGACCTGCCCGACGCGATCCTGCGCCGGCTCGTCGCGCTGAAGCTCGGCGCCGTCGGGTTGCGCGACGCCCAGGCGCTGTCGCCGCAACAACTGTCGGGCGGCATGGCGCGGCGCGTCGCGCTCGCGCGGGCGCTCGTGCTCGATCCGCCGCTCATGCTGTACGACGAGCCGCTCACCGGCCTCGACCCGATCGCGCGCGGCGTGATTGTCGCGCTGATCCGCGGACTCAATCGCACGCTCGGGCTGACCAGCATCGTGATCTCGCACGACGTCGCCGAATGCCTCGCGATCGCCGACCGCGCGCTCGTCGTCGCGGGCGGGCGCATCGCGTTCAGCGGCGCGCCGGCCGAGCTCGCGGCGTCGCGCGATCCCGCACTGCGCCAGTTCCTCGACGGCGCGGCCGACGGTCCGATCGCGTTCGACTATTCCGCGCAGGGAGCGACGACGCATGCGTGAGCGACTGGCGGCGCTCGGCAGTGTCGGCGTGTTCGCGGCGCGGCTCGTGGCCGCGCTCGCGCCGCGCCGCGGCGGCCTCGCCGACCTGGTGCGCCAGCTCTGGGTGGTGGGCGCGCGCTCGGTACCGATCGTGGCGGTCGGCGGCCTGTTCGTCGGCCTCGTGATGTCGCTGCAGGGCTATCGCACGCTGTCGACGTTCGGCGCGAGCAACGCGCTCGGCACGCTGCTCGGCCTCTCGCTCTACCGCGAGCTCGGCCCGGTGCTTTCCGCGATCCTGTTCTGCGGCCGCGCCGGTTCGGCGATGGCGGCGGAGCTCGGGCTGATGCGCGCGACCGACCAGCTCGCGGCACTGGGGCTGATGGCGATCGACCCGGTCGCGAAGGCCGCGGCGCCGCGTTTCGCGGCCGGCGTGCTCGGTGTGCCGCTGCTCACCGCCGTGTTCTGCGCGTTCGCCGTGCTCGGCGGCTGGATCCAGGCCACCTGGGTGCTGGGCGTCGATCCGGGCCATTACTGGGCCGCGCTTCAGGCCAGCGTCAGTTTCGAGTCGGATTATGCGCAATGCTTCGTCAAGGCTGGTGTATTCGGATTCGCGTGCAGCCTGATCGCCGTGCACGCCGGCTACCATGCCGAGCCGACGATCGAGGGCACGTCGCTCGCCACGACGCGTTCGGTCGTGCAGGGCTCGCTGATGGTGCTGTTCCTGGACTTCCTCCTGAGCGCGCTCTTCTACTGAGGCCCACATGAGCTCGAGACTGGAAATCGGCGTCGGCGCCTTCATCGCCATGGGCTTCGCGTGCGCGCTCGCGCTCGCCTTCGCGTCCACCGACGTGCAGGGCCGCCTCGAAGGCGGCACGTACTCGGTCACCGCGCGCTTCGCGAACACCGGCGAGCTGAAACCGCGCGCGCCCGTGAAGATCGCGGGCGTGAAGGTGGGCGAGGTGGAAAATATCGTGCTCGATGCGACGACCTACGATGCGGTGGCCACGCTGCGCATCTCGCGCGCGGCGGGCGACCTGCCGAGCGACAGCTCGGCCGCGATCTACACGTCCGGCCTGCTCGGCGAACGCTATGTGGGAATCACGCCGGGCGGCGCGCCCGACGCGCTGGCCGACGGCGGCGAGATCGCGCTCACGCAATCGGCGATCGTGCTCGAGCAGTTGATCGGCAAGTACATGTTCGGCGCGGCCGGCAAGGCCGGGCCTGCCCCCGATACCCAGCCGTCGCCCGCGCCGGCCGCACTTCCGGAGTCGAAATGAAGCATCCGTTCCGCATCGCCGTCTTCCTCCTGCTCGTGCTCAGCGCGCTTTCGGCGCACGCCGCGGGCAGCGCGAGCGACCTGATCAAGGAGCGCTCGGAAGTCGTGCTGAAGGCGCTCGTCGAGCGGCGCGACGAATTCCGCCGCGATCCCGCCACCATGCAGTCGTTCGTGCGCGAGGAGCTCGGCAAGTCGTTCGACAACGAGTACTCGGCGCGCCTCGTGCTCGGCCGCCACGGTCGCGGCGTCGATGCGGCGAAGGTCGTGGAGTTCGCCGACGCGCTGACCCAGGGCCTCATGCGCCGCTACGGCAAGGCGATGCTCGACTTCGAGCCGTCGATGGACGTGCGCGTGAACGGCGAGACCACGCTCGCTGGCGGCAAGATGGTGCGCGTGTCGAGCGAGATCCTGCGCGCAACCGGTTCACCCGTGCCCGTGGACTACATGCTGCGTCCCGTGGACGGCGGCTGGAAGGTGTTCGACGTGATCGTCGAAGGCGTTTCGTACGTGCAGACCTATCGCGCGCAGTTCGAGGAGCTGCTGCGCACGCAGACGCTCGACCAGGTGATCGCGGGCCTGAAGGCCGACGCGATCCAGCTGGAAGGCTGATCCGCTTGCCGGCGCCCGTGATGGAGATCGTGTTGCCCGAGCGCGTGACGCGCGACGACGTCGCGCGCCTGTGGCGCGAGCACGCCGCGCGCGCCGCGACGGCGACGCAGGTCGAGCTGGTCGGCGTGCGCGAGATCGACAGCGCCGGCGTCGCGCTCGTGCTCGAGCTCGCGGCGATCGGCAATGCCGCCATCGTGAACGCGCCGCCGCGCTACACCGCGCTGGCCGCCGCCCATCGTGTCGCGGGAGTGCCGGCGTGAAGCGCGTTGCCTTCGCATTGCTGGCGATGCTCGCGCTGTCCGGCTGCGCCATGAAGGCGCAGCGCGGGGAATCCGCGGATGTCGATCGCAACGCGTCGAAGTCGGCGATCGCCGGGATCGATGCGTACGATCCGTGGGAGCCGTTCAACCGCAAGGTCTTCAAGGTGAACAAGGCGTTCGACGACGCCGTGTTCAAGCCCGCCGCGCGCGGCTACGTGAAGGTCGTGCCGCAACCGGTGCGGCGCGGCGTCGGCAACGTCATCAACAACCTCAAGCAGCCGGTCGTCGCGATCAACGCCGTGCTGCAGGGCAAGCCGAAGCAGGCTGGCCACGCGGTCGGGCGCTTCCTGCTGAACGCGACGGTCGGGATCGCCGGCATCTTCGACGTCGCATCGAAGGCACACGTCCCGTACCACGAGAACGATTTCGGCCAGACCTTCGCGCTCTGGGGCTGGAAACGCTCGCGCTACCTCGTCGTGCCGCTGCTCGGCGCTTCCACCGTGCGCGACGGCGTCGGCCGCCTCACGTCGACGCAGGTCGACCTGATGCGCACCGTCTGGCGCGAAGCGGGCTGGGGCGCGGCCGTGATCGTGCCGCTGCACGCGCGCGCATCGGCGCTGCCGAACGAGGCGTTCAGCGAAGGCGCGCCGGACGAATACGCGCTGCTGCGCGACGTGTTCTTCCAGCGCCGTGCGTGCCAGATCCGCGATTGCTCGCAGGACCTGCCCGACTACGAACTGCCCGACGACGCGGCGCCCGCCGAACCCGAACCGGAGTAGGCGGCACGCGGCGTGCAGGTGCGCACGCCATGGCCGCCGCCCAGCCCGCTCGCGAATCCCGCCGTGCCGCCCGGCGCGCCGGCCTCGTCTACGTCGCCGACGACGCGCCCGGCATCCGGCGCCGCCGCGCGGGCAAGGGCTTCCGCTACGTCGGACCCGACGGCCGCGTACTGCGCAATGCCGCCGCGTTGCGCCGCATCCGCGCGCTCGCGATCCCGCCCGCCTGGACCGACGTCTGGATCAGCCGCAGCGCACGCGGCCACGTGCAGGCGACCGGCCGCGACGCGCGCGGCCGCAAGCAGTACCGCTACCACGCGGACTGGCAGGCCACGCGCGACGCGAACAAGTTCGATCGCATGGTCGCGTTCGGCGAGGCGTTGCCGCGGCTGCGCCGGCGCCTGCGCAGCGACCGTGCGAAGCCGGGCCTGCCGCGCGACAAGGTGCTCGCGATCGTCGTCACGCTGCTCGCGCGCACGCTGATCCGCGTGGGCAACGACGAGTACGCGCGCAGCAACCGCTCGTTCGGCCTCACCACGCTGCGCGACCGCCACGTGCTCGTCGCGCGCGGCCGCGCGCGGTTCCGCTTCAGCGGCAAGAGCGGGCTCGCGCACGAGATCGAGCTGGCCGATGCGCGCCTCGCGCGCCTGGTGCGCCAGTGCCAGGAGCTGCCGGGCCAGCAGCTGTTCCAGTTCCTCGACGAAGACGGCAATTGCCGCGCGCTCGACTCCAGCATGGTGAACGACTACCTGCGCGATGCGATGGGCGGCGAGTTCACCGCGAAGGACTTCCGCACCTGGGGCGGCACGTTGCGCGCGATCGCCGCGATCGCGCCGGTGCCGCTGCCGACCGAAGGCGGCGAGCGCGCGCGCAAGGCGTGCGTGACGGCGGCGATCGCCGCGGTCGCGCACGAGCTCGGCAACACGCCGGCCGTCTGCCGCAAGGCCTACATCCATCCGGACGTGTTCGTCGCCTGGCGCGACGGACAGCTCGCGCGTTACGCGCCGCCGGCGCGCGCGGGTGCCGCCGTGCGCGAACGCCGCGCGCTCGCGTTCCTGCGCAGTCGCGCGCGCACGCGAACACGGACGGCAGCACGCAGCGCGACCTGATAACCTGCGCCGCGATTTCCGCGGGACCCGTCCATGTCCGAAGCCACCGCTGCGCCCGGCGGCGCACGTCGCGCCGCGCTCGCCTTCATCTTCGTCACCGTCGCGCTCGACATGCTCGCGTTCGGTGTCGTCATCCCGGTGCTGCCGCACCTGGTCCAGCAGTTCCTCGGCGGCAACCTGGCCAGCGCGGTCGCGTGGACCGGCGTGTTCGGCACGGTGTACGCGCTCGTGCAGTTCCTCTGCACGCCGCTGCAGGGCGCGCTGTCCGATCGCTTCGGCCGCCGCCCCGTGATCCTGATCTCCAATTTCGGCCTCGGCGTCGATTTCCTCTTCATGGCGCTGGTCAACACGCTGCCGCTGCTGCTCATCGGCCGCATGATTTCCGGTGTGACGGCCGCGAGCATCTCGACCGCGAACGCCTACATCGCCGACGTCACGCCGCCGGAACGGCGCGCCAGGGCCTACGGCATGATCGGGGCGACGTTCGGCATCGGATTCGTCCTCGGACCCGTGCTCGGCAGCGCGCTGAGCCACATCGACCTGCGCGCGCCGTTCTACGCGGCAGCGGCGCTCGCGCTCGCGAACTTCTGCTACGGCTGGTTCGTGCTCCCGGAATCGCTGCCGCCGGAGAAGCGCACGAAAACGCTCGACCTCGCGCGCGCGAACCCGGTCGGTTCGCTGATGCTGCTGCGTCGCTATCCGCAGGTGTTCGGCCTCGCGTCCGTGGTGCTGCTGTCGCAGTTCGCGCACTACGTGCTGCCCGCGACGTTCGTGCTGTACGCCGACTATCGCTACCACTGGGGCGCGAGCGCCGTCGGCTACGTGCTCGCGCTGGTCGGCGTGTGCAATGCGATCGTGCAGGCGGTGCTGATCGGCAAAGTGGTCCCGAAGCTCGGCGAGCGTCGCACGCTGCTGCTCGGCCTCGCGTTCGGCGCGTTCGGATTCGCCTGGCAGGGCCTCGCGGCGACCGGCCCGTTGTCGCTGCTCGCCGTGCCGCTGCTCGCGTTGTGGGGCCTCGCCGGGCCGTCCACGCAATCGCTGATGACGCGCCAGGTGGATCCGCACGAGCAGGGCCGCCTGCAGGGCGCCGTCACCAGCCTCGTCAGCCTCGCGGGCATCGCCGCGCCGGCCGTGTTCACGCAGGTGTTCGCGATGTTCATCCGCGACCACGCCGGGCCGGACGTGCCCGGTGCCGCGTTCCTGCTCGCGTCGCTGCTGCTCGTCGCGGGCTTCGCGCTCGCGTGGCGCGTGACCAGGCAGCCCGTCGTGACACACGCCGCGCAGACCGACGCAGCCTAGGTTCCCTGGGGCAGCACGACCTCGCCGACGCTCCAGCGCGCGAGCAAGGGCTCGTCGGGCAGGCCGATGCCTTCCGTCGTGCCGTGCACGTACAGCGTGACGTGC
>CALKUS010000181.1 GCA_937996755.1 uncultured Pseudomonadota bacterium | reverse complement strand
CTGGCCGCCCTTCGCGAGCGACTGGTGCACGTGCATGCCCGAGCCGTTGTCGCCGACGATCGGCTTCGGCATGAACGTCGCCGTCTTGCCGTTGCGGTGCGCGACGTTGCGGATGACGTACTTCATCGTCAGCAGCTCGTCGGCCTTGCGCACGAGCGTGTTGAAGCGCGTGCCGATCTCGCACTGGCCCGCCGTCGCGACTTCGTGGTGGTGCACTTCCACCGGGATGCCCATCGCCTCGAGGTGCTGGCACATCTCGCCGCGCAGGTCGCCGAGCGAATCGACCGGCGCGACCGGGAAGTAGCCGCCCTTCACGCCGGGCCGATGGCCGGTGTTGCCCGTTTCGAACTTGCGGTTCGTGCTCCAGGCCGCTTCCTCGGACTCGATCGCGAAGCTCGCGGACTGCATCGAGTTCTCCCAGCGCACCGAGTCGAAGATGAAGAACTCGGGCTCGGGGCCGAAGAACGCGACGTCGGCGACGCCACTCGTCTTCACGAACGCCTCGGCGCGGCGCGCGACCGAACGCGGGCAGCGCGAGTACGCCTGCATGGTCGCGGGCTCGAGCACGTCGCACGAGAGGATCAGCGTCGCGTGCTCGGTGAACGGATCGAGCACCGCGGACGACGGGTCGGGCATGAGCACCATGTCGGACTCGTTGATGCCCTTCCAGCCGGCGATCGACGAGCCGTCGAACATCTTGCCTTCCTCGAACATGGCCGCGTCGACCAGTTTCGCGGGGAAGGTCACGTGGTGCTGCTTGCCGAGCAGGTCGGCGAAGCGCAGGTCCACGAACTCGACATCGTGGTCCTTGATCATCTTCAGTACGTTTTCGACGGACATGACGCCCCCGGGCGTGTGGGTTGACGCGCTCGCTTCGCAAGCGTCGTGCCACTTCGGCCTCTCGCCCAAGTGCTTGATCAGAGCGGGTTCGAAGGAACCAGGATGTACAACCTGCACCGCTCTGGTGCAGCGAGTGCCTCAGGTCGGGGCGGAAACCCCGCGCGCCACGAGCACGAGCACCACCACGCCGAGCACGATCCGGTACGCGACGAACGGCAGCGTCCCGGCGCGGCGCAGGACCACGAGCAGCAGGTGGATCACGGCGACGCCGGCGATGCCGGAGATCGCGGCGCCGAGCAGCAACGTGGGGATGCCGATCGCCTCGTGGCCCTTCAGTGCCGTCATCACGCCGTGGGCCGCCGCGAGCGCCGTGATGGGGACGGACATCAGGAACGAATAGCGCGCGGCGGCGCTGCGCTCGAGGCCCAGCGCGAGGCCGGCAGTCAGCGTGACGCCGGAGCGCGACGTGCCCGGAATGAGCGCGAGCGCCTGCGCGGCGCCGATCAGCAGCGCTTCCTTCCAGGTGAGCGAGGTCTCGGGTCGCGTCCCGCGCTTCCAGCGGTCGGCGATCCCGAGCAGCACGCCGAACACGATGAGGTTCACCGCGATGACCGTCGGGTTGCGCAGCGATTCGGCGAACGAATCGGGCATCAGCACGCCGACGATCGCCGCGGGCACGGTCGCGACCACGAGCCCGACGCCCTCGCGCTGCAGCGGCGTCGCGTCGCGCCAGCGGCGCAGCTTCAGCGTCTCGCGCGCGATCGCCAGGAGGTCGCGCCAGAAATACGCGATCACGGCGACGAGCGTGCCGAGGTGCAGCGCGAGGTCGAACGTGATGCCCTGGTAGGGCCAGCCGAGGAAGAAGCCGACGAGCGCGAGGTGGCCCGAGCTCGACACCGGGAGGAATTCGGTCAGCGCCTGGACGAGCGCGAGCAGGACGACGTGCCAGGTTTCCATGCGAAGGGCGGGGCGGGGAAGGGCGCCGCATCGTGCGGCGGCGGCGCGCCGCGGGTCAATCCGTTCGAGCGGGCGATTCGCGGGCGCGCCGCGAACCGGAACGCACGCGCCGCTCGCGCGGCGCGTGCCGGCCGGGTCAGCCCAATGCGCTCGCGTAACGCGTCGCGTGGCCGGCCGGCAGCATCGTCGGCAGGCCGGGCACGAATTCGGGCAGCGGCGCGCCGGCGACGTCCGTGCCGAGGAAGGCGGCGACCTTCGCGCGCGCAGCGGCCGGATCGTCGCGCAGCAGCGCGGCCGGCAGCTCGAGCACCGGCAGGCCCGAGCGCGCGAGCGCCGCGGCGAGGTGCTCCTGCGCAGCGGCGAGCCAGGCCGCGGCGTCGGCTTCGGGCGTCGGGCGCCAGCCCGTGGCGCTGCCGAGCGCGAGCCAGTCGAGCAGGCACTCGCGCGCGTCGCGCGTCACCACGATCAGCCGCGTGTCGCCGAACAGGCGATGCAGCAGCGGCAGGAAGTGCGCATCGAAAGCGGGCAGCCAGTCGATGAGCACGGTGTCCGCAGCGAGCTCGGCGCGCGCGAGCGGGCGCGCATAGCGCCGCGCGAGCACGTGCGCCTGGTCGTCGTCGAGCTCGAGATAGCGGTTCTCGGCTTCGCTGAAGCCGTCGCCACGCGGCGCGACGCCGAAGCGGTCGGTGAGCAGCGCGACGCCGGGGATCGACGCGACGAGGCGTGCCGCCACGTCGACACCCGAGCCGGGCAGGCCGAGCAGCAGCGCGTTCGGTGCGCGCTCCGCGCCGACGGCGCCGCGCGTGCGCGCGCTTTCGACGTGCGCGTCCAGCGTGGCGGGGACCTCGAGCAGGCCCGGCGGCGTGGCGCCGCCTTCGTGCGACGCGCGCCATGCGGCGAGCGCGCCGGCCGTGTCGCCCAGCGCATCGGCGGCGAGGCCGCGCAGGCGGCCGCGCATGCGCTGCTGCGCCGGCGTCAGCCGCGCGCCGTCCAGAGCATCGAGGCGGCGTGCCGCCGTGTCCGCGTCGCCGTCGCGCAACGCGGCGCGCGCTGCGACGAGCGCCGCGACCACGTTCGCGGGATCGCGCTCCAGCACCTGGACCGCGGCAGCGGTCGCGGCGGCATGGTCGCCGCGCGAATCCAGCGCGGCGGCGACCGCCGCGCGCACTTCGATGTCGTCGGGCCGCCGCGCGAGCACCGCGCGCAGCGCCGAGACCGCGTCGTCGGCGAGCCCGGCGTCGAGGCAGACGAGGCCGAGCGCGCGACGTGCGTCCAGGTCGTCCGGCTCGAGCTCGAGCAGGCGGCGGTAGGCGCCGATCGCTTCGCCCAGCCGGCGCAGCTGCGCGAGCGTCCAGGCCAGCGCGGAAATCACGCGCGGCTGCCGCTCGCGCAGGCGCAGCGAGTCGGCGTAGTGCTGTGCCGCCGCGCGCAGCTCGCCGCGCGCGCGCGCGGCGTCGCCGAGGATCGCGAGCGCGACGGGGTGCGTGTCGGGATCGCGCATGAGCGCTTCCAGCTCGGGCTGCGCGTCGGCGAAGCGACGCTGCGCGAGCAGTGCCTCGGCCAGGACCATGCGCGCGGCCTGGTAGTTCGGCTTGATGCGCAGCGCATTGCCGAGCGCCGCTTCCGCGAACGCGTGCATGCCCTTGGAGAGGTAGGCGCGACCGAGCGCGGCCTGCACGGCCGGGTCGGCCGGCGTGAGCTCGGCGGCGCGCGTGAGGTAGCGCAGCGCGCCATCGGTGTCGCCACGCTGCAGCAGCAGGTTGCCGTAACCGGTCAGCGCATCGGGACGCTCGTCGCCTTTCAGCGCACGCTTGTAGTTGTCCTCGGCGCGCGCGCCGTCGCCCTGGATCAGCGCGATCTGGCCGAGCGCGGAATGCGCCGCCGCGAGGTTCGGGTTCAGGCGCACGGCCGTCTCGAAGTCGGCGCGCGCGGCGTCGTACTGGCGCGCATGCAGCTCGAGCCCGCCCAGCGTGACGTAGTAGTTCGCGCGCTCCGGATTCAGCTCGATCGCCCGCCGCACGAGCTGCACGGCCTCGACGATGTCGTTGCGCTGCCGGCGCAGGATCGCGAGCAGGTGCAGCGTCTCGGGATCGTCGGGGTTGAACGACAGCAGCTCGCGATAGCGCGACTCGGCGTCGTCCAGCCGGCCCTGCCGGTGCAGTTCGAGGATTTCTTCGAGCATTGGGATCTTCCGGAAGACGCAGGCGCCGCGAGGGCGCGGTGTGGCGGAGGAGCGCGCGCGCCGGGGAGCGGGGCGCGGCGCGCGATTGTGCCAGCTTCGGCCGTCGGGCGCTGCCGCCGCCGCCCGGCTGAACGAAGGCGCAACCACGGCAACGACCGCGTCATCGCGTGCGGCCGCGCCGCGTTGGGGCCTGGCACCGGGCAATGTCGCCCGCGGAAAGGAACCAGCCCATGCGCACCCTCCTCGTGCTCTTCCTCGCGGCGCTCCCGCTGCCCGCGCTCGCCTGGCATGCGCATCCGCGCCCGGTCGGCGCGCGCCAGGCGACGCAACAGGCACGCATCGCCGACGGCCTCGCGCACGGGCAGCTCACCCGTTGCGAGGCGGCGCGCCTCGAGGCACGCAGCGCGCACATCGAGCGCCGCGAGGCGGCCTATCGCGCGAGTGGCGGCCTCGGCCCGGTCGAGCGCGCGGACCTCGAGCGGCGCCTCGATTCGGTATCGCGCGACATCGCCGAGCAGCGCCACGACGGCCGCGGGTGCCGGTGATCCGGGCGGAATGCATCGTGCGTGGTGCACGGACGCGCGGCTGCCGTCCGCGGGGCGCCGCGCCCGTCGTGCGAAGCACGCCGCGCCGCGACGCCCCAACCCGTTGACCTGCAAGGACAAAGTGCCGTGGCACAGCCGTTGCAGCCGGGTCCTCGCCAAACGCAGCACCACGCTGCCCGCTGTCGAGGAACCGATCGATGTCGCCGCGCCTTGCCGTTCCTGCCCTGCTGCTCGCCCTGCTGGGCCCTGCCGTTGCCGCCGCCGCGGACGAATCGTCCGTCGCGCTCGCCGACTTCCTCGCCCGCCAGGCCGAAACGCGCCGGATCGCGAACGACGCGTTCGCGCAGATGCCGCTGCCCGGCAACGCCGGTGTAAAGGCCAACGAGAAGCCGTGCGCCGACAGCGACGGCGACGGCCTGAGCGATTGCGTGGAGTCGGGCACGGGCCGGTTCCGCAACCAGGCCGACACCGGCACGTCGCCGACGCTGCCCGACACCGACGGCGACGGAATCCGCGACGGTGACGAAGTCAACGGCACGCCCTGGCTGAACCTGCCGGCGCTCGGCGTCAGCCCGGTGCGCAAGGACCTGCTGCTGGAATACGACTGGGTCGAAGACGGGCTCGACTGCGCCGCGCACTCGCACAAGCCCTCCGCGGCCGCGATCGCGAAGGTGGCCGAGATCTACGCGAACGCGCCGGTGCGCAACCCCGACGGCTCGACCGGCATCCACGTCATCCAGGATTACGGCCAGGGCGGTGCGTTCACCGGCGGCCAGCGGCTGGACGGCGTGCAGGCCGTGCTGCCGGGCGCGTTCGATTCCTACCACGCGCAACTGAAGCAGAAGTTCTTCGCGCCGGAGCGCGCCGGCTACTTCCACTACGTGCTGTTCGCGCATCGCTACGCGGGGGGCTCGAACAGCTCGGGCTACGCCGAGATCGTCGGCGACGACGTGCTGGTGACGCTGTACTGCTACGCGACGAACGACACGTTCGTCGCCAACACCATCGTCCACGAGGTGGGCCACAACCTCGGCCTGCTGCACGGCGGCTTCGAGGCGTGCAACGGCAAGCCGAACTACAGCTCGCTCATGAACTACCGCTACCAGTTTGCCGGCACCGACGCGCAGTGCACCGGCTACGGCACCACCGGCGCCGCCGACCTGTCGCACGGCGACCGCATGCCGCTGGACGAGCGCGCGGCCGACGAACGCCTGGGCGTCTGCGGATCGCCGGGCGTCGACTGGAACTCGAACGGCGTGCTCGAACCGTCCGTGGCGGTTGACGTGAACGCGACCTACAACAGCGAGTGCGGCAGCGCGCTCCGCATCCTGGACGACTTCGACGACTGGCAGAACCTCGACTTCGCCGGCGTGCTCGACGGCGTTTCGCCGCAATTCAAATCGGTGCAGACGGAAGTCGCCTGCGGCGGGGCGCCGCCGCAGGCGAAGGCCGACCGGACCTCCCTTCCGCCGCGACGCGGCGGCTGAGGCCCGCGGCCGGCATCACTGGTTCTGGCAGTCCAGCAGGTCTTCGTCGGTGATCGTCCAGGTCTGCGCTTCGCCGCACAGGTCGACTTCGCGCACGACGCACTCGTCGCCGTCCTCGTCGATCAGGCGCACGTCGTAGCTGTCGCAGGGCACGCCGGACAGCTTGAAGCTGCCGCCTTCGGAATCGATGACCTGCTCGCCCAGCTGGTCCGGGCCCCACTCGTCCTCGTCGACCGAGGACAGGTACATCTGGTGGATCTGCCACAGCGACTCGTTCTTCACCGTCACCACGGAGTCGAATTTGCCGGCCTGGGCCGAACCGACGAATGCGAGCGCGATACAGGCCGCGAGTGCGGCGCGTTTGAGCGACATGTGCGTTTTCCCCTGGCTCCGGAGCATCGTGCCCCGCGTCGGGGAAATCTACCGCCGGCCCCCGAAAAGCAAAAGCGCCGCACGAGGCGGCGCTTCCGGGGTGCAGCCGGCGCGACGATCAGGCGCGCGCGGGCTTCAGGGCGTAGCCGCGCAGGCGCTGCGCGAACTGTTCCAGCGTGGCGATGCCGGAGCGCTCGGCGTCGCGGCACCATTCGCGCAGCGACTCGAGCACGGCGTCCGAGCTGCGGCCGGAACGTTCCAGCACGGCGCTGAGGCGGCGGCGATATTCGACGACCGTCGCGACGCTGGGGCGCTGGTCGATCCACTGCGCGAGCCGCTCGCGGCCGCTCGCGTCGAGCCAGCGACCGTCGCTCGCGAGCGCCTTGCGCAGGCGGCGCGTGAGCTTCTGCATCCGGTCGCCCGCGCGCGCCGCTTCGTCGCGGAGGATCGGGAGCATCACGCCGCGGAAGTACGTGGTCATCACGTGGAAGCGGTGCGCGAGCACGGCGCGCAGCGTCTCCGCGTCCGGCGCGTCGATCGCGCGCGTCTCGAGCTGCGGCGCCACGCGCAGCACCTTCGCGAGGCCGAGCATCTCGAACAGGCGCAGCATGCCCCAGCCGATGTCCAGCTCGTAACGGCGCAGCGCGAACTTCGCGGAGCTCGGGAACGCGTGGTGGTTGTTGTGCAGCTCTTCGCCACCGAGGAACAGCGCCCACGGCGTGAGGTTCGTCGACATGTCCGAGGTTTCGAAATTGCGATAGCCCCACCAGTGGCCCAGGCCATTGATGACGCCTGCCGCCATGACCGGGATCCAGATCATCTGGATCGCCCAGATCGCGATGCCGACGGCGCCGAACAGCGCCACGTCGATGAACAGCATCAGCGTCGGGCCCCAGGTGTTGCGCGGGTGGTAGAGGTTGCGCTCGATCCAGTCGTCCGGCGTGCCGATACCGTACTTCTCCATCGTCTCGGGCACCTTCGCCTCGTCCTGGTACAACGCGACGCCGTGCAGCACGACGCGATTGATGCCGTAGACGGCCGGGCTGTGCGGATCGTTCTCGGTTTCGCAGTGCGCGTGGTGCTTGCGGTGGATCGCCACCCATTCCTTCGTGCGCATGGCGGTCGTGAGCCATGCCCAGAAGCGGAAGAAATGCGCCAGCAGCGGGTGCATGTCGACGCCGCGATGCGCCGCGCAGCGGTGCAGGTACAGCGTGACCGAAAAGATCGTGAGCTGCGTCACGACCAGGAAGAAGATGAGGACCGTCGGCCAGTCGGAACCGGTGAGGCCGTGCGCGAGCAGGTCGGCGAGGGAAGCGGACATTGAACACCCGGGGATGGAAGTGCTGGCATTATCGGTGCGCAGGGCCGCCGGCGTCCATGAGCCGGAAGTGACGATTCCGTGGAATCCCGCGGGAAATGCGGGCCCATGCCGCGGTTTCAACCAGCCGTCATTCAATCGAGCGTTCGTTGCATGGCCGTGAACGGAGAACGGATGGACGCGGAGCTCGTGCGCGCCGAGGGCGTGCGCCGCACGCACGCGGGACGCGTCGCGGTCGCGGACCTCACGCTCGTGCTCGCGCGGGGCGAGGTGCTCGCGCTGCTCGGCGTGAACGGCGCGGGCAAGTCGACGCTGCTGCGCCTGCTCGCGGGCGTGCTGAAGCCCGATGCGGGGACGATCCGCATTGCGGGCGAGGACCTGCTCGCGAACCCGTCCGCCGCGCGGCGCCTGGTCGGCTACCTGCCGGAGCGCACGGCGCTGTACCGCGAGCTGACCGTCGTCGAGAGCCTCGACTTCTGCCTGCGCCTGCGTGGATGGCGCGGCGCGGCCGCGCGCGCGGCGCGCGACGCCGCGATCGCGCGTTGCGGGCTCGCCGACGTCGCGCGCCGTCTGACGGGCGTACTGTCGCGCGGCCAGCAGCAGCGCGTCGGCGTCGCGCAGGCGATCGCGCATTCGCCGGCGCTGCTGCTGCTCGACGAGCCGACCGCGGGCCTCGACCCCGTGCAGGCGGCCGCGTTCCACGCGCTCGTGCGCGAGTTGCGCAGCGCCGCCGCCGTCGTGCTGTCCACGCACCACCTCGACGAGGCGCGCGCCTGCGCCGATCGCGTCGCGCTGCTCGCCGAGGGTCGCGTGCGCGAGGCGCTGCCGCGCGAGCGCTTCGCCGAGCTCGAGGCGCGCTTCTTCGCGGCCGCGCTGGGCGCGCGCGCCGCGTGAGCGCCGTCCTCGCCATCGCGCGACGCGAGTGTCGCGCCGCGTTCGCTTCGCCGCTCGCATGGACGCTGCTGGCCGGCAGCTGCGGCCTCGCCGCGTGGTGGCTGCTGCTCGCCGTCGACGGCTGGAGCCAGAACGCGGCCGCGATCGCGGCGCGCCCCGACGCGCCCGGCGTCACCGACCTGGTCGTCGCGCCGCACCTCGCCAGCGTCTGCGCGCTGCTCGTCGCGATCGTGCCGCTGTTGACCATGCGCAGCATCTGCGGCGAGCGCCGCGACGGCACGCTGCCACTGCTGTTCTCGGCCGGCGCCGGCGACGGACAGATCGTGCTCGGCAAGTTCCTCGGCGCATTCGCGATCGCGCTGCTGCTGGTCGCGCTGCTCGTCGCGATGCCGTTGCTGCTCGCGATCGGCACGCCGCTCGACTTCGGGCGCATCGCCGTCGCCGCGCTCGGCCTCGCGCTGCTCGCGGGCGCGCTCGTCGCGATCGGCGTGCTCGCGTCGTCCATTGCGCACCACCCGGCCACGGCCGCGCTCGGTGCGCTCGGCGCCGGCGCGCTGCTCTGGATCGTCGACGCGGCGGCGCGCGCGCGCGGCGACGTCAACGGGCTCGTGAACTGGCTCGCGATCCCGAGCCACCTGACGGCTGCGCTGCGCGGCGTGCTCGCCTCCGTCGACGTCGCCTACTTCGTGCTGCTCGCGGCGTTCTGCCTCGTGCTGGCCGCGCGCTTCGTGGCGCGAACGCGCGAGGACGGCTGATGCGCCGCACGCTCGCCGACTCGCTGTACCTCGCACTGCTGGTGGTCGCCGTCGCGCTCGCCGCCTGGCTCAGCGTGCGCTGGCAGGCGCGCGTGGACCTCAGCCACGGCGCGCGCGCGAGCCTGTCGGCCGCCAGCCGCGACGCGCTCGCCGCGCTCGATGGCCCGGTCGAGGTGGTGTCCTGGGCGCGACCCACGGGTGGCCTGCGCGAGCCGATCGCCGCGTTCATTGCGCGCTACTCGCAGGTCAAGCCCGACCTCACATTGCGCTTCCTCGACCCCGACGCCGACCCCGCGGCCGCGCGCGAGCAGGGCGTGCGCGTGGACGGCGAGCTCGTCGTGGCGCACGGCGACCGCTCCGAACGCCTGTCCGAGCTCAACGAGCGCGAGTTCACGCGCGCGCTGCTGCGCCTGACGCGCAGCGCGACGCGCGTGGTGGGCTTCGCGTCGGGCCACGGCGAGCGGCGCGCCGACGGCGACGCGAACCACGATTTCGGCGACTTCGCGGCGGCGCTCGCGCAACAGGGCGTGCGCGCGGTCCGCGTCGACCTTGCGGCGCAGGGCGTGCCCGCGAACCTCGATGCGCTCGTGCTCGCCGACCCGCGCGTGCCGTACGGCGACGCCGAGCTCGCCGCGCTGCAGGCCTACGTCGAGCAGGGCGGCGCGCTCTGGTGGCTCACCGAGCCGGGCACGCCGGCACCGCTGGCGCCGCTCGCGCGCGCGCTCGGCGTGCAGGTGCTGCCCGGCCAGGTGGTCGACGCAGCCGGGCAGGCGCTCGGCGTCGGCGACCCGAGCTTCGTCGCGATCACGAAATACCCGCCGCATCCGGCCTTGCGCGACTTCGACCTCACCACGCTGTTCCCGCAGGCCGCGCCGCTCGCGGCGCTCGGCGGCGCATCGTTCGCGGCGACGCCCCTGCTGCGCAGCGGCGAGCGCTCGTGGAACGAGACGAGCGAAGTGAAGGGCGAGATCGCGTTCGACGCCGGCAGCGGCGAGATCCCGGGCCCGCACGACCTCGCCTTCGCGCTCACGCGCCTGTCGCCGCGGCCCGACCGCGAGCAGCAGCGCGTGGTGGTGACGGGCGACGCCGACTTCCTCGCCAACAGCTTCCTCGGCAACGGCGGCAACCGCGCGCTGGGCCTGCGCCTGGTGAACTGGCTGGTCGGCGACGACGCGCTCGTCGACGTGGCCCCGGTCGAAGTGCCCGATCGCCTGCTCGCGCTGTCGCCGCGCGCCACTGCGTTGCTCGCGCTCGGCCTGCTCGTCGGACTGCCCTTGCTGTTGCTCGCGACGGGTGCCCTGGTCGCCTGGCGGAGGCGGCGGCGCTGACCCGCAAACGCTAGACTCCGAGACCTCGCGAGCGAGGCCGGCCGGCGACGCCTTCGGACCGTGGACAAGCAGAAGCGCAATACCTGGATCCTCGTGGGCGTCGTCGTGATGCTCGGGCTCGCGGCCGTCGCCGAGCAGGTGCGCGAGCGCAAGCTCGCGCCGAAGCCGCTGCTCGGCGCATCGCTGCAGGGCGTCAACACGATCGCGCTCGAGTGCACCGGGTGTCCCACGCGCCGCTTCGAGCGCGTGCAGGGCGCCTGGCGCATGACCGAGCCGTACGACGCACCGGCCGATCCCGCGGCGATCGCGCGCATCCTCGAGCTGCCCGAGGCGCCCGTCGCGATCCGCCATCCCGTCGAACACTTCGAGCTCGACAAGATCGGCCTCGCGCCGCCGCCGCTCGTGGCCGTGCTCGGCCCCTACCGGTTCGAGTTCGGCGGCCTCGATGCGCTGAACAGCCTGCGCTACGTGCGCATCGGCAGCACGGTCGCGCTGCTCGCCGACAAGTACAGCGGCACGCTCATGGCGACGCCCGAAGCGCTGCTCGACCGCCGTCCGTTCGCCAACCTGCGCGACATCACGGGCGTGGCACAGGACGGTGCCGACTGGACCGCGAAGCGGGTCGCGGCGCTGGCCACGCTCACGGCGACCGCGCTCGGGCCGCATCCGCCGGCAGCGGCCGCTGCCGAGCTCGAGGTTCGCTACGCGCGCGATCGCGTCACGCGCTTCACGCTCGAGCGCGACGGCGCGCGCTGGCTGCTGCGCCACGCCGGCGATCCGCTCGCATTCGAGCTCGCCGATGCCGACGCCGCGGCGCTCGGCGCCCCGCGCTGAACCGCATGCCCGAGCTGCCCGAAGTCGAAACCACGCGCCGCGGCATCGCGCCGCACGTGACGGGACGCATCGTGCGCGAGCTCGTCGTGCGCCAGCGCGCATTGCGCTGGCCCGTGCCGAAAGCGCTCGCCGCCCACCTGCGCGGCCAGCGCATCGCGTCGGTCGAGCGCCGCGCGAAGTACCTGCTGCTGCACACCGAGCCGGGCGCCGTGATCGTGCACCTCGGCATGTCCGGGTCGCTGCGCGTGCTCGCGCCCGACGTCGCGCTGCGCACGCACGACCACGTCGACCTCGTGCTCGATTCGGGACGCCTGCTGCGCTTCAACGACCCGCGCCGCTTCGGTTGCTGGCTCTGGCAGCCGGCCGGCCGCACGCACGAGCTGCTGCGCGACCTCGGTCCCGAACCGCTCGGCGACGCGTTCGACGGCGACTATCTCTTCGCGCGCTCGCGCGGGCGCAGGGGGCCGGTCAAGAATTTCCTCATGGACCAGGGGATCGTCGTCGGCGTCGGCAACATCTACGCCGCCGAGGCGCTGTTCCGCGCCGGCATCGCGCCGCAGCGCGCGGCCGGCCGCGTCTCGCGCGAGCGCTACGTCGCGCTCGCCGGCCACGTGCGCGACGTCCTCGCGCATGCGATCGCGCGCGGCGGCACGACCTTGCGCGACTTCATCTCGCCCGACGGGTTGCCCGGCTACTTCGAGCAGGAGCTCGCGGTGTACGGCCGCGAAGGTGAGCCGTGCCGCTCGTGCGGCAGCAACCTCCGCGCCGTCAGGCTGGGTGCGCGGCAGTCGGTCTACTGTCCGTCCTGCCAACGCTAGAGCAGGGGCTAGGGACTAGGGGCTAGGGACTAGGGCGCGAGCCCGAAGCCTTCCGGTGAACACGCCCTAGCCCCTAGTCCCTAATCCCTAGCCCCTTGCTTCTCGAGCGGCAACTGCGGCTGCTTGAGCTCGAGGCGCCCTTCGCCCGACGTGATCTTCTTGAACTCGGCGCGGCTCACCGAAACGTAGCGCTCGTTGCCGCCGATCTCGACCTGCGGGCCCTGCGTGACCGCGCGGCCTTCGTCGTCGACGCGCACCACCATCGTCGCCTTGCGCCCGGTGTGGCAGATGGTCTTGATCTCGCCGAGCGAGTCGGCCCAAGCGAGCAGGTACTGGCTGCCTTCGAACAGCTCGCCGCGGAAGTCGGTGCGCAGCCCGTACGCGAGCACCGGTACGTCCAGCTTGTCGACGATCTCGGTGAGCTCCCACACCTGGCGCTTCGTGAGGAACTGCGCCTCGTCGACGAGCACGCAGTCGAGCGGCCCGTTGGCCGCGATGTCGCCGCGCGCGATCGCCTCGAGGTCGTCGGCGCGCTCGAAGACGCGGCCGTTCGCCTTCAACCCGATGCGCGATTGCACGACGCCCTTGCCGTAGCGGTCGTCCAGCTGCGGCGTGAGGATCAGCGTGCGCATGCCACGCTCGTGGTAGTTGTGCGCGCTCTGCAGCAACGTGGTCGTCTTCCCCGCGTTCATCGCGGAGTAGTAGAAGTAGAGCTTCGCCATGGCTGGTCCCTGAAACGGGCGCACATCCTATATGAGCTTCGTCTCCCACCTCGAATGCGGCCTGACCGGCGAGCGCCTGCCGGCCGACCGACTGCAGACCGTCTCCGCGGCCGGCAAGCCGCTGCTGGTGCGCTACGACCACGCCGCGCAGCGCCGGGCCGTGCAGCGCGCGGACATCGAGCAGCGCGAGCCGGGCTTCTGGCGCTGGCGCGAGCTGTTGCCGCTGCCGCCCGACCGCGAGCCGGTGTCGCTCGGCGAAGTGGAAACGCCGCTCGTGGCGCTGCCCGCGACGGCACGCGCCACCGGGGTCGCACGCGTCGAGGCGAAGGACGAGGCCCGCCTGCCGACGGGTTCGTTCAAGGCGCGCGGCCTGGTCATGGCCGTGAACATGGCGAAGCACTTCGGCGTGCGCGCGATGGCTATCCCCACGAACGGCAATGCGGGCGCGGCGATGGCCGCGTATTGCGCGCGCGCCGGGATCGCGGCGCACTGCTTCGCGCCGTCCGACACGCCGGAAGCGAACCTGCGCGAGATCGCGCTGCACGGCGCGCAGCTCACCGTCGTCGACGGCATGATCGACGACTGCGGCAAGCTGGTCGCTGCGGGCGAGCGCGAGGGGCGCTGGTTCAACTGCGCCACGTTGCGCGAGCCGTACCGGATCGAAGGCAAGAAGACGATGGGCCTCGAGCTGGCGCTGCAATGCGCGTGGCGGCTGCCCGACGCGATCTTCTATCCCACCGGCGGTGGCACCGGGCTGATCGGCATGTGGAAGGCGTTCGACGAGCTCGAGGCGCTCGGCTGGATCGGTTCCGCCCGGCCGCGCCTTTACGCCGTGCAATCGGAGGGCTGCGCGCCGATCGTGCGCGCGTTCGAGGCCGACGCGCCCTTTGCCACGCGCTGGGAAAATTCCGCGACGATCGCGCACGGCATCCGCGTGCCGGCCGCGCTCGGCGATTTCCTGATCCTGCGCGCGGTACGCGACACGGGCGGCGCGGCGCTCGCCGTGTCCGAGCAGGCGATCGTCGACGCATGGCGCGACGCCGCGCGCGACGACGGATTCCTGATGTGTCCGGAAGGCGCGGCGACGCTCGCGGGGTTGCGGATGGCGCGCGCGCGCGGCCTCGTGGCGCCGCACGAGCACGTCGTGCTGTTCAATTGCGCTTCGGCGTACAAGTACCCCTTGCCTGCCAACCACCCTTGAGAAGCCTCAGGTCGTCGAGCACCTGAAGCGCATCTCGAAGGAGGTGGGAGCGGCCCATGGCCGCGATACCGAAGGCGCGGCGATGAAGCGAATCGGCGCTCGGCATAGCGTCGAGGCAGTCGCGGCCATGGGCCGCTCCCGCTTCCTCCGAGACACCTTGTCGGGGGCTCGCTACTCTTCAGCCCCCAAAGAACTGAAAACCCGATGTCGCTCAACCCCGCCCAACGCGAAGCCGTCGCCCACGTCGACGGGCCGCTGCTCGTGCTCGCGGGCGCCGGTTCGGGCAAGACGAAGGTGATCACCGAGAAGATCGCGCACCTCGTGAAGAAGCACGGGATGCGCCCGGACCGGATCACCGCGATCACGTTCACGAACAAGGCGGCGCGCGAGATGCGCGAGCGCGCGACGAAGCTGCTGCGCGGCGGCGACGGCGAGCTCGAGCCGCAGATCTCCACGTTCCACGCGCTCGGCCTGCGCTTCCTCACGCTCGAGCACGCGCGCGCGAGCCTGCGCCGCGGCTTCTCGATCTTCGACTCCGACGATTCGTCCGCGTTGCTGAAGGAGCTGCTGCCGGCCGCGACGAAGAAGGACGTGCTGGAGGTCCGCCGCCACGCGATCTCGCGGCTGAAGAACACGGGCGCGTCGCCCGAGCAGGCGCTCGCGGCCGCGACGTCGCCGGGCGAGCTGGAGGTCGCCGAGCTGTACGCGCAGTACCAGCGTCGGCTCGCCGCGTTCAACGCGGTCGACTTCGACGATCTGATCCGCTTGCCGGTGGCGCTGCTCGAAGCGGACGCCGAGCTGCGCGGCGCGTGGCGCGAGCGCATCCGCTATCTCCTCGTCGACGAATACCAGGACACGAACAACGCGCAGTACCGCCTGCTGAAGGCGCTCGCCGGCGAGCGCGGCGCGTTCACCGCGGTCGGCGACGACGACCAGTCGATCTACGCGTGGCGCGGCGCCGACCCCGAGAATCTGCGCGAGCTCTCGCGCGACTACCCCTCGCTGCGCGTCGTGAAGCTCGAGCAGAACTACCGCTGCAGCGCGCGCATCCTGCGTGCCGCGAACGCGGTGATCGCGAACAACGAGCACCTCTTCGAGAAGAAGCTCTGGAGCCAGCACGCGGACGGTCCGCCGATCCGCGTCATCGAGTGCAAGGACGACGAGTCGGAAGCGGAGAAGGTCGCGGCCGAGATCGCGCACGCGCAGGCGCAGGCGAAGGCGCAGTGGAACGAGTTCGCGATCCTCTATCGCGGCAACTTCCAGTCGCGCGCCTTCGAGAAGGCGCTGCGCCTGCTGCGCGTCCCCTACCACGTGACCGGCGGGACGGCGTTCTTCGAGCGCGCCGAGGTGAAGGACCTCGTCGCGTACCTGCGCCTCGTCGCGAACCCCGACGACGACGCGGCGTTCCTGCGCGCGATCGTCGCGCCGAAGCGCGAAGTGGGTGCGACGACGCTCGAGAAGCTGGGCGAGATCGCCGGTCGCCAGCACTGCAGCCTGTTGCGCGCGGCATCGAACGCGAGCGTGATCGGACAGCTCAGCGCGCGGCCCGGCAACGCGGTCGCCGGATTCGTCGAGCTCGTCGAGCACCTGCGGCGCATCGCGGTCGATCGCGGCGCGGCCGGGCTGGCCGACGCGCTCGTCGCGGAAACGCGCTACGACCAGCACCTGAAGGCGGAAGCGCCGGACAAGGCGCTGTTCGAGCGGCGCATGGAAAACGTCGGCGAGCTCGTGGCGTGGCTGAAGGCGTCGGTGCGCAAGTCGGCGGACGGCGTCGGCGAGCTCGCGGCGCAGCTCGCGCTGCTCGGCAACGCCGACCGCGACGATTCGGGCAACGCCGTGCGCCTGATGACCTTGCACAGCGCGAAGGGCCTCGAGTTCCGCTTCGTGCACCTGGTCGGCCTCGAGGACGGCACGCTGCCGCACGAGGGCGGCATGGAGGAAGGGCGGCTCGACGAGGAACGCCGGCTGTTCTACGTGGGCATCACGCGCGCGAAGGAGCGGCTCGTGCTGTCGTACGCCGCGACGAAGCGCCGCTTCGGGTCGGTGATCCATTGCGACCCGAGCCGCTTCCTCGCCGAGATCCCCGAGCAGGAACTGCACCGCGAAGGACGCGACCCGGCCGCGGACGCGGTGGATCGCGCCGAGCGCGCGCAGTCGCATCTCGGCCGCATCGCCGCATTGCTCGGCGATTGACGTCGCGCGCAGCGCGCGCGGTGTCGTCCCGAGGTCGAAGCCCGAGGGATCCCGCCCGTCCCTCGGCCTTCGCCATCAGGGTAGACTGCGGCGCTTCGACCGCCGGAGCCCGCGCATGACCATCCGCCCGATCGTCCTCGTCGTCGCGCTCAGCGCCGCGCTCGGCGCGTGCGCCACGACCGCGACCGCGCCCGAAGCGACGCCCGCGCCCGTGGCGGAGACCGCAGTCGCGCAACCCGCTGCGCCAGTCGCGACGCCAGCCCCCGTGGCCGGGACTTCGCGCGGCAGCACCGGCCGCGCGGACGACCAGCTGTACGCGCTGGCCTGGATGCAGAGCTCGAACGAATACCAGGCGATCGTCGCGGGCACCTACGCGCAGGCGAAGGCGCAGCTCGTCGGCCTCGTCTCGCAGCGCGCGCTCGGCGGCGCGCTCGCGCAGACGTCGACGCCCACGATCCCGACGACGGGGCGCAATGCGCTCGTGCCGCCGGAGCGCGTGCACGACGCGCCGGACGAGCCGCTCGCGATCGTCGTCGACGTCGACGAAACGGTGCTCGACAACACGCCGTACCAGGCAACGCTCGTGCTCGAGGACAAGGTCTACGACGACGCCAGCTGGGACGCGTGGTGCAACATGCGCGCGGCGAAGGCGATGCCGGGCGCGGTCGAGTTCGCGCAGTTCGCGGCGCACAACGGCATCACGATGTTCTACGTGACGAACCGCAAGTCGCACCTGCGCGACGCGACGGCCGACAACCTGCGTGAGCAGGGTTTCCCGGTCGCCGACGACAACTCGAACGTGATGCCGCGCGACGACGCGCGCGGCTGGACGAAGGACAAGGGCTCGCGGCGCAGCCTGATCGACGAGAAGTACCGCGTCGTCATGATGCTCGGCGACAACCTGGGCGACTTCCTCGACGGCGTCTACGCCGACAACCCGACGCGCACGCGCATCGCGGCGCCCGCGCAGGCGTGGTGGGGCGAGCGCTGGTTCATGCTGCCGAACCCCGATTACGGCTCCTGGGTGGATGCCGTCACGAAGTACTGCCGCGACCCCGCGCAGGCGTCCGCGCCGCGCGAGTGCATGAAGGGCTGGCTGCGCACGCCATGAGCCGCGTCGTCGTTCCCGCGCACGAGCGGCTGATCGTCGCGCTCGACGTCGCCACGGGCGCGGAGGCGCTCGCGCTCGTGGACGCCATCGGCGACGCGTGCGCGTTCTACAAGATCGGCATGGAGCTGCTCACGAGCGGCGACTACTTCGACGTGCTCGAGGCGCTCGCGGCGCGCGGCAAGCAGGTGTTCGTCGACCTCAAGTTCTTCGACGTGCCGGCCACGGTCGCGTCCGCCGTGCGCGGGCTCACGCGGTATCCCGTGAAGTTCGCCACCGTGCACGGCAACGACACGATGATGCGCGCCGCCGCGGCCGAGAAGCGCGGCATCGCCATCCTCGCCGTCACCGCGCTCACCAGCCTCGATCGCCGCGACCTCGACGACCTCGGCTTCGCGTGCGATCCCGAGGCGCTCGTGCTCTCGCGCGCGAAGGCCGCGCTCGCTGCGGGCTGCGACGGCGTCATTTCGTCCGGGCTCGAGGCCGCCGCGTTGCGGCGCGAGGTCGACGATCGCCTGATCGTCGTCTGCCCCGGCATCCGGCCGGTGGAGAACAGCGGCGACGACCAGAAGCGCACCGTGGACGTCGCGGGCGCGTTCGCGAACGGGGCCGACTACATCGTCGTCGGCCGACCGATCCGCCAGGCCCCCGATCCGCGAGCCGCCGCTGCCGCGATCCAGGCCACGATCCGGGGCGCGTTCCCGGGCGGCTGAACGCCGCTGCACCGCATATTCGTTGCGAATCAATACGTTAGCGGTGCTATCGAACCTATTGCATAAGCTTGGGCAGCTAAGCTATTCTTTCGCCACGCCACCACGGGTGGCGGACGATCACCGACACGAAGCGCCCGCTTCAAGAGACAACCGATTCCCCCTCCGGCGACAGCCGGTTGACTCAGATGATCCCCGGATCGTCTGAGTTTTTTTTTGCGCGCCCGCCCGCCGCATCGGTCGAACGTTGGCTTGCCAGCGCCCGCTGCCGCTCCTACAGTCGCGGTCCGCTCAACCAGAGGCTCATAGCCATGCACGGCAAGTCCGTTCGTTACGTGTTCGCCCTCGCGTTCGCCCTCGCGCTCGCCGCGTGCGGTTCGAAGGAAGAGGGCGGCAAGGCAGCCATCGCCTCGACCTCGACGCCGCAGGGCGCCATCGACGCCGCCGTGCAGAGCCTCAAGGCCGGCGACCTGAAGAGCCTGGTCGAGAGCCAGGTTCCGCCGAGCCACATGGAGAAGCTGCGCGCCGAGTGGAAGGCCGACATGGCCAAGGATCCGCCGAGCGACCAGGAGAAAGCCGAGTTCGCCGCGCAGATGGCGATGCTGACGGCGTCCGACGCCGAAGCGAAGATCATGGCGCAGCTCGAGCCGGAGCTCGTGAAGTTCGAGACCGAGATGGCGCCGCAGATGCCGTTGATGATCGGCATGGGCAAGGGCCTCGCGGCGAACAGCCTGCAGGAGAACAAGGAGCTCACGCAGGAGCAGAAGGACCAGGCCGTCAAGTCGATCGACGCCGTGGCCAAGTGGGTGCAGGAGACGAACTTCACCGACCGCGCGAAGGTGAAGGACGCGGTGTCCAAGGTCGTGGCCTCGGCGCGCGAGCTGAACCTCAAGACGCTGGACGAAGCGCGTGCGCTCTCGTTCGACGACGCGATGGTGAAGGGCTCGATCGCGCTGCGCGGCCTCAAGGACGTGCTGGCCGTCTACGGCTTCTCGCTCGACAAGATGCTCGACTCGGTGAAGACCGAAGTCGTCAGCCAGACGGGCGACGCGGCGAAGGTGAAGGTCACGTACCAGATGTTCGAGCAGCCGATGTCGTTCGAGACCGACCTCGTGCAGGTCGACGGCCGCTGGTACGGCAAGCAGACGATCGAGAAGATCAACAACCCGGAGCCCGCGCAGATCGAAGCGCCGGCGACCGACGACGGCTCGGCTGAAGCGCCGGCCGCCGCCGAGGAATCGGCCGAAGGCTGATCTACCGGATCGCCGCGCCGCGCTCGCGGCGCGGCGATCCCCGCTCATCGCGATGGCCGCGACCCCCCACGCCGCGACGACCGCGGCCCCGGCGCGCGCTTCCTGGCCGCACCGGCTCGCCGCGCGCCTGCTCAGGCCGTGGCTCAAGATCCGCAGCGAACCGACGCAGCCGGCGAGCGTGCTGCGCGGCGACGCGCCCGTCGTCTACATGCTCGAGCGCTACGGGCTGTCGAACGCGCTGATCGTCGAGGAAGCGTGTCGCGAAGCGGGCCTGCCGCCGCCGCTCGCGGCGATGCCGGGCAACCTGCTGAAGCGCAACCGCGCGATGCTCGCGCTCTCGCGGCGCGGCTCGTGGTGGCGGCGCCCGCGCTCGCTCAAGCATTCCGAAGGCCTGGCGCAGCTGCTCGACGCGGTGCGCGCCGATCCCGCGCTCGACGTGCAGGTGGTGCCGGTCTCCGTGTTCGTGGGCCGCGCGCCGAGCCGCTCGACGGGCTGGTTCCGCGTGCTGTTCTCCGAGAACTGGGTGATGGTCGGCCGCTTCCGCCGGTTGCTCGCGATCCTGCTGAACGGGCGCGACACGATCGTGCATTTCAGCCCGGCCGTCAGCCTGCGCGACGTCGTCGCCGAAGGCCTCGATCCGGCGCGCACGCTGCGCAAGTCGTCGCGCGTGCTGCGCGCGCACTTCAGCCGCATCCGCGCGGCAGTCATCGGCCCCGACCTCTCGCATCGCCGCACGGTGATCGACGCGGTGCTGAACGCAGACAGCGTGCGCGCGGCGATCGCCGCGACCGCGAGCAAGGAAGGCATCAGCGCCGACCAGGCCTATGGGCGCGCGCGCTCGTTCGCGTGGGAGATCGCGGCGGACTACTCGCACCCCGTGGTCCGTGCGCTGTCGTTCATGCTCACGCCGTTCTGGAACAAGATCTACGACGGCGTGACGATGCACCACTTCGAGACGGCGAAGAGCGTCGCGCCCGGGCACGAAGTGATCTACGTGCCCTGCCACCGCAGCCACATCGATTACCTCCTGCTCTCGTACTCGCTGTACGCGAACGGCCTCGTGCCGCCGCACATCGCGGCCGGCGTGAACCTGAACCTGCCGCTGATCGGTTCCATCCTGCGCCGTGGCGGCGCGTTCTTCCTGCGCCGCAGCTTCCGCGCGAACGCGCTGTACTCGACGGTGTTCGGCGAGTACGTCACGCAGCTGTTCGCGCGTGGCGTGGCGATGGAGTACTTCATCGAGGGCGGGCGCAGCCGCACCGGCCGCCTGCTCGAGCCACGCGCCGGCATGCTCGCGATGACGCTGCGCAGCTTCCTGCGCGAGTCGCGCCGCCCGGTCGTCTTCCAGCCCGTCTACATCGGCTACGAGAAGCTGATGGAGGGCAACGAGTACGCACGCGAGCTCGCGGGCGGGGCGAAGAAGAAGGAATCGATACTCGGCCTGCTGCGCGCGTTCGGCGTGGTGCGCAACAAGTACGGCAAGGTGGCGCTGTCGTTCGGCGAGCCGATCTTCCTCGCCGAGCACCTCGACGGCGTGGCGCCGGCCTGGCGCGAATCGCTGCCGACCGCCGAGGAGCGGCCCGAGTGGTTCCCGAATGCGACGGCGACGCTGGCCGAGCGCATCCTCGTCAACATCAACCGCGCGGCGGACGTCAATCCGATCAACCTCGTGGCGCTCGCGATGCTGGCGATGCCCAAGCACGCGCTGAGCGAGGAAGACCTGGTGTCGTCGCTCGGCCTCGCGAAGCGGCTGCTGGAAGCGGTGCCGTATTCCGAGCGCGTCACGGTCACGCCGTTGGCGCCGGCGGAGATCGTCGCGTACGCCGAGCGCATGGGCGTGCTGTCGCGGCAGAAGCATCCGCTCGGCGACGTGCTCGTCGCGGACGCGAAGAGCGCGATGCTGCTCACGTACTTCCGCAACAACGTGCTGCACCTGTTCGCGACGCCCGCGTGGGTCGCGTGCTGCTTCCTCAACAACCGCCGGCTGCGGCGCAATACCGTGTCGCGCCTCGGCGAATTCATCTACCCGTTCCTGCAGGCCGAGCTGTTCCTGCCGTGGAGCGCGGGCGAGTTCGGCGAGCGCATCCAGCGCACGATCGACGTGTTCCTCGCGCAGGGCCTCCTGCGCAGCGACGGCGAGGGCCGCATGCTGCGCCGTCGCGTGGGCCAGACCGACGAGGCGTTCCAGTTGCGCGTGGTGGCGCAGACGCTCGTGCAGGCGTTCGAGCGCTACTACATCGCGGTCGCGCTGCTCGCGAAGAACGGCCGCGGCACGCTGTCGAGCGGCGAGCTCGAGACGCTCTGCCACCTCACCGCGCAGCGCCTCGCGTTGCTCTACGAACGCAGCGCGCCGGAGTTCTTCGACCGCAACCTGTTCCGCGGCTTCATCAACGTCCTGAAGGAACGGAAGTTCGTCTGGCTCGACGCGAACGGCAAGCTCGACTTCGGCGATGCGCTCGTCGGCATCGGCAAGGACGCGCGCCTGATCCTGTCGCGCGAGCTGCGCCACTCGATCCTGAAGCTGGCTACCGAGAAGCGGCCTGCCGCTCCCAAGTAAGCGGATAGCGGATAGCGGATAGCAGCAAGAGCAGGAAGTCGCCAGGTCGCGGGCTTTGGCCGCTATCCGCTGACTGCTAATCGCTTACGGCTTTCCACTGCCGGCCATTCACGCGTCGAGATCCGGGATCAACTTGGACTCGAGGTAAGTGATCATGTCCTTGATGCGCAGCTTGCGCTTCTTGAGCCGCTTCACCTGCAGCTCCGCTTCAATCAGGTGACGCGTCGCGCGCGCATCGCGCGCGACGATCACTCCCCCTCCCCTCGAACGAGGGGAGGGCAAGGGGTGGGGTACACGACGTGCGCGGCGTGCCTTCGGACGCTTCGCTCACGCATCCAGGTCTGGAATCAGCTTCGATTCCAGATACGTGATCATGTCCTTGATGCGCAGCTTGCGCTTCTTCAAGCGCTTCATCTGCAGCTCGTCCGAGCGTGAATCGCGGCCGAGCGCGGCGATGACCTCATCGAGGTCACGATGCTCCACGCGCAATTCGACCAGCTTGCGCGCGATCTCGGACGGGTCCTCGGGCAGCATGCGGGCCGTCGGCAGGTTGAAAAACGCCAGTCTAGCGCCGCGGCGAAGGCCAGCGCATGCCGCGCCCGGTCTTGTACCCCACCTCTTGTCCTCCCCTGCATCGCAGGGGAGGAGGAGTGATGGTCGCGCGCTGCGCGCGCGACGGGTTTGCCGTTCGGGGGAGCGGGATAGAATCTGCGCCATGACGATCTCTTCGCTCCCGCTCCCCCAGCGCAAGCAGGCCCACGAAGCCAACAAGCTGGCCAAGCGCCTGCGCCATGCCGTGGGGCAGGCGATCGCCGACTTCAACATGATCGAGGACGGCGACAGGGTGATGGTGTGCCTGTCCGGCGGCAAGGACTCGTACACGCTGCTCGACGTGCTGCTCATGCTGCAGGCGAAGGCGCCCGTGCGCTTCGAGCTGGTCGCGGTGAACCTCGACCAGAAGCATCCCGGCTTCCCCGCGCACGTGCTGCCCGATTACCTGAAGTCGCGCGGCGTCGAGTTCCACGTGCTCGAGCAGGATACCTACAGTGTCGTGAAGCGCGTGGTGCCGGAAGGCAAGACCATGTGCGGCTTGTGCTCGCGCCTGCGCCGCGGCGCGCTGTATTCGTTCGCGGAGCGCGAGGGTTTCACGAAGATCGCGCTCGGCCACCACCGCGACGACATCGTCGAAACGTTGTTCCTGAACCTGTTCCATCACGCGAAGCTCGGTGCGATGCCGCCGAAGCTGCGCTCGGACGACGGTCGCCACGTCGTGATCCGCCCGCTCGCGTACGTCGCGGAAAAGGACATCGAAGCCTGGGCCGCGCACCGCGAATTCCCGATCATCCCGTGCAACCTGTGCGGCTCGCAGGAGACGCTGCAGCGCAAGCAGATCAAGGCGATGCTCGACGAATGGGAGCGCAGGACGCCGGGCCGGGTGGAAAACATCTTCCGCGCGCTCGGTGACGTGCGCCCCGCGCAGCTCGCCGACCGCGCGCTGTTCGATTTCGCGTCGCTCGGGGCGCGCGAAGGCGCACGTGCCGACGCGCACGCCTGGCTCGCGGGCGAGCCGGCCGGCGCAGCGGCGCCGGACGAAGGCTGACGCGCCGACGCGCGCGTTTCGTACGCACGCGCGAATGCTTTTCTCACGCGCGGCCGCCGGCGTCGGCCCTACAATTCGCCGGCGTCGCGCGATCTGCGACGCGACCCACCGATCCTCGATCCCGGGCGAGCGGACCGCCCCGGGTGAGCCGTCTTCATTCCGCCACGGACGACGCAATGTTTTTTCGCAATCTCACGCTGTATCGATTCTCCAGGGCCGCTGCCGACGAGCTGGAGGGCCTGTCCAAGCGCCTGAAAAAGCACGCGTTTCGCGAATGCGGCCCGCTGGAAATGCAGACGCGCGGCTGGGTTTCGCCGTTCGGCCGCAACGAGACGGAGCTGACGCACCAGATCGGGGAATTCACGCTCCTCGCGCTGGGCGGCGAGGACAAGCTGTTGCCCGGATCCGTGGTCAACGAGGCGGTGGCCGAGAAGATCGAGGTGCTGGAAGCGCAGCGCGGCAAGCGGATCGGCGGCCGCGAGCGCAAGCGCTTGAAGGATGAGGCATTGCACGAGCTCATGCCGCAAGCGTTCACCAAGCCGTTCCGGCTGCCGGCCTACCTGGACGGCAAGGCGGGCTGGCTGGTCGCGGACACGTCGTCGCGCAAGCAGGCCGAGGGTTTCCTTACCGTTCTCCGCGAGACGCTGGGCTCCTTTCCTGCGCTTCCGCCGGACCCCGAAGAATCGCCGCGCGCGTTGATGACCGGGTGGCTGACGGGCGCTAAGCTGCCCGAAGGCTTCGAGCTCGGAGACGAATGCGAATTGAAGGACCCTGTCGATGGCGGCGCGCAGGTGCGCTGCCGGCGACAGGCGCTGGATGCCGACGAGGTGCGCGAGCACCTGCGCGGCGGAAAGCAGGTGGCGCAATTGGGTCTCGTGGTCGACGGACGCGTGTCGTTCGTGCTCGGCGAAGATCTCACGGTGCGCAAGCTCAAGTTCCTCGACGTGGTCGTCGAGGATCTCGAGAGCACCGAACGCGACTCGCCCCGTGCGGAGCTCGATGCACGTTTCGCGCTCATGAGCCTCACCCTGAGGCCGGTGCTGGAGCGGCTGGACGACGTGTTCCGGTTGCCCAGGCCGAGCGAGCGCGGCCGCCGCTGATCCCATTCGTCGGATCGATGCAGCTCCGACTTGAATCAGCGCCGACTGCCGGAACATGAAGTGCAGGCGGTACCCATGGACAGAAAAGACAACAACTGGCTGGAGCTGGAAACAGCAGGCGGCAAGCGGATCAAGGTGCTTTCGCGCACCCATCCGCGCGCGCGCCGGCTGAGCCTCACGGTCGGCGTGTCCGGGCCGCGCGTCTCCGCGCCCCGCGGCACGCATCCTGCCGAAGTGAAGGCATTCCTGCGCGAAAACGTCAGCTGGCTCGAGCGCAAGCTGCGCGAGCTGCAGCGCCAGGGCCTGCGTCTCTCGCCGCCCGTCGTCGGCGTGCCCGACACCTTGATCTGGCGCGGTTCCGCGATCCCGGTGCGCTGGGAGCACAGCATCTATCCGCGCGTGCGCGTCGACGACGACATGGTCTCGATGCGGCTGACGATCGGCATCGACCTCGATCATCCGGAAGCGAAGCTCATCGCGCAGCGTGCGATGCGCGGCTTCGTCGTCGCGCAGATGAAGCGCGAGGTCGCGCGACTCGTGCGCCTCTACGAGCCGATGGTGGGCAAGCCCATCGTCGCCACGCGACTGCTGCCGCTGAAGACCTTGTGGGGCAGCCTGTCGGTGCAGGGCCGCATGACGCTGGATCTCTCGCTCATGCTCGCGCCGCCGGCCGCGCTCGAATACGTGGTCGCGCACGAGATGGCGCACCTGTGGATCCGCAACCACGGCAAGCGCTTCTGGCAGCGCGTCGAAGCGATCTATCCCGAGTACCCGCTGCAGTGCCGGTACCTTTCGAAGCACGGCCACGCGGTGAAGGCCGAGCTCGCGCGCTGGCTCGGCTCCGAGCTGCTGCCCTGATCGCGGCGGTTGTGCGAGCCCACCGGGTGGGCGGTCAGCGGTCGCCCACAGCGTGGGCTGCCGCGAAATCTCCGATCGCCCGCGCCACCGGCGCGGGATCTTCCAGGTGCAGGTGGTGCGATCCGGGCAGCGAGCGCTGCGTGATGTCGCGCACGGCCGCGATGCGCGCTTCCATCAGGGCGGGCGGCAGCCATTTCGGCGCGGGCTCCGCGCGCACCAGCAACGTGGGGCACGCGATCGCGCCGAGGTAGGCGACGATCTGTTCTTCCGTGAGGCGGATCGCGCTCGTGAGCGTGAGTCGCTGGTCGCTGGACCACACGAATCCACCGGGCACCGCGCGCGTCCCGCGCGCGCTGAGCGCGAGCGCCGCTTCGCGCGACAGTCCGTTCGCCTGCACGCGCGCCGCCGCGGCGTCGTCGACGCTCGCGAACACGCGCAGTTCCTTGCTGCGCAGCGCCTCGCGCTCGCGCAAGGCGCGGCCGAGCAGCTCCGCACCCTGCGCGGGCGGCGTGCTCATCGGGCCGAGCGCCTCTATCAACCAGAGCTGCTCGATGCGCTCGGGCAGCGCGCCACCGAGCACGCTCGCGATCGCGCCGCCGAGCGAGTGCCCGAGCAGCACGAAGCGATCCCAGCCCAGCGCGTCGGCAGCCGCGACGACGTCGCTGCCGTAGTCGATGAAGTGGTACCACGCGCCCGGCGCGCGATGCCCGGAGCGACCGTGGCCGGGCAGGTCGAGCGCGACGATCTCGCAATCGGGCAGCAGCGGCGCGAGCGCGTCGAACGTCGCCGCGTTGTCGAGCCAGCCGTGCAATGCGAGCACGCGCACCGGCGCGCCGGCGTGCCAGCGCCGCGCCGCGAGCGGCACCGGAGACGTATCGAGCGCGAGCTCCGCGACGCTCACGGACGGCCGCTGGCCGCGAGCGCGGCATGCCGCGCTTCGCGCTCGCCGGGCGTCGCGTCGATCCGCGCGTCGCCGCCGAACGCCGGCCAACCCGAGGCGTGCTTCGCGACGATCGCCGCGAGCGACGCTGCGTGCGCGACGCCCGCGTTCAGCGCGGGCACGTACTCGAAGCGCTCGCCGCCCGCGGCGACGAACGTGTCCTTCGCCCGCATCGCGATCTCCTCCAGCGTCTCGAGGCAATCCACCGCGAAGCCCGGGCAGGCGACCTGCACGGAGCGCACGCCGTTGCGCGCCCACTCGACGAGCAGCTCTTCCGTGTACGGCCCGACCCAGCGCTCGCGCCCGACGCGCGACTGGAACGCGATCTCCCACGCATCGCGTGCGAGGCCGAGTGATTCCGCGACGCGTCGCGCCGTCGCGTGGCACTGGCAGAAATAGGGATCGCCTTCGCGCACGTAGCGCTCGGGGATGCCGTGGAACGAGAACAGCAGCTTGTCCGCCGCGCCGTGCGCGGCGCGATGCGCGGCGATCGACTCGGCGAGCGCGGCGACGTGCGACGGCTCGCCGCAGTATTCGTTCACCACGCGCAGCTCGGGCACGAAGCGCCACGCGCGCAGCTCGTCGGCGACGGCATCGAACACGGATGCCGTGGTCGTCGCCGAATACTGCGGATACAGCGGCAGCACGAGCAGGCGTCGCAGGTTGCGCGTGCGCAGCTCGCGCAACACGCTCGCGATCGACGGGTTGCCGTAGCGCATCGCGACGCGCAGCTCCACCGGCGGCGCCGGCTCGCGTGGCAACCGCGTCGCGATGGCGTCGCCGAGCGCGCGCGTCAGCACCGCGAGCGGCGAGCCGGCCGGGGTCCACACCTGCTGGTACGCGTGCGCCGACCGTCGCGGGCGGATGCGCAGGATCACGCCGTGGAGCGCGAGCCACCAGAGCCAGCGCGGCGCGTCCACCACGCGCCGGTCCCAGAGGAACTCGGCGAGGTAGCGGCGCACGGCGGCGGGCGTCGGCGCGTCCGGCGTGCCGAGGTTGACCAGCAGGATGCCGGTGGCGTCGGGGCGTCCGTGGGCGTAGTCGGGGGCTGCGACGCTCAAGATCTGGGGTCCGTCCTGGATACCGGGCACGAAGGGTAGTGGTTAAGGGCCACGCCGTGCGCGGGGCCCGCCTTCCGCGCCCGAAGGGCCGGCCGAACGGTCGCCGGCAAGGCCTTGACCCGATGGGGCCGGCTGATAAGCTCGGGGCGCCGGAACGGGTCTCACCCGGGGCGGCAGACGATTACCAAAATAATTAGAACAAAACGAGTAGCCCAGATGCGATCGGCGTTGCTATGCCTTGTTGTAGGCGTTTTTCTGTCGCTGCCGTTCGTGGCGAGCGCGCAGTCTATCGCCTACGCCGCGGGCAACGACACCCTGTATCGAATCGACTTCGGCACGCGTCGCGCCGAGCAGGTCGGCACGTTTTCCGTGCCCGGGGCACCCATCCAGATCTTCGATGTGGAAGGACTGGCCTTCGCTCCCGACGGCGTCCTCTTCGGCGTCGTCGACAACCTCCCCGGCGGCGCGCTGATTCGGGTCAACACAGCAACCGGCCGCGCGACCATCGTCGGCGACATGGGTTTGCAGGGCCAGGGCGCGAACGGCTCGAACAACCGCGACTTCGGGTTGGCCGCGACGTGCGACGGCAGGCTATTCGCCTCGTCGGATACGAGCTCGCGGCTGTGGGAAGTGAATCGGGATACGGGAGCGACGCGCCTCGTCGGCGATATGGGCGCGAAGATTTCGGGCCTCGCCTCCAAAGCTGACGGACTGTATGGCTTCGGCGTGGACGGCGATGAAGGCCTGTACAAGCTGGACACCGAAACTGCGCACGCGACGTTGATTGCCCATCTGACCGGGCTGAACATCTTGGACGCCGGTCTCGACTTCGACGCGGCGGGAAACCTGTGGGCGGTGCTCGACCTGACGCCGGTCTTCTTTTCCGACATCGCCCGGATCGATTTGACCACGGGTCTATTGGCTGATCGTTCGCGCGTCACAGGCAACGGGCTCGACGGCGGCGTGAACAGCAAGGAACTCGAAGCGCTCGCGATCTCGCCCCCCATTTGCGAGCCCGGCGGCTTCGAGCCAACCCCACCCGCGCCCATACCTGCGTTGTCGCAGCATGCGACGCTCGGGGCGGCGGTTATGTTCGCGCTTGCCGGACTTGTCGGCATTTTCTCGCGACGGCATCCAGTTTGCCGGAAGCCGTCGCGTTGTCGTCAACAATAGAACGAAGTTTCCCTCTTCAGCACAAGTCCGCTCCGGGCTGCCCTCTCCGCGTCGCGCAGGCCCCGCTTAACTCCGCTGGAAGTCAAAGGCCACGGTCATACTCGGCGTCGGCCGAATAGATTTCGTTAGGCGCTTGACAGTGCGCCGCGGAGACAGTGAGCACACTGGCGATCGGAAGCGTACAGGTCTCGGATGTGTTGCTGCATCTGCTGTCTGACCAACAGATATTACGAACTGGCCCATCCCCGCAGAGGCTGCAAGTAATGCGAAACGTAACTGTGGTGCTGCTGGGTCCGTTCGGCCAAAAGCCGTAGCAAGAGTCCGCATACTCTGTATCCGGACCGTACCCATCGACCGCGCAGTACATAGCCGCGGATGCAGCGACGGGCACCATGAAGAGCGCAACAAGCAAGAGTTTCCTCAGTTTCATGTTCATTCTCCGATGAACCCCCGCGCCGCCACTCTACTTCGGGAGATTGGTGAAACTGAGATGCAAGTCACGTTCGATTGTTCAGTGTCCCGTCATCCCAACGAGGCACACTGCCGACCGACTTGCCCGATGCCGAACGCCTGAGAACACTTCCCAATGAACGAAACGCTCCGTCGACTCGCCCTCGCCGCCGTGCTCGCGGCCGCCGCCCTGCCGACGCTCGCTCGCGAAGACGACGAACGCGCGCGCAACGCCGTGCGGGTGCTCGCGGAGATCATGCAGGCGCCCGACAAGCGCATCCCGGCCGACCTGCTCGGCAGCGCGGAGGCGATCGCCGTCATTCCCGATGTCGTGAAGGCCGGCCTCGTGCTCGGTGGTCGCCACGGGAAGGGCCTGCTCTCGGTGCGCGCCGCGGACGGCACCTGGAGCAACCCGACGTTCGTGTCGCTGACCGGCGGCAGCATCGGCTTCCAGGCCGGCGTGCAGTCGACGGACGTGGTGCTCGTGTTCCGCACGCGCCGTGGCGTCGATTCCGTGGTGAACGGCAAGTTCACGCTCGGCGCGGACGCCTCCGTCGCGGCCGGGCCGGTCGGCCGCACGGCGGCGGCCTCGACCGACGCGCAGCTGCGCGCGGAAATCTACTCCTACTCGCGCGCGCGCGGCCTGTTCGCGGGCGTGGCGCTGGACGGCGCCGTGCTGTCCATCGACCACGACACCAACCAGCTCGCCTACGGCAAGTCGGTGACGCCGCGGCGCATCCTGGAGGGCGGCGCGTCCCCGAACGAGGACGAGCTCGTCGCGTTCCGCGACGCGCTCGAGGAAACCACGGCGCGCTGACCGCGCGCCCGGGCCCGGGCCTTCCGACACGGACGCTCCTTCTCCCCCTGCGCTATCCTCGCCGGCCAGGATCGAATTTTCGCGGAGCGTGCGTCATGGGTGGCTTCAGCTTGTGGCACTGGATCATCCTGCTGGTCGTCGTGATCCTCGTCTTCGGGACGAAGAAGCTGCCGAACCTGGGCAGCGACCTCGGCAAGGCGATCCGCGGATTCAAGAAGGGCGTTTCCGAAGGCGAGCCCGAGAAGCTCGAGGCTGACGGAAAGACCGAGACGTCCGCGCGCAGCGAGAGCAAGGACCGCGTCGAGTAACCGGACGGGCAGCGCGCCATGTTCGACGTCAGCTTCGTCGAGCTGATGGTGATCGGCCTCGTGGCACTCATCGTGCTCGGGCCCGAGCGCCTGCCCGGTGCCGCGCGCACCGTCGGCGCCATGGTGCGCAAGGCGCGCAACAGCTGGAACTCGGTGAAGAGCGAGATCGAGCGCGAGCTCGCCGCCGAGGAAATGAAGAAGCACCTGCGCGACACGGCGAAGCCGCTCGACCTCGGCGCCGAGATCCGGCGCGAGGCGGCGGACATCCGCCGCGAGCTCGATGGCGCCCGGAACGCGGCCGCCGTGCCGCCGGCGCCGGCCGAGCCGAGCGATCGCCCGCCGCACGACTGAAAGCCCCCGAACCGTGAGCGCGCCCGATCCCGCTGCGCCGGAAGGCAAGGAGCAGTCGTTCCTGTCGCACCTCATCGAGCTGCGCTCGCGCCTGCTGCGCGCGGTCGCCGCCGTGTTCGTCGTGTTCCTCGCGCTCGTCCCGTTCGCGAACCGGCTCTACTCGCAGCTCGCGCAGCCGCTGATCTCGCGCCTGCCGGAAGGCTCGAGCATGGTCGCGATCGACGTGATCACGCCGTTCTTCACGCCGCTGAAGATGGCGTTCTTCAGCGCGATCTTCATCACCGTGCCGTTCCTGCTGTACCAGGCCTGGGCATTCGTCGCGCCCGGCCTGTACCGCCACGAGCGGCGCCTCGCCGTGCCGCTGCTCGCGTCCGCCACGCTGCTGTTCTACGTCGGCTGCGCGTTCGCGTACTTCGTCGTGCTGCCGCTCGTCTTCCGGTTCCTCGCGGCCAGCGCACCCGAGGGCGTGAAGATGATGACCGACATCAGCCACTACCTCGATTTCGTGCTCGTGCTGTTCTTCGCGTTCGGGCTCTGCTTCGAGGTGCCCGTCGCGACCGTCATCCTCGTGATCCTCGGCGTCGTGACGCCCGAGACGCTGCGCAAGAGCCGCGGCTACGTGATCGTCGGCGCGTTCGCGATCGCCGCCGTCATCACGCCGCCGGACGCGCTGTCGCAGATCCTGCTGGCCGTGCCGATGGTGATCCTGTTCGAGGTCGGGCTGGTCGCCGCGCGCGCCGTCGCGCGACGACGCGAAGCGGAAGAAGCGAAACCCTGACCCCGCAACGAAAAAGGGCCGCGCGAGCGGCCCTTCTTCTTTCCGGTGCCGACCGACTTACATCGGCGGCGACGGCGGCATCACTTCGGCCGAGGCACCGCCACCGAACACGTCGCGGTACATCAGGTAGAGCGCGCCGTGAGAAAGGGCCATCATTCCGAGTCCGATGACGAAGAGCGCGAGCCAGCCGAGGATCGGGATGAAGATGAGGATCATCGAGACCAGGTAGATCGCGAACATGATCAACGCGAAGACGATGAGCGGCAAGATATTCGCGATGCTAGCGCCAAGCGATTCTTTGAGCGCAGCGAACGGCTCAATGTTGTCGAACATGATCCGCGGAATCGCGAAGACAACGACCATCGCCGCGGCGAGGTATACGGCCAGCGAGATAAGTATGATCAGCCCCACTCCGCCACCCATGCTGGCCGCAGCGGCGGCCGTGTTATTCCCGCTCATTCCGGCGCCCATGATCGCGCCGCCGAGAATGATGAAGGTGAGCACGACGACGATGACACCGGCGACGATGCCCGGCAAGCCGAGGATCAACAGCGGACCGATTCGACCAGGTTCCTTGAAGCCCTGAAATAGCTGTTCGATTTGAGCGGCCCGGCCTTCGGCCTGCTCGCGAAACGCCCACACCATGCCGGCCGACAACACAGGCATGAGCAGCGCAATCGCCAACCCACCCAGGAAAGGAATGAACGCCAGAACCATCATGATAATGAGGCAGATCAGTGCGTTCACGAGGAACACTACTGGATTGGCCTTCACGAGCTGAATGGCGCCCTTGAACCATTCGACGCCCTGGCCAGCCCCGACTTTTTGGTAACTCATTTTCCCCTCCCGGTGGATAGCGGCCCGCACGGGCGCGCTGGCGAAGCATAGCGAATCAGCCGCGACGCGTGATGCGGAATCGAGCGGGAATACGCGGGAAAGGTCGAGGGGCGGACATGACCGAATCGCGGCTGGAGATCCCTCGGCCTGCGGCCTCGGGATGACCATCGCCCGAAGCGCGATGCTCATTCCGCGGCCGGCAGCACGGTGAGGACTTCCTCGAGCGTCGTGATGCCCTTGGCGACCTGTTCGGCGGCCGACAGGCGCAGCGGCCGCAGGCCTTCGTTCATCGCGAGCGTGCGGAACGCCGGCAGGTCGATCGACGGATGGATCTTCGCGCGCAGCGCGGGCGTGATCGGCATCATCTCGTAGATCGCCGTACGGCCTGAATAGCCGGTCTTGCGGCAGTCGACACAGCCCACCGCGGTGGCCGCGCGCGGCGGCGGCGGAAAGCCGAAGCCCTGCGTGAGCAGCGCCCACTTGCGCTCGTCGAGCGGGCCCGTGCCCTTGCACTTCGGACAGAGCCGTCGCACGAGCCGCTGCGCCACGATGCCCGCGACCGTACCCTGGATCAGGAAGTGCGGCGTGCCCAGGTCGAGCAGGCGCATGACGGCGCTCGGTGCGTCGTTCGTGTGCAGCGTCGAGAGCACGAGATGGCCGGTCAACGCGGCCTGGACCGCCATTTCCGCGGTCTCGAGGTCGCGGATCTCGCCGACCATGATGATGTCGGGATCCTGGCGCAGCAGCGTGCGCACGCCCGCCGCGAACGTGAGGTCGATCGACGCCTGCACCTGCATCTGGTTGAACTCGGCCGCGACCATCTCGATCGGGTCTTCGATCGTGCAGACGTTGAGGTCGGGCGTCGCGAGGTGCTTCAGCGTGGAATAGAGCGTCGTTGTCTTGCCCGACCCGGTCGGTCCCGTGACGAGCACGATGCCGTTCGGGCGCTCGATCATGCCGCGCCAGATCGCCTCTTCCTGCGCGTTGAAGCCGAGCTGCGAGAAGTTCTTCAGCACGAGCTCCGGGTCGAAGATGCGCATCACGCACTTCTCGCCGAACGCCGTGGGCATGGTGGAGAGGCGCATCTCCACTTCGCGGCCACCCGGCGTGCGCATCTTGATGCGGCCGTCCTGCGGCCTGCGCCGTTCGGCGATGTCCATGCGGCCGAGGATCTTGATGCGGCTGGTCACCGCGGCCATCACGGGCGTCGGCAGCTCGAACACCTTGTGCAGCACGCCGTCGATGCGGAAGCGCACGCGGCTCGTCTCGCGGCGCGGCTCGAGGTGGATGTCGGACGCATGCTGTTCGTACGCGTACTGCAGCAGCCAGTCGACGATGCGGACGATGTGCTGGTCGTCGGCGCCGATCTCGCCCGACGCGCCGAGCTCGAGCAGCTGCTCGAGGTTCAGCACCCTGGAGCTGTCGTCGCCCTTCGCGTCCTTCGCGTCCTTGGCCTTCCGCACGGCGGCCGTGACGCCGTAGAACTCCATGAGGTAGCGGTTGACGTCGAGCGGGTTCGCGACGACGCGCTTCACCTCGCGGCGCAGCAGGTGCGCGAGGTCGGCCAGCCAGCGCAGGTCGAACGGCTCGCTCGTGGCGATCGTGAGCTCGGTGTCGTTGATCTCGATCGGCAGGATTCGGTAACGCGTCGCGTACTGCGCCGTCACCACCTGGCCGACGCGCGCCACGTCGATGCGCGTCGGGTCGATGTGCACGTGCGGCAGGCCGGCGTGCTGCGCGAGCCATTCGGTGAGCCACTCCAGCGTGAGACCCGTGCCGGGCTTCGCGGAATGCTCGAGCTTCGCGTTCGCGACCACCACGAGCGGGTGCAGCTCGGTGCGCCCGGTCGTGCGCCACGCGGCGCGCACGCGCTTCACCTCGGGCTCGGTGATCACGCCCTCGTGGCGCAGCGCCGCCAGCACCTCGTCGAGGTCGAGGCGACGGTTCGCGGAGAATCCGAGCGGGCGCGGCACGGGCGCGGCGCGCGGCGGCGTGGCGGCGCTCATGGCCGGGAGGCGGGTGTCCATGCCCGCAGCATGCCTGCGCGGGCGTTCGTCCGGCGTGTGCGCGCCATCCCTCGAATCCTCGCTCGCCGACCCATCGCTATACTACGCCGCTTTTCCGCCCCCCTTTCCGTGCTTTCCGTCATGACCGGCCCCTCGTTCCAGGACATCATCCAGACGCTGAACCGCTACTGGGCAGCGCAGGGTTGCGTGCTGATCCAGCCGCTCGACACGGAAGTGGGCGCGGGCACGTTCCATCCCGCGACGTTCCTGCGCGCGCTCGGCCCCGAGCCGTGGCGCGCCGCGTACGTCCAGCCTTCGCGCCGGCCCACGGACGGTCGCTACGGCGAGAACCCGAACCGCCTGCAGCACTACTACCAGTACCAGGTGGTGCTGAAGCCGAACCCGGACGACATCCTCGACCTCTACATCGGCTCGCTGGCGGCGCTCGGCATCGACCCGCTCGTGCACGACCTGCGTTTCGTCGAGGACAACTGGGAATCGCCGACGCTCGGCGCCTGGGGCCTCGGCTGGGAAGTCTGGCTCAACGGCATGGAAGTGACGCAGTTCACCTACTTCCAGCAGGCCGGCGGCCTGGACTGCAGGCCGGTGACGGGCGAGATCACCTACGGCCTCGAGCGCCTCGCGATGTACCTGCAGAACGTCGACAACGTGTACGACCTCGTGTGGACCACCGGCCCGCAGGGCGTGGTCACTTACGGCGACGTCTACCACCAGAACGAAGTCGAGCAGAGCACGTACAACTTCGAGCACGCAGACGTGGAGTCGCTGCTGAAGTGGTTCGACACCTGTGAGGCGCAGGCGCTCACCCTCGTCGAGAAGAACCTGCCGCTGCCCGCGTACGACCAGGTGTGCAAGGCCTCGCACGCGTTCAACCTGCTCGACGCGCGACGCGCAATCTCGGTCACCGAGCGCCAGCGCTACATCCTGCGCGTGCGCACCATCGCGAAGGCCGTCGCGCAGGCGTATTACGCGCAGCGCGAACGGTTGGGTTTCCCGGGCGTGAAATCCCGCGTCGCCGCATGAGCCAGACGAACGCCATGGACCGCAAAGCCCTCCTGATCGAGCTCGGCACGGAAGAGCTGCCGCCGAAGGCGCTGGACGAGCTCGCGGGCGCATTCCGCGACGGCGTCGTCGCCGGGCTCCAGAAGCGCGGCATTGCATTCGACGCGGCATCCGCGCGCGCGCTGTTCTCGCCGCGCCGCCTCGCCGTGCGCATCGACGGCGTCGCGACCGCGCAGCCCGCGCAGGCGCAGGAGCGGCGCGGGCCGGCCGTCGCCGCGGGCTTCGACGCCGCGGGCGCGCCCACGAAAGCGCTACTCGGGTTTGCCGCTTCCTGCGGTGTGGAAGTGGCCGCGCTCGAGAAGCTCGAAACCGACAAGGGCGCGTGGTTCGTGCACCGCTCGGTGAAGCCCGGCGAGGCGACGGCCGCGCTGCTGCCGACCATCGCGGGCGAAGCGCTCGCCGCGTTGCCCGTGCCGAAGCCGATGCGCTGGGGCGACCGCGACACGCTGTTCGTGCGGCCCGTGCACTGGCTCGTGCTGCTGCTCGGCGACGCGATCGTCGAAGGCGAGGTGCTCGGCCTCAAGTCCGACCGCTTCTCGCGCGGCCATCGTTTCCACCATCCGAAGCCGGTGTGGATCGGCTCGCCGGCCGACTACGTCGACGCGCTGCGCGCCGCGCACGTGCTCGTCGATCCCGACGAGCGCCGCGCGAAGGTCGCCGACCTCGTCGCGCGCGCGGCGCAGCCGAACGGCAAGGCCGACCTGCCGCCGGCGCTGCTCGACGAAGTGAAGAACCTCGTGGAATGGCCGGTCGCGATCGCGTGCACGTTCGAACGCGACTTCCTGCGCGTGCCGTCCGAAGCGCTCGTCACGACGATGGAGTCGAACCAGAAGTTCTTCCCGGTGCGCGACGCGCACGGCGCGCTGACCGAGCACTTCGTCGGCGTCGCGAACATTGCGAGCAAGGACCCGGCCGAGATCCGCAAGGGCTACGAGCGCGTGATCCGCCCGCGCTTCGCGGATGCCGCCTTCTTCTTCGATTCCGACATGAAGACGCCACTGGCGAGCCAGCAGGACGCGCTCGCGAAGGTGACGTACCAGCAGAAGCTCGGCAGCGTCTGGGACAAGTGCGTGCGTGTCGCGGAGCTGTCTCGCACGATCGCGAACCGCCTCGGCGTCGACGCTGGCGCCGCGACGCGCGCGGCCGCGCTGTCGAAGTGCGACCTGATGACCAGGATGGTCGGCGAGTTCCCCGAGCTGCAGGGCACGATGGGCCGCTACTACGCGACCGCGCAGGGCGAGCCCGCGGAGGTCGCGCGCGCGCTCGACGAGTTCTACGCACCGCGTTTCGCGGGCGACGAGATCGCGGCGGGCGCCGTCGCGCGCGTGCTCGCGGTCGCCGAAAAAATCGACACGCTCGCCGGCCTGTTCGCGATCGGCCAGAAGCCGTCGGGCAACAAGGACCCGTTCTCGCTGCGGCGCACGGCGCTCGGCCTCGCGCGTACGCTCGTCGAGGCGCAGCTCGACCTCGACCTGCCGGCGCTGATCGACGAAGCCGTGCAGCGCGTGCCGAACCGTGCCACGGGCGCGTCGCTCACGATTCCCGAGTGGAACCGCCAGGTCGATCCCGCCGTCGCCGATGTGTACGACTTCGTGCTCGAGCGCCTGCGCAGCTACTACGCCGACCTCGGCGTGCGCAGCGACGTGTTCGACGCCGTCGCGGCCTTGCGCCCGGTCAGCCTGCTCGACTTCGATCGTCGCCTGCGCGCGGTCGTGGAGTTCGCGCGCCGGCCCGAGGCCGAGGCGCTCGCGGCCGCGAACAAGCGCATCGCGAACATCCTGCGCCAGGCGCAGGAGAAGGGCATGGCGCCGACCGGCAGTATCGACAGCGCGGCGATCGAGGGCGGCGCCGAAGCGAACCTCGAGCACGCGATCGCGAACGCGATCGAGGCGCTGGAGCCGCTGCTCGCGCAGCACCGCTACGTCGACGCGCTCGCGCGCCTCGCCACGCTGCGCGAGCCGGTCGACGGCTTCTTCGACGGCGTGATGGTGATGGTCGAGGGCCCGGCCCAGCGCAACAACCGCCTGCTGATGCTGGACCGGCTGCGCCGGTTGTTCCTGCGCATCGCGGACGTCTCGGTGCTCGGCGCGAAATAGCGACGAGAAAGCGACCGACGGGCGTCGGAACGCTTGCGCGAGTCCGGATGCGGCGCTTTCGCGTGCGGGCCCCCGTACGTCGTCTGCGAGTCTCCGTGCTTCGTCATCCCGGCGAAAGCCGGGACCCAGCGACTCCCATCAGCTTCGTCATTCCCGCGAAGGCAGGAATCCATGTTGCTCTTTGCCCTGCGGGCGGCCCGTCGCAAGCACTTTCGCGGCTTTCGCCGCGCCCAGAGACCTTTTTGGTCTTGCCCAAAAAGGCCTCTGGACTCCAAAAAGG
>CALKUS010000180.1 GCA_937996755.1 uncultured Pseudomonadota bacterium | reverse complement strand
AAGGCGTCGCATGGATGCCTGCAAGCCTGCTAGCGTGACGCGTCGCGGCCATGGGCCGCTCGTATCGCTTTCGACATGAGTAGCGCGGGTCCGGGTTCACGGGCTTCGACGGGGGCATGGTGATGGCCACACGCTACGTCGCGTTGGGCGGCTCTGTTCCGCCCCCGAAGCGCAGGATCAGCTTCGAAGCCCGCGTCCTCCTGGGCGCGCTGATCGTCGCGCTGCCCGGCATGCTCGGGCTCGCGTTCGCGCTGTGGTCGCGCGACGCTGCGCCGTCGACGTGGGCGAGCGTATTCGTGCCGCTCGCGCTGCTGACGCTGATCCTCGCGATCCGCCTGCGCAACGAGGTCGTGTTTCCGCTGTACACGCTCTCCAACCTGCTCGAGGCGCTGCGTGAGGGCGACTTTTCGCTGCGCGGCTCGCGCGCGCAGCGCGGCGACGCGATCGGCGAAGTGGTGTGGGAAGTGAACGCGCTCGGGCAGACGCTGCGCGAGCAGCGCCTGCGCGTCGAAGAAACGCTCGCGCTGCTCACCAAGGTGCTGAACTCGATCGACATGGCGATCTTCGCCTTCGACGCGGCGCAGCGGCTGCGCCTGATCAACCCCGCCGGAGAGCGCCTGCTCGCGGTCGGTGCGGGCGCGGCGACCGGGCGGGGCGCCGTCGAGCTCGGGCTCGCCGATTGCCTCGCGATCCAGGGCGCATCCACGATCTCGCGCGCGTTCCCGGGCGGCAGCGGCTCGTTCGAGGTGCGCCGTGCGTCGTTCCGCGAAGGTGGTCGCCCGCACGACCTCGTCGTGATTACCGATCTCTCGCGGGCATTGCGCGAGCAGGAGCGCCAGGCGTGGCAGCGCCTGATCCGCGTGCTCGGGCACGAGCTCAACAATTCGCTCGCGCCGATCAAGTCGATGGCAGCCACGTTGTCCGCGCTGCTCGCGCGCGAGCACCCACCGGAAGACTGGCGCACCGACGCCGCAGGCGGGCTTTCCGTCATCGGCGAGCGCGCCGATGCGCTCACCCGCTTCATGTACGGCTACACCACGCTCGCGCGCCTGCCGCCGCCGTCGAAGCGCGCCGTCGACGTGGCCGAGCTCATGCGCCGGGTCGCGCGGCTCGAGCAGCGCGTCCCCGTCGCGGTACCGTCGGGCCAATCGGCCACGATCGCCGCGGACCCGGACCAGATCGAGCAGGCGCTCATCAACCTGGTGAAGAACGCCGCGGAAGCGGTGGCACCGACCGGCGGCGGCGTGCGCCTGCGCTGGCATGCCGACGAATACGTCGCGACGCTCGAAGTCGAGGACGACGGCCCGGGCATCGGCAGCACCGAGAACCTGTTCGTGCCGTTCTTCACCACCAAGCCGGGTGGCTCCGGCATCGGCCTGGTCCTCGCGCGCCAGATCGCGGAGGCGCACGGGGGGTCGCTGGACCTGGTGAACCGCTCCGATCGGAGCGGTTGCATCGCGCGGCTGGTTTTGCCTGTTGGGTGACGAACCTTGAAGGCCTGAGACAGCTCATTTCACCTCGACGTGTCTCGGAGGAAGTGGGAGCGGCCCATGGCGGCGATTCCGACTGCGGTTGGATCCTGGTCGTCATCCCGGCGCAAGCCGGGATCCAGCGAAGTTCGTGAAAGGCGCTGGGCCCCGGCTTGCGCCGGGGTGACGAGCGTGTGTGTTTGTCGCGATCGCGGCCATGGGCCGCTCCCACTTCCTTCGAACTACCCCTTCTGAAATTCCAGGGCAGTAGGTTCAAGGAGGGGAAGGGAGCTACTGATACCCGTAAAACCCCTTCAACATCGTCTCCGCGCCGTCGTATTCGGCCGCCGTTGCTTCCTTGAAGCCGGAGATGCCGAGCTCGGTGAGCACGTCGAAGACGCTCGGGTCTTCGCTGAGCTTGATCAGCGCGGCCTTGATGTCTTCCTTGAGCTTGGGGTCGAGCGTCGAGGACGCGGTGATCGCGGCGCCCGGGAACTCGCGCGAGGTCTGGATCGGGATCAGGTTCGGGTACTGGTCCTTCAGCCAGGTCGGCACGATGGCCGCGTCCGCCTCGCCCGCGAACACGATCTCCACGCCATCGCGCCACGACGCGGCGGACGAGAGGATGTTCGGTTGCGACACCGGATTCGGATAGAGCTCGAGCAGCAGGGCGAAGCCGAGGCTCGGGCTCGGCATCGTCACGATGCTCTTGCCGACGAGCGAGTTGAGTGTCGGGTTCTCGATCTGGTCCGAGGCGAGCAGCGTGTAGCTCGTGTTCTCGGCCGCGCGAACGATCGGGTCGGCGTTGAAGCGCTTGATGCGGTAATCGGAGATGTGCGCCTCGGCGAACACGAGGTCGACCGGGCTGTTCTGGCGCATGTCGCGCCAGAAGAAGTGGTAATTGCGCGGCGTGATCAGGCTGATCTTGTGGCCGGTCGTCTTCGACAGGTAATCGGCGAGCGGCTTGTACACCTCGGCTGCCCGCTCCGGCGTGTAGCTCGGCTCCACCATCAACGTGATGTCGGCGGCATTCGCGCCCGCAACGCCGGCCGCGAACAGCGCGCCGCCGATGAGCAACCGCCACGTTCTACGCCGCAATGACACGAATGCCATGGTTGCGTTCCTCCCCCTGGTTCCGATTTCGCTATAGCACTTTTCCCGATGGTCCGCCATCGACGAAAGGGCCGTGTTGACGCAACGCAAGCGCGTTTGCGTGTCCGCGAATCAGACCGCTTCGAAGGTGAACCGGTAGTGAGTCAGCGTCGATTCCAGCGACGTGCCCGGAGCGAGCTCCTTCTGGCTCACGGCGAGGCCCTGGATTTCCCGGCCGACCGACACCGCGGACACCACCATCGCGGCCGGCTCCGGCGGCGCGCTGCCCGCCAAGACGAGGCGTTCGCCGGGAGGCGGCGGTGCCGAACCCGGACCGCGGAAGCGCAGCAGCCCACGCTTGCTGCGGCCGAGGTAATGCGTTCTCGCCACGATTTCCTGGCCGGGATAACAGCCCTTCTGCAGGCTGTAGGCGGGCAGGCGGCCGAGCCCGAGCGCCTGCGGGATGAACTCCTCGACGATGCCGTCCGGGATCCACGGAACGGCGTCGCGCACGTCGGCGCGCTGCCAGGCGTCGAGCGCGCTCTGGCTGGTGCCGGAGTCTTCCCGCGACAGGTTCAGCGCGCGCCCGGCGAAGCCGCCGAGCGCGACACGCCACTGGCCGGTGCCGCCCGACAATGGCCCGCCCGAAGCGATGTCGCCACCGGCCGGCACGCCACCGAGCTCGCCGACCACGCGCCAGGCGGGATCGTCGACGACTTCGACCTTGCGGCGCAGCACGTAGGGCTTCAGCCGCGTCGCGACTTCCGCCGCGCGCGCGTGCGGCAGCACGAGCAGCAGCTCGCTCGCCGAAACCCGCAGCAGCAGGAACAATGCGAGCACGCGGCCTTGCGGCGTGAGCAGGCAATTCCATTGCCAGTGGCCGTCGGCGAGCGCGCCCACGTCGTTCGCGAGCTGCGCCTGCGCGAACTCGGCGGCGTCCGGGCCGCGCAATACCACGACGCGATGGTCGGCGAGCGCGGTCGTGACGGCGGTGCGCGTGGCGTCGGCAGGGCACATCGATCGTGGTCGTGCTTTTGCTTGTCTCGGCGAGGGGCGGAGTATTACGCTTCCCGGCATCCGAAGGGTACGTCGACGACGGTCTCCGGGCGCGCGAACTTTCGCGACGCAACCAGAGCGCGCGGCGACGACGGGCGGGAGCGATGAGCGGCGAACACGACGGTGGCAACGGCAGCGACGCGGTACCGGAACCGGCGGTTCCGGCCGGTGCCGGCACGCAGTTGCCGCCCGAAGTCGGCGGTCGCAAGGGTCCCGAGCCCACCCGTTTCGGCGACTGGGAACGGAACGGACGCTGCATCGATTTTTGAGAGAGGTCTGGGCCAAGCGGAAGCCGCGGCTTCGAGATGCGCGTCGTTGCTTCCACACTCCTCGCCATCTCGCGCTTCACGCGATATGGCGGCCCCTTGTTCAGGGGGCGGAACTCGCAGGAACGCAGGCGTGGCAAGCAAGTCGGTTTCGCTCCATCCGGAGCGTCACGGCACGAGGGAGCAGGGAATGAGCAACCCCACGGGCAGGCAACGGCCGATGTCGCCGTTCATGATCGGGCCGTATTACAAGCCGCAGCTCACGTCGATGCTGTCGATCACGCACCGCGGCTGCGGCGTGGTGCTGACCATCGGCATGCTGTTCGTCGCGTGGTGGCTGCTGGCGCTCGCCGCGGGTCCCGATGCCTACGCGCAGTTCCTTGCGATCGCTTCGAAGCCGATCGGCCGCATCGTGGTCCTCGGCCTGGGCTTCTGTCTGGTTTTCCACCTGCTCAACGGCGTGCGCCACCTGTTCTGGGATGCCGGCAAGGGCCTGGACATCCCGACGACCTACGTGAGCGGCTGGGCCGTGCTCGTGATCTCGCTCGTGACGACGGCCGCGCTGGCCTGGATGCTGTTCCTGCGCGGAGGTGCGGCATGAGCCTGCGCACGCCGCTCGGCCGCGTCCGCGGCCTCGGCACGGCCCGCGAGGGCGTGCACCACTGGGTCGCGCAGCGCGTCACTGCCGTCGCGCTCGTCCCGCTGACCATCTGGTTCCTGTGGTCCGCGCTGCGCACGCTCGTGCTCGGCTACGCCGAGGCACACGCATTCGTCGCGCAGCCGATGAATGCCGTGCTGCTCGGGGCGTTCGTGATCTGCGCGTTCCACCACGCGCACCTCGGCATGCAGGTGGTCGTCGAGGACTACATCCACACGCGCTGGCTCGAGCTCACGCTGATCCTCACGTTCAAGTTCACCTGTTTCCTCGCGGCGGCCGCGAGCCTGCTGGCCATCGTGCGAGATCGGAAGAGCGTCGTGTAGGGAAAGAGTGTCTTCGCCTGTGTA
>CALKUS010000179.1 GCA_937996755.1 uncultured Pseudomonadota bacterium | reverse complement strand
AGACGTGTGCTCTTCCGATCTGTCGACATTGCTCAACGCGCTCGCGGGCGCCGACCGCGCCATCGTCACGGCGGTGCCCGGCACGACTCGCGACGTGCTGCGCGAAACCGTGGCGCTCGACGGCGTAGGGATCACGCTCGTGGACACGGCCGGCCTGCGCGAAACCGACGATCCCGTCGAAGCCGAAGGCGTGCGCCGCGCACGCGCCGAGCTCGCGCACGCCGACCTCGCGCTCGTGCTGCGCGATGCGACCGGCGCGACGGCCGAGCTCGACCTGCCGCCCGGCGTGCCGCGCATCACCTTGCACACGAAGATCGACGCGACGGGCGAAGCGCCGCACGCCGCCGGCGACGAGATCTGGATGTCGGCGCGCACGGGCGCCGGGCTCGAACTGCTGCGCGACGCACTGCGCCGCCACGCCGGCGGCGGCGCCGCGAACGAAGGCGCATTCAGCGCCCGTGCCCGTCACGTCGATGCGCTCGAGCGCGTCGCATCGCACCTGGCAGCCGCGATCGCGCAGTGGCACAGCGAACGCATCGGCGAGCTGGTCGCGCAGGACCTGCGCGACGCGCAGCGCGCGCTCGGCGAAATCACCGGCGACTACACCCCCGACGACCTGCTCGGCGCGATCTTCAGCACCTTCTGCGTAGGCAAGTAGCCCCGATCGGGCGACGGCGTTCGTCGCGCGGCAAGAACGACGCTTCTTGCCGCGCGGGCGATGGCTGCGTGTGCTCTTGCGGGTTGATTTCGCGCAGCGAAATCAACCCGAGACAGCGAGCTGCTCGCGGTGGTAAAGCCGCGCGGCGACGAACCAGACGATCGCGACGAGCAGGAGCCCGGCGCCGAGGGACACGCCCCACTCGTCCATCGGAATCGCTTCCTTGCGCAGGATCTTCAGGATCAGCTGGTTCTGCGACAGGAACGGGATCGCCATCATCCAGAGCTGGCTCTTCACCGGCGAGACCATGAGGTACATGGTCGGGATCATCGGCAGGAACATGATCATCGGCAGGTAGCTCTGCGCCTCGCGGTAGCTCTTCGCGAACGCGGCGAGCGCGGTGAGCAGCGCCGCGCCGAGCAGCACGATCGGCAGGATCACGACGAACATCTGCCCGAGCGACGACATCGGCAGGTTCATCGAGAAGCCGCCGGCGCGCGACGAGACGACGTACGTGAAGGCGAGCTTGTAGGAGATCAGCGTCGCGAACACCGAGAGGAACGCGAACACCGCCGTGGCCGCGATCTTCCCGGACAGGATCGCCTCGCGCGACGCCGGCGTCGCGAGCAGCGGCTCGAGCGACTGGCGCTCGCGCTCGCCCGCGGTGGAGTCGATCGCGAGCTGCATGCCGCCGATGAAACCGAGCAGGATCATCAGGTAGGGGATCATCTGCTGGCCGAAGTCGAACTTCGCCTCCGGCGTCGCGAGGTCGCGGTTCGCGATGCGCAACGGCTTGGCGATCGACGGGTGCACGCCGCGCGCGACGAGGCGCATCGTGCCCATCTGGTCGGCGTAGGCCTGCAGCAGCGTGCGCATGCGCGCGATCGTCGTGCCCGACTGCAACGGTCGCGAGCTGTCGTAGACGAGCTCGACGCGCGCCGGTTTGCTGCCGCGCCAGTCGCTGCCGAATTCCTCGTCGATACGCAGCACGACGTCCGAGTCCTGCGAGCGCACGGCTTCGTCCGCGTCCTTGGGCGCCGGCTTGATCTCGACGTTGTTCTGCTCGAGCCAGGCGACCAGGTTCGGCGCGTTGTCGGCGCCGATCACCGGCAGCTCGAGCGCGTTCTCGAGCTTCTCGGTCTGCTTCTTCGCCCCGAGCGTGCCGAGGCCCGCGAAGATCAGCGGGAACACCAGCGGCATCACCACGAACGCGACCATCACCATGCGGCGGTCGCGGAACGCGTCCGTCAACTCCTTCTTCAGCACCGTCAGCAGCGCGTTCATGCGAACAACCCCTCGTCCGTGCCGATCGCCTTCACGAAGGCGTCTTCCAGGTTCGACTCACCGGTCTGCGCGCGCAGCTCGTCGGGCGTGCCCTGCGCGACGACCTTGCCGTGCGCAATCACCACGATGCGGTCGCAGAGCGCAGCGACCTCCTGCATGATGTGGCTCGAGAACAGCACGCAATGGCCTTCGGCGCGCAGGCGCTTCAGGAACTCGCGCAGGCCGCGCGTCGTCATCACGTCGAGGCCGTTCGTGGGCTCGTCGAGGATCACGTTCTTCGGCTCGTGCACGAGCGCGCGCGCGATCGCCGTCTTCGTGCGCTGGCCCTGCGAAAAGCCCTCCGTGCGGCGGTCGGCGAACTCCTGCATGCCTAGCGCGTCGACGAGCGCGTCGGCGCGTTTCGCGATCGCGGCCTCCTCCATGCCGTAGAGCTTGCCGAAGTACGCGATGTTCTCGCGCGCCGTGAGCCGCTTGTAGACGCCGCGCGCATCGGGCAGCACGCCCAGGCTGCGCCGGACGGGGTCGGGCTGCTGCTGCGGATCGAGGCCGTCGACGACGATGCGGCCCTGGTCGGGGCGCATCAGCGTGTAGAGCATGCGCATGGTCGTGGTCTTGCCGGCACCGTTCGGGCCGAGCAGGCCGGTGATCTGTCCGTCGGCGGCGGTGAAGCTCACGCCGTCCACGGCCTTCACCGGGCCCTTCTTCGACGCGAACGTCTTGTGGAGGTTCTCGACAGTGATCATCGCTTCGACTCCGGAGTGGACGCAGCTGCCGATGCCAGGGCGAAAGACGGCTCGGCAGACGCGCGCCCGCCGAGGTTCCGGTCGCGTGTCGCGGTCATGGTTCCGTCCCCCAGTAGCCGGTGAACATCGGCGCGTAGCCGAACTGTTCCATGCATTTCGCGTCCAGCGCCTTCGCGTCGGCCGTCTCGAAGAACGTGCCGACCAGCTTCGGGATGCAGCCGAGCGGCGTCACGTTGTGGCCCTGGCCGCGCGCCACGAGGTGGCGGCCGTTCGCGAGCGTCTTCACCACGCGGTCGCCGTATTTCGGCGGCGTCACCGGATCGAACTCGCCCGAGAACAGCAGCACGGGCTTGTCGCTCGTGACGGGATCGTGGAAATCCTTCGGGCGCGTGCCGGCCGGCCATTCCTTGCACTGCACCTGCGTCATCTCGATGAGCTGGTTGCCGAGCAGGCTGCCGGCGTCGGCCGGATCCGGTTTCAGCAGGTCGACGTCCTCGGCGCAGATCACCGAAAGCTGCATGCCATGCATGATCGATTCGCCGATCAGGCTCTGCAGCATCTGCGCCTGCGCCATCAGCGGCTCGGGATTGCCGGTCTGCGCCTCGTGCAGCGCGAGCGGCAGCATGCCCGCAACGTTCGGCGCGTACGCGAACAGGCGCACGACCCCGGCGACGGCGTCGGCCGTCAGCGGCGCTTCGCGCACTTCATTGGTCAGGGGGTCGTGGTAGCGAACGGGCATCGGCGCTTCGCGCAGCTTCGCGAGCAACGCCGACAGCGACTCGCGCGGCGAGCCGAACGCCTTCGCGCACGCCGGGTCCTTCGCGCAGCGCGCGAACTGCAGGTCGAGCGAGCTTTCCAGGTTGCGTGCATGCTCGGAGCCGAGCGCGAGATCGGGCGGCACCACGCCGTCCAGCACGACGGCGCGCGTGTGCGCCGGATAGCGGCGCAGGTATTCCTGCGCCACGCGCGTGCCGTACGAGATGCCGAGCAGGTCGATCTGCTCCACGCCGAGCGCCTCGCGCACCGCCTCAAGGTCGGCCACGCCGTCGCTCGTCGTGTAGTAGCGCGGGTCGGCATCGAGCTTCGCCAGGCAGTCGCGCGCGAAGCGCGCGAACCCTTCCGGGCTGAAGTCCTGCGCCTCGCCGAACACGTTCGCGCCGGTTTCGTCGCGACAGCTCAGCGCGTGCGAATCGCCGGTGCCGCGCTGGTCGACGAGGATCACGTTGCGCTTGCGCAGCACCTCGCGGAACGCGCGTTGCGCGGTCGGGTACGACTCGCGCGCGCCCTGGCCCGGGCCGCCGGCGATCATGAACACGGGATCGGGCTCGGCCTGCTTCGCCTCGCTCGCCACCCAGGCGATCGCGAGCTTGATCCTGCGGCCATCGGGCGCGGCGCGGTTCTCCGGCACTTCCAGCGTCGTGCATCGCGCATCGACGGTGGCGGCCTGCAGCTCGGCGGCGAGCGTGCAGGGCTCGAACTCGAGCGAGCCGAGGCGCGGGCCTTCGGCCTGCGCCGGCGCGGCGAATGCCGCGACCACGAGCAACGGAAGCAGCATCCAGATTCTCATCCACGGGCTCCTGTCGGTGCGTGCGCACGTTAACGGCAACACACCCGTCGGCTGTAGTGACGGCTGTCATGCTCGAATCGTGAGGTGCGCCGCTACGATGGTGCCGCATCGACCCCGGAGATGGCCATGCGCTTCGCGCTGCTCGTTTTTTGCCTCGCACTGCCCGACGTCGCGCGCGCCGATGCGACGATCGGCTACGACACCGCCGGCCGCGAGTGCCTGCCCGAGCCGGCCGGCCTCGAGGTGAGCGGGGCGCGCGTGCGCATCGAGATGCGGCCGATGCAGGGCTCGCACCAGTCCGCGATCTACGACGTGGTCGAGCAGACCATGGTGTACCTCGATCATGACAACCGGACGCAATTCCTGATGGAAACCGACCGCGACGCGGCCGACTTCCAGTCCGACGTGTCGTCCGCCACCGTGCGCTCGATGGACAAGGAAATGCAGAAGGCGCAGGCGCAGATGGACGAAGCGTGTGCGCAGATGGAGAAGCAGGGCATGGCGTGCCCGAAAATGCCGAACATGGCGCAGATGATGTCCGGCGACGTCGACCAGATCATGGCGAACCAGCAGCAGATGCTCGCCAGCATGGATCCGAAGATGCTCGAACGCGCCGGCGTCGACGTCGGCGAGGCGCAGGCGCAGCTCGAGGAAGCGCGCAAGTCGCTTGCCGGGCCGGCCGGCGTGGAACGCGAAGCAGGCAGCGACACGGTCGGTGGACGCACGTGCAGGGTGTTCGAGTTCCGCGCGGGCGAGACGCTCACCGACTGGCGCTGCGAGGCGGCGCCGGCCGCGCTCGGCATCGGCGAGCGCGATGCGCGCGGGCTGGCCGCGGCCATGCGCGACCTGGTGCGCTACGGTCAGGCGTTTTCCGCGCTCACCGAGCGCTTCGGCACGAGCTCACCGCGCCCCGACAGGGGCATCGTGCTGGAGCGCCGCTGCTACGACGGGGGCAGGGAAACCGGACGCGCGACGGCGCGCATCGAAACCGGCGCGCTCGACGAATCGCGGTTCGAGATCCCGCCGGGCTACGCGCCGATGATGGACTCGATGCGCTGAGCTCAGCGCACCGTCGCGGCCTTGCGCGTTTCCTCGAGGCGTCGCGCGTCGCGCGCGGCGTATTCGGCGAGGCACGCTGCTTCGCGCGTCACGACCGCGCACTCGAGGAAATCGATGATCTCGATCACCGCGGCGCGCGTGGCGCGCGCGTCGGGGCCGTTGCCGATCGAGCCGAAGCTGCCGCCTTCCAGCGTCATCGACTCGACCTTCTTCTCGGTGAAACCTTCCACCGTGCGCGCGTACGCAATGCGTCCGTCGTGCGCGTCGATCACGCGCAGGTCGACGGCGAGGTAACCGCCCTGCGACACCGCCTCCACCTTGCCGCGGCGGAACAAGCCGCCGCCCGTGACCTTCGTCTCGATGTTCTCCTCGAACGCCGTGACGGTACCCGTGACGAGGTAGTCCGCGCCGAGCAGCTGGCCGAGCTTCGCGTTGTCCCCTTCGCTGAGGCGGCCGGACTCCGACAACGCCTGCTCTTCCAGCACGTCGCGCAGCTTCTGCCGCTCGACCACGGTGAACGCGGGCCGCGCCGCGAGCTCGGTCGTGAGCATGTTGGTGAGCACGCGCCCCGCGCCGCCCTGGAACGGCAGCGCGCCGGATTCGTCCTGGAACTTGATCACGGCGAGTACGGGCGATTGCGCGGAAGCCGCGCCTGCGATGCACAACCCGGCCAGCAACATCAGGCGCTTCACGTTCAACCTTCCCCGGGCGCCATCGCCAGCACGCGCGCCTTCGGATCCGGCGGCGAGACGTATTTCTCGCGGCGGATGTGCGGGATCGGCAGGCCCGCATCCTTGAGCAGCGCGAAGCACGCGTCGACCATTTCGGGATTGCCGCAGAGGTAGGCCACGTCGCGCGCGGCGTCGGGTGCGAATTCCGGCAGCACGCTCGTGACGCGCCCGTGACGATCGTCGCCGCGCGGCTGCGCGCGTTGCTCGCGCGACAGGCACGCAACGAAGCGGAAGCCCGGCACGCGCTCGGCGAACGCGGCGAACTCCTCCCCGTACAGCAGCTCCTGCGGCGTGCGCGCGCCGAACAGCAGCACCACCTCGCACGGGCGCTGCGCGATCACGCGCTCCAGCGTGGGCAGCATGGCGCGGTACGGCGTGACGCCCGTGCCGGTCGCGATCAGCAGGTAACGGGCGTTCGCGTCGTCGTCGTGCAGGCAGAAGCGCCCGTACGGGCCGCTCGCGGCGATCTCGCCGCCGGGCTGCAGGCTGGACAGCAGCTCGGTCGCCGCGCCGCCCTCGACGTAGCTCACGGCCAGCTCGATCAGCTGCTCGGGGTTCGCCGGGTCGCCCGGCACGGTGGCCACGGAATAGCTGCGTCGGAGCTGCTTGCCCTGCCAGCCGAAGTGGATCTGGAGGAACTGGCCCGGGGTGAACGCGAACGGCGCGCCGTCGGCGCGCGCGAACGCCATGTGGCGCACCGTGGGGGCCAGCATGTACGAGCGCACCAGGCGCAGGTTGAAATGTTCCGACACGGGGGAAAGCGGCGAAAAATCGGGCCGCTATACTACCCCACCGCTACGCCAACCTCCCCCGAATGACCGTCGCCGCGCTCGAGGTCGCCGACCTCCAGAAGACCTATGCCAACGGCGTGAAGGCGCTGCGCGGCGTCTCCCTCGCCGTCCAGCCGGGCGACTTCTTCGCCCTGCTCGGGCCGAACGGCGCCGGCAAGTCGACCCTGATCGGCATCGTGAGCTCGCTCGTGAACCCGAGCGCCGGCGCCGTGCGCATCTTCGGGCACGACCTTGCGCGCGAGCGCGGCACGGCGCTGTCGCTGATGGGGCTGGTACCGCAGGAGCTGAACTTCAACCAGTTCGAGAAGCCCTTCGACATCGTCGTGAACCAGGCCGGCTTCTACGGCATCCCGCGCGCGGTCGCGCGCGAACGCGCCGAGAAGTACCTCAAGGAGCTGCAGATCTGGGACAAGGCGCAGGTGCCGTCGCGCACGCTGTCGGGCGGCATGAAGCGTCGCCTGATGATCGCGCGCGCCATGGTGCACGAGCCGAGGCTGCTGATCCTCGACGAACCGACCGCCGGCGTCGACATCGAGATCCGCCGCTCGATGTGGAAGTTCATCAGCGCGATCAACCGCGCCGGCACCACGGTGATCCTCACCACGCATTACCTCGAGGAGGCGGAGCAGCTCTGCCGCAACGTGGCGATCATCGACAAGGGCACGATCATCGAGAACACCACGACGAAGCGCCTCATCGCGCAGCTCGACGTCGAGACGTTCGTGCTGGACCTCGCTGCGCCCATGGTCGCGGCGCCGTCGGTCGACGGCGTGCGGATCACGCGCGTCGACGACCAGCAGATCGAAGTGGAGATGTCGCGCGGGCACGACCTCAATTCCGTGTTCGCGACGCTGACGCAGTCGGGCATCGTGGTCACGTCGATGCGCAACAAGGCGAACCGGCTCGAAGAGCTCTTTGTGCGGCTCGTGGACGGCGCGCAGGCGCCGAAGGCGGGCGCGGCATGAATTTCTCCCTGCAGCTCGTCGCGCTCGGCACCATCCTGCGGCGCGAGCTCAACCGCATCCTGCGCATCTGGGGCCAGACGCTCGTGCCGCCCGCGATCACGATGACGCTCTACTTCGTGATCTTCGGCAACCTGGTCGGCTCGCGCATCGGACAGATGCACGGCTTCGCGTACATCGACTACATCGTGCCCGGCCTGATCATGATGAGCGTGATCCAGAACAGCTACGGCAACATCGTGAGCTCGTTCTTCGGATCGAAGTTCGGCCGCTACGTCGAGGAGATGCTGGTCTCGCCGATGCCGAGCTGGGTGATCCTCACCGGCTACGTGCTCGGCGCGCTCGCGCGCGGCCTGATGGTGGGCGCGATCGTGCTCGCGATCTCGTTCTGCTTCACGCACATCCAGTTCCACCACGTCTGGGTGACGCTGTCGACGTTCGTGCTCAGCGCGGCCGTGTTCGCGCTGGCCGGCTTCATCAACGCCGTTTACGCGAAGAAGTTCGACGACATCGCGATCGTGCCCACGTTCATCCTGACGCCGCTGACCTACCTCGGCGGCGTGTTCTATTCGGTCGAGCTGCTGCCGCCGTTCTGGCGCAGCGTGTCCGAGGCGAACCCGATCCTCTACATGGTCAACGCGTTCCGCTACGGACTGCTCGGCATCAGCGACGTGAGCCTCGTGACGGCCTACGCCGTGATGATCGGCGCCATCGTCGTGCTCGGCGCGATCTCGCTGCGCCTGCTCGAGAAGGGCGTCGGGCTGCGCAGCTGAAGCGTTGCGGTTTTTCCGTTCGTCGGGGAGGGCGAGCGGGTTTTCGGGTGATGCAACACCAACCTTTCGGGGGCTCCATGATCCGTTCGATCTGCTTCACCGCCGCGCTGCTCGTCACGACCGCCACGTCCGCGCAGGACGACGAGGTCGCGAAGTTCATCGACAAGCTGCAGTTCCGCACCGGCGACATCGCGATTTCCGAAGCGGGCGCCACGCTGCGCCTCACGCCGGCGTTCCGCTATCTCGGCTCGGCCGACGCCGAGAAGGTGCTGACCGAGCTCTGGGGCAACCCGCCCGGCTCGGACGCGATCGGCATGCTCGTGCCGACCTCGGTGTCGCTGGCCGACGAAGCGTCGTGGGCGGTCGTGATCACCTACAGCGACGACGGCCACATTTCCGACGAGGAAGCATCCGACGTCGACTACGACGAGATCATGTCGGACATGCAGGAAGCGACGCGCGACAACAACGACGCGCGCGAGAAGGCCGGCTACGGCCGCGTCGACCTCGTCGGCTGGGCGCAGAAGCCGCACTACGACTCGACCGCGAAGAAGATCTACTGGGCGAAGCACCTGAAGTTCGGCGACAACGACACGCTGAACTACGACATCCGCGTGCTCGGCCGCGAGGGCTACCTCAGCCTCAACGCCGTGGCGAACATGGACGCGCTGCCGCAGGTCGAGAAGGACATGCAGGACGTGCTCGCGATGACCGAGTTCGATGCCGGCCGCCGCTACGCCGACTTCAACGAGAGCACCGACAAGCTCGCCGGCTACGGCCTCGCCGCGCTCGTCGGCGGTGCCGTCGCCGCGAAGGCCGGCCTGTTCGCGAAGCTCGGCGCGCTGCTGATCGCCGGCAAGAAGTTCATCATCTTCATCATCGCCGGCCTCGCGGCGCTCGGCCGCAAGATGTTCGGCAAGAAGGACAAGGCAGCCTGATCGTGATGCGGCGCGCGACGATTCCACGCGCGCACCCGTCCTGACCATACGCGCCGGATCGCCGGCGCGTACGGGAGCCAGCACGCAGGATCCGTCGCCATGCACGTTCGCGCGCTGGTACTGGCGTTGCACTGCGCGCTCGCGGCAACTGTGGCGGCGCGCGATGTGGCGCAGGGCGGCCATGTCGTCGTCTACACGCGCGCCGAGCTGGAACGCTCGGGCTACACGCGCCTCGCGGATTTCCTGCAGCGCCTGCCCGCAGCGAGCGTCGCCGAGAACGCGCTGGCCAACGGCGGCGGCGACGGCCGCGAGCTGGTCGATCTGCGCCAGCTCGGCCCTCGCTACACGCAGGTCCGGGTCGACGGACGGCGCTGGCCCGCCGGTCGCGACGGCGCGGTCGACCTGTCGGCGATCCCGTGGTCGGACATCGAGCGGATCGAGATCGACCATGCACCGACCGCAGCGCGCATGGGCGAAGGCGCGGTGGCGGGCGTGATCGACGTCGTGACGCGCCGCGGCTTCCGGGGCGCGACCGCAAGCGCCCGATACGGGGCCTTTGCGCAAGGTGACGGCGCAACGAACGGCGCAGACCTGTTGCTCGGCAGCGGCGACGACAGGAGCTCCGTCGTCTTCGGCGTGTCGCACGACGAGTCGCGACCGGTCGACGCCGCGGATCGCGCGATTTCGGAGGTTCCACTGTTCGGCTTTCCTGCCAACGACGTGCGCGCGGGCGCCTCGTCGACCACGCCGTTCGGCCGATTCACGCTCGTGCCTGGCTTCGGCGCACCCACCGTGACGCTCATCGCGGGTCGGCCCGGTACGTCGCCGACGGATTTCCGGCCCTTCGATCCCGCGAGCGACGGCTACAACTTCGTCGCGGAGTCGTACCTGCAGACGCCTTCGGAGCGAAGCAGCGTGTTCGCGCATGCCACGCGCACGATGGCGAGCGACGTGCGGGCGTCGTTCGACATCACCTGGACCGAACGGCTCTCGCAACAGCGACTGGCGCCACTGCCGATCGCGTTCTTCGGGATAGCGGGTGAGCCACGCATCGCCGCCGACAACGTCTTCAACCCGTTCGGCGTCGAACTGCAACGCTTCCAGTACCGCAACACGATCGCGCCGCGCACCTTCGCGCAGGACGTCGACACGCTGCGCGCGTCGGCGGCGCTCGATGGCTCGTTCGAACTGGCTGCGCGCGTCGTTGAATGGGACCTCGCGTGGACGCACGACACGATCGCGTCCCATGACGAAGCACGCGGGCAATTCGGCAGCGCGCAGCTCGCAGCGGGACTCGGGCCCTCGTTCCGCGATGCGTCCGGCACGCCCACGTGTGGCACGCCCGCCCGACCCATTCCCGGCTGCGTGCCGATCGACGTGTTTTCGGGTCCCGATGCGTTCACGCGCGCAATGGCCGACTACGCCGGCGTCGTCCTGCAGTCTTCGGCCCGTCAGGTGCGCGACGAAGCGAGCGCGACGCTCGCGGGCGCGTTCGCTGGACCCGCTGGACCGATCACGCTCCACGGCGGACTGGACCACCGGCGCGTCACGGCGATCGAAACGCCCGATGCACTCGCTGCCGCGGACGGGGTCGCCGGCGCCGCGTCGACCATCACCAACGGGCCTGTCGGCCTGCGTGGGTCGACGACGGCCTCGGACCTGGTCCTGGGCGCGAAGATTCCCGTACTCGCGCAGCGACCGTTCGCCGAAGCGCTGGTGCTCTCGCTTTCCCTTCGTCACTCGCACTTCGAGCGTCGCGGGGAGCCATCGGCCGCGTTCTACGACGATGCACCGGTGCTGCCGCGTCGTCGGCCCGACGAATCGTTCGACGCGCCCGCCGTCAGCTTGCTCTGGCAACCGTTCGCCGCATGGCGGGTCAGCGGCGACTGGTCGCGCAACGCCGCCGAACCGTCCATCGCGCAACTGTTCGAAGGCCAGCGCAACACGTTTCCGACGCTGTTCGACCCCTGCGACGCCTCGGTCGATTCGCCTCCCGGCGTCGTCGCGCGTTGCCGCGCCGGCATCGGCGGCATCGCCCCCGTCGCCCCGTACTCGTACTTTCCCTACGACAATCCGGCCTGGACCGTGGGCGGCAATCCGCGGCTCGACGTCGAAACCGCCATCACGCGACATGTCGGCGTGCACTGGGCGCCCGCGGCCAGCGGCTTCGAGATCGGAATCGACTGGTATCGCATTACCGTGCTCGACGAAATCCGCTTCCGATCGGCGCAGTCGCTGGTGGACGGCTGCTATGTCCAGGCCGACCTCGATGCGTGCGGCCACATCACGCGCATGCGAAGCGGCGACGTCGACACGTTGCTCGTCGGCTGGTCGAACGACGGCGACACAGAAAGCGAAAGCTACGACTTCCTGCTCCGCCAGGGTTGGGCAACGCGCCTCGGCAGCTTCCACCTGCGTTGGGAGACGAGCTACCTCGCCTACGTCGGCGATGCGGGCCAGGCGCCGCTCGGCGCGTGCCTCGGCGAAGTCGTGCTGCGCGCGGGCGGCAAGTACTGCAGTCGAACAGCGAGCGGGAATCTGGTCGGCAACTACTTCAATCGCGGAGCGGCATTCCACCGAGTTCGCTCGCGACTGTCGCTCGATTGGCGTCGCGATGCGCTCTCTGCGACGGCATCCGCGCGCTACGTTTCCGCGCTCGACGAGTCGTGTTCCGTCCTCGCGACGCTGGACCCCGGGCGGTGCAACGGCGCCACGGCGCCACAGTTCGCGTCACGCTACCGGCGCATGCCCGCCACCTGGTACGTCGACTTGCAGACAGCGTGGGACACGCCATGGTCCGGACGCGTCGTGCTCGGCGTGCGCAACATCGCGGACCGCGAGCCGCCAGTGTCGTTTTCGGTGTCGGACGGCAACTTCGATCCGGAATACGAGGTTCCCGGGCGCTTCTGGTACGCGGGATACACCCAACGGTTCTAGCCCGCCGGAAAGCCGAAGAACGCTCGCGCCGTCGCGCTCGTGTGCGCGGCGAGCGCTTCGATCGTCTCGCCGCGATCGCGCGCGATTTCCGCGGCGATGTGCGGCAGGAACATCGGCTCGTTGCGGCGGTGGCTCGGCTTCTGCGGCAGGTTGCGCGGCAGCAGGTACGGCGCATCGGTTTCGATCATCAGCCGGTTCGCGGGGATCTCGCGCACGAGCTCGCGCAGGTGCGCGCCGCGGCGCTCGTCGCAGATCCAGCCGGTGATGCCGATGTGGAGATCCAGGTCCAGGCACGCGAACAGGTGCTTGCGCTCGCCCGTGAAGCAGTGGAGCACGCACGGCCCGAGCCGGTCGCGCACGGGTTTCAGCACGGCGAGGAAATCCGCGTCCGCTTCGCGCTCGTGCAGGAACAACGGCTTGCCGGCATCGATTGCGATCTCGACCTGGCGCTCGAACGCGAACAGCTGCGCCGCGCGCGGCGCGATGTCGCGGTAGTAGTCGAGCCCGGTCTCGCCGGCGGCGCGCACGGCCGGATCGGCGACCAGCGTGCGCAGCAACGCGTCGGTCTCGGCCGTGTATTCCGCCGCATGGTGCGGATGCACGCCGGCCGTCGCGTACAGGAAACCGGGATGGCGGTGCGCCAGCGCGACTGCGTCCTGTGCACCCTGCGCGCTCGCGCCCGTCACCACCATCTGCGCGACGCCGGCCGCGCGCGCGCGGTCGAGCACGGCGTCGAGGTCGTGGCGGAACGACTCGTGCGTCAGGTTGGCGCCGATGTCAACGAGGTCGAGGCTCATGCGTTGCAACTCGTGGGAGGCGCGCGATTATAGGGTCCCGTTCGGGCGCTATTCAGCGCCGCGACCGCACGCTGCGCGCCAGACCAGAAGGGAAACGTCCATGACCCGTCGCATCAAGGCTCTCGCCGCCGGCCTCGTGCTCGCGCTCGGCTCGACTTCCGCGTTCGCGTTCACGCCCGAGTCGGGCTACTACTGGAACCCGGCCGAATCCGGCTCCGGCCTGTCGATCGAGATCCAGGACAACTACGTCTTCCTGATCGGCTACGTCTACGACACGCAGGGCCGCTCGACCTGGGTGTCGTCGCAGGGCCTGCTTTCCGGCAACGCCGTGTTCAACGGCGTGCTCGACAGCTTCAGCAACGGCCAGTGCATCGGCTGCGCGTACCGCGCCCCGATCGCTAACCTCGGTTCCGGCGGACCGATCTCGCTGAACTGGGCGACGGAGACGACGGCGACGCTCACCTGGGGCGGCCGCACGATTCCGCTGCAGCGCTTCGACTACTACCTCACGCGCACGGGCGGCATCGACGCGAACACCGAGAAGATGCTCGGCGAGTGGCAGATTGTCGTCGACCTCTACAACAACCCGAACCAGGACAACCGGTCGTTCCCGTACTTCGGCGAAGTGGTCGTGTTCGACACGATCGCGACCAGTACCAACCCCGACCAGGCGCAGGGTTGCCGCCCGACGACGTCGCTCGACGGCCGCTGCACGACGGCGGCGCGCAGCGCGCACGACGCCGCGACCACGTACAGCCCGACCAGCCCGACGGCGCCGCCGGCGCACACGCACATCATTACGGTGAAGGACTCCAGCACGTCGTTCTGGACCTACTACGTGACGGTCGGCACCTCGCAGTTCGACGGCGTGATGGAGATCTGCGCGCCGGGCAATTGCGGCCGTTCCGGCGTGACGTACTACCCGGTTCGCGGCTTCCGCTCCGCGAGCCGCAAGTTCGTGCAGGACGGCACGGGCCCGTCGTCGTCGGACAAAGCGGCCGAGTCGCTCACGGCGCCCGAAGGCATGACGGCGCAGCTGCTCCAGGCCGCCGCAGGGCGTGGCCTCACGGCCGCCGAAGTGAAGTCGCGCTTCGGTTTCGATCCGACGCAGCTCGCGGGCGAGGCGAACGCGCTTATTGCGACGATGGGCAAGTGACGCCGCAGGCGTCATCCCGAGCGTAGCGAGGGATCTCGCCACCACGAAAGCCCCGCCCTGGCGGGGCTTTTCGTTCCTGCGCTTGCCGCACCGCGCCGCATGCGGTCTGATGGCGCCCCCATGCGCGCCCTGCCCGAGCTGCCGATCACGCCGTTGCTGCCCGAAATCGTGGCGTCGCTCGCGCGCGTGCCGCGGCTCGTGCTCGAGGCGCCGCCGGGCGCCGGCAAGACGACGCAGGTGCCGCTCGCGCTGCTCGATGCGCCGTGGCTGGAAGGGAAGATCGTCATGCTGGAGCCGCGCCGCCTCGCGGCGCGCGCGGCGGCCACGTTCATGGCGAAAACGCTCGGCGAGGACGCCGGCGACACGGTCGGCTATCGCATGCGCTTCGAGTCGCGCGTCTCCGCGCGCACGCGCGTCGAGGTGGTGACCGAAGCGATCCTCACGCGCCTGCTGCAGGACGACGCGTCGCTCGAGGGCGTCGGTGCGCTCGTGTTCGACGAATACCACGAGCGCAACCTGCACGCCGACCTCGGCCTCGCGCTCGCGCTGGAGACGCAGGCGCAGCTGCGACCCGAGCTGCGCCTGCTCGTGATGTCCGCGACGCTGGACGGCGAGCGCATCGCGCGCCACCTCGACGCGCCGCGCATCACGAGCCCGGGCCGCAGCTTCCCGGTGGACGTGCAGTACTTCGCCGAGCGCGCGCCGGAAGACTGGCGGATGCACGCGCGCCGCGCCGTGCAGGCTGCGCTCGCGGAAACCGACAGCGACGTGCTCGTGTTCCTGCCCGGCAAGCGCGAGATCGATGGGCTCGCGCGCGTGCTCGCGGCGGCCGACCTGCCCGCGAACGTCACCACGACAACGTTGCACGGCGAGCTGGACATGTCGGCACAGGCCGCGGCGCTCGCGCCGCCGCCGGCCGGCACGCGCCGCGTCGTGCTCGCGACGAACGTCGCGGAATCCAGCGTCACGCTGCCCGCCGTGCGCGCCGTCGTTGACACCGGCCTCGCGCGCACGCCGATGCTCGATCCGGGTTCCGGGCTGTCGCGGCTGGAGACCGTCTACATCCCGCAATCGTCCGCGACGCAGCGCGCGGGTCGCGCGGGACGCACGGCGCCGGGCAAGGCGTATCGACTCTGGCCGCAGAGTCGCCGTCTCGAAGCGGCGATCGTGCCCGAGCTGCGCCAGGTCGAGCTCATGCCGCTCGCGCTGGAGCTCGCGGTGTGGGGCGCGAACGAATTGCGCTGGCTCGATGCGCCGCCGCCCGCGGCGCTCGCCGAAGCGCGCGCGCAGCTGCGCGCGATGGGTGCGATCGACGCAGAGGGTCGCATCACCGCGCACGGCCGCAGGATCGCCGCGCTGCCGACGCATCCGCGCTTCGCGAACGCCATCGTGCGCGTGCGCGACGACGAATCGGGCATCGCGTGCGACCTCGCCGCGCTGCTCGAGGGCCGCGACGTGCTGCGCGGCGAAGCGCGCCGCGACGACGACGAAATCAGACGCGTGGACGCGTTGCGACGGTATCGCGAGCGACGCGCTCCGCCCGATGCCGACCGCGACGCGCTGGCGCAGGTCGACAGGGCGGCACAGCAACTTCGCCGCCTGGTCCGTGCACGCGACGGCGCCGATCCCACGCACGCGACGGGCGAGGTGCTCGCGCACGCGTTCGGCGAACGCATCGCCCGCGTTGCGTCCGACGACGGACGCCGCTACCAGCTCGCGAACGGCCGCGGCGCGCACCTCGACGACCGCTCGCGCCTGCGCGGCGCGCGCTGGCTGGTGATCGCCGAGCTGCGCTTCGACGAGCGCGACAGCACCATCCTGCGTGCGGCGCCCGTCGACGAGGCGTGGTTGCGCGCGACGTTCCCGCAGCGCTTCGTCGCGGAGACGCAGCTCGCGTGGAACGCGGACACGCGCGCGGTCGAGGCGGCCGCCGTCGAGCGATTCGATGCGATACAGCTGGCGCGCAGCACGCGCGCCGTGCCGCGCGACGCCGACACCGCGCGCCGGTTGCGCGAAGGGCTCGCGACGCTCGGCGTCGCCGCGCTGCCGTGGAGCGAAAACCTGCGCCAGTGGCAGGCGCGCGTGCTTTCGCTGCGCGCATGGGCGCCCGAGCTCGGCCTGCCCGACATCTCGGACGACGCGCTCGCGGCGACGATGGAGCAATGGCTGGAGCCGCGCCTCGTCGGCTGTGCGCGCGCGTCGCAGGTCGATGCCGAGCTGCTCGGCAATGCGTTGCGCGAAGCGCTCGACCACCGCCAGCGCACGGCGCTCGAGCAGCTCGCACCGACCGAGCTGCGCGTGCCCAGCGGCAACACGCGCAAGCTCGAGTACCGACCGGGCGCGCCGCCCGTGCTCGCCGTGAAGCTGCAGGAATTGTTCGGGCTCGCCGACACGCCGCGCGTCGCGAACGGCCGCGTGCCCGTCACGCTCGAGCTGCTGTCGCCCGGGCAGCGCCCGATCCAGGTCACGCAGGACCTGCGCGGCTTCTGGGACCGCACTTATCCCGAGGTGAAGAAGGAGCTCAAGGGCCGCTATCCGCGCCACCCCTGGCCGGACGACCCGTGGAATGCCGTGCCGACCGCGCGCGCGAAGCCGCGGGGCAAGTAACGTCGTACCCCGCCCGCATCGCACTCAACGAGCGTTCACGCGCCTCGTTGTCCGAGTCTGGGTCCGAGTGCGCAAGCTCGGACGCCGCGGCGTGCAAAGACGGGACGGTGTAGTCGCACTCAGACTCAGACCCAGACGACGAACGGCGAAAGCAGTCGGCGGAAGCGAATCGATCACGTTTCGCGCGCCGCCTCGCGCTTCGCCGACGCCACGAGCGCGTCGTCGCGCAAATCCGCCTCGAACAGCTGCTCGAGCTCGGTCATCGCTTCCTTCGCGCTCTGCACGAGCTTCGTCTCGTCGTCGTAGACCGCGTGCTGCGCATCGAGCATGCGCTCGTCGTGGCGACGGAAGCGCTCGACGCGCTCGGCCGCCTGTTCGGGCGGCAGCCCGAGCCCGACGAGCACATGGCGCGCGAGCTCGAGGCTGGAGTGCAGCGTCTCGCGCACGACGGCGTCGAGCTGCAGGTCCATCAGCCGGAACGCGTGCTGGCGGTTGCGCGCGCGCGCATACACCTTGAGGTGCGGGAACTGGCGCTTCACGAGCCGCGCGGTGCGCACGTTCGCTTCCGGGTCGTCGGTCGCGACCACGAAGATCTCGGCGCGATCGGCGCGCGCCGCGCGCAGCAGCTCCGGTCGCGTCGGATCGCCGTAATAGATCAGGTTTCCGAACCGGCGCGACAGCTCGACCTGGTCGACGCTCTGCTCGAGCGCGGTGAACGGGATGCGGTGCGCGGTCAGCAGGCGCGCGACGATCTGCCCGACGCGGCCGAAGCCCGCGATGATCACGCGCGGCGCCTCGGCGCCGCTCGGATCGTCGAACGGCCGCTTCGGGGCGCGCGCCTGGCGCGCGACCAATCGGTCGATGGCGAGCACGATGAGCGGCGTGAGCGCCATCGAGAGCACCACGACCGCCGTGATCTGGTCGCGATCGGCGCCCGGCAGCAGCTGCTCGCGGTACGCGATCGTGAGCAGCAGGAACGCGAACTCGCCGCCTTGCGACAACAGCGCCGCGAGCCGCAGCGCACCCGGACGGTCGAGCCGGCCGGCCGAGCGGCCGAGCAGGTAGAGCAGCGCGAACTTCACCGCGAGCAGGATCACCACGCCGAGCACCACGCGCACCAGGTGCTGCGAGACCAGGAACCAGTCGACCGACACGCCGACCGTCACGAAGAACAGGCCCAGCAGCAAGCCCTTGAACGGCTCGATATTCGCTTCGATCTCATGGCGATATTCGGAATCGGCGAGCAGCACGCCCGCGAGGAACGCGCCGAACGCCATGGAAACGCCCGCGAGCGACGTCGTCCACGCCGTGCCGAGCGCGACGAGCAGCGTCATCGCCGTGAACGCCTCGACGCTCGTGGTGCGCGCCACGATGCGGAACAGCGGCCGTAGGAGATAGCGGCTGCCCGCGACGACGACCGCGACCGCGAGCACCACCTTGCCGACCGCGAGCGCGACGTCCTGCCAGCCCGGCGCGCTCTCGCCGTGCGCGAGCACCGGCAGCAGCGCGATCGCCGGGATCGCGACGAGGTCCTGGAACAGCAGCACGGCGAGCGCCGCGCGACCGTGTGCGTCGCCCAGCTCGCGCCGGTCGGACAACAGTTGCACGCCGATCGCGGTGGACGACATCGCGAGCGCGAAGCCGGCGATCAGCCCGGCGCGCCAGTCGAGGCCGAAGCCGAGCGTGGCGAGCAGCCAGATGGCGAGTGTCGTCGCGAGCACCTGCAGCGCGCCCAGCCCGAACACGGCGCGCCGCATGAGCCAGAGCCGCGCGTACGAGAGCTCGAGCCCGATCAGGAACAGCAGCAGCACGACGCCGAGCTCGGCGATCGCGAAGCCTTCCTCGACGCCGCGCATGAGCTTGAGGCCGTGCGGCCCGAGCACCGCTCCCGCGACGAGGTACGCGAGCACCGCGCCGAGCTTGAGCCGCTCGAACAGCGGCACGGCGACGACGACCGCCAGCAGGAATACCAGCGCGCCCTGGATGTAACCGTGTTCTTCCATGCCCCGAGGATGGCGGCCCGCGCGAACTAGGACAAGAGCGCTCCGAGCGCAGCGAGCGACGGGTAGCGTGCGATCGTGCGTTCCGCGAAACGCAGGCCGGCGTCGATCTCGTCGCGGAAGCGGCGCTGCGATTCGGCGAGGTCGGCGGCGCGCGCGGCGGCGTCGTACGCGTGGTCGGTGGCCTTCGCGTAGCTGCCGAGCACGCCGGGATCGAGCGCGCTCGCGATCGTCGCTTCATCGTGCGCCAGACGCAGGTGCGCGGCGACCGCGGCGAGCGAGCGCGCCGGCCAGGCGAGGAAGTCGTCGAAGTCGAGCGCGAGCGCCTGCGCCGCATGCGAGCGGCGCGCCGCATCGAACCGCGCGAGCTCGGCGATCCAGCCTAGCGCGATGCGCTCGGCCGCCGTGAGCGGCGGCAGGCGCAGTTCGTCGTCGCCGACGAGTGCGTGCAATGCGCCGAGGCGCGCGGCCGCGAACGTGAGCGCGTCGCTGCGCGCGGATGCGGACTTCAGGATCGTCGCGAGATACGGCACGAGCCGCACCGACAGCAGCACGGCGCGCGCGTCGTCGTGTGCGAGCCACGGCGCGATCAGCGCGTTCGCGCTGCTGGTCGCCTTCACCACCACGTGCTCGATGCCGGCGGGCCGGCGCGCGAGCGCGGCGAGCAGCGCGTCGAAGTGCGCCTGCCACTGCGTCGCGTCGAGCCGCGCGAGCGGTGAGGCCAGCTCTTCGCGCAATGCCGCGAGCGTGCGCAACGGCAACGGCTCGCGCAGGCCGAGCGTGCCGGGAATCCCGTCGAGCAACCGCGACAGCAGCGTCGAGCCGCAGTGGCCGATGTGGAAGATCGCGTGCGGCGGCCCCGCGGTCGCGGCGCCGAGCGCCGCGAGCACGCGCGGCAGCGGCGCCCAGAAGCCGGCGCGGTTGCCGCCGAGCACGCGCTCGTCGAGGAACGCGGCGGCGCGGATCTCCGCCGGCGTGAGCGCGACGAGCAACGCGCGCTCGCCGGCGAGGTCGAGCTGGTGCAGGAACCAGCCCGGCGACGCGCGCAGCGATTCCAGGACGCGCGCGGGATCGGTGCTCATCGCACGGCGTCGGTCAGTCCGCGCGCAGCAGGCCGTACTTCAGCACGCAGTAGAGCGCGCGTACGCCGTCCTTCCAGCCGATCTTCTTGCCTTCCTCGTAGGTACGGCCGTGGTAACTGATGCCGACCTCGTAGATGCGGATGCGCGGGATGCGCGCGAGCTTCAGCGTGACTTCCGGCTCGAAGCCGAAGCGGTTCTCCGAGATGCGGATCGACTGGATGACCTCGCGGCGGAACAGCTTGTAGCAGGTCTCCATGTCGGAGATGTTCAGGTTCGAGAACACGTTCGTCGCGAGCGTGAGGAAACGGTTCGCGACGTAATGCCAGAAATACAGCACGCGGCGCGTCTCACCGGTGAGGAAGCGCGAGCCGAACACGGCATCCGCGTGGCCTTCGCGCAAAGGCGCGAGCAGCTTCGGGTATTCGCGCGGGTCGTACTCGAGGTCGGCGTCCTGGATGACGACGTACCTGCCGCTGGCCTGTGCGATGCCGGTGCGCAGCGCGGCACCCTTGCCCTGGTTCACCTCGTGCCGCACGAAGCGGTCGACGAGCGGCGCCAGCTCGCCCTGCAGCAGGGCCGCGGAGCCGTCGCGCGACGCGTCGTCGACCACGATCACCTCGAGCGACTCGACGCCGCTCGCACGCACGGCGCGCAGCAGCGACCCGATCGTGCGCTCCTCGTTGTAGCAGGGGACGATGACGGAAAGCTCGACGGACATGCGCCACCTCGAAACCGGGGCTGCGATCTTAGCGCGGCGCGACGGGTCGCTCGGGGCGCGCGGTCCCGGCATGGCGGCGCAGTTCGCCCGCCACGTCCGCGTAGCCGAGCATCAGCGCGACTTCGTGCGCCGTGCGGCCGAGGCGGTCCTGGCGCGATGCATCCGCGCCCGAGCGCAGCAGGAGGCGCGCGACTTCCAGCAAGCCGTGCATCGCGCAGGCGTGCAGGCAGCTCACGCCGCGCGCGTCCTGCACATCGGCATCGGCGCCGCGCGCGAGCAGCAGCCCGACGAGCTCGCCGAGCGCGCGTTGCGGCGACGGCGTCGCCGCTTCCGCGCGTGCGCCGAGCAGCAGCAGCAGCGGCGTCTGGCCGGCGGCGTTGGCACGATCGACGGGCGCCTTTGCCGCGAGCAGCGCATTGAGCAGCGCGCGCGCCCGCTCGCCATCGTTGCCGTGGAAGCAGTATTGCGCCGCCGCGTGCAGCGCCGTGTTGCCCGGTTCGTCCACCGCCTCCACGCGCGCGCCGCGCGCGAGCAGCAGCTCCACGATCCCGGGCAGGCCGAGCGCCGACGCCACCATCAGCGGCGTGCCGCCGCCGGGCAGCGGCTGGTTCACGGGCACGCCATGGTCGAGCAGCAGCACGACGACGCCCTCGCGGCGCGCGCTCACCGCGGCCGACAGGCAGGTCGCGCCGGTTGCCGCGCCGATGCTGGCGTCCGCGCCGCGCGCGAGCAGCATCGCGGCCAGGTCCTCGCGCCCGCCGCCGCAGGCGCGCAGCAGCGACGTGCAGCCCTGCGCGTCGCGCGCGTCGATCGGCAGTCCCAGCGCGAGCAGCTTGTCGATCGCCGTCGTGTCGCCCTGCATCGCCGCGGCAGGCAGGTCGTCGGCGCGCAGCGCGCGCCCCGGATGGCGAAACGGCCCGACCCACGACAGCCAGCGCACGAGCTGCGCGCGGCCCGCGGCGAGCGCCGCGCCGAGCGGCGTCTGTCCGTCCGCCGCCGTGCGCTCGGGATCGGCGCCGGCGAGCAGCAGCGCCTGCGCGAGCGGCACGGCCTGGTCCTCGGGCAGCGCGGCGAGCTCGTGCAGCGGCGTGCGGCCGCGCTGGTCGGCCGCGTTCGGGTCGAGGCCGCGCGCGAGCAGCGTACCGAACAGGCGCGGCGCGCGCAGCGACGCCGCCTCGTGCAGCGCATGTCGGCCGTGGCGATCGCGCGCGAACGGATCCGCGCCGCGCTCGAGCAGCGCGAGCGCCAGCGACTCGAACTCGGCGCGCTGCGCATCCGGCGCGGCGTGCGCCGCTTCGAACAGCGGCACGAACAACGCGCCACCGGCCGGCGTGCCGCGCGCGAGCAGCGCCCGGATGGCCGCGAACGGCAGCGGCCGCGCTTCGAGCAGGCCCGCGAGCAGGGGCTTTCCTTCGGGCAGCAGCGGCTCGATCGCGTCGAGGCGATCGGCCATCCAGGCGAGCGATGCGTCCGGCGCGGCGGCCGCGGCGAGCAACGCCTGCGCACGTTCCTCGGGCGCGAGCGGCGGCGCGAGCGCCAGCAACTCTTCCGCCACGGTCAGGCGGCCGTGGCGCAGCGCATGGCCGAGCAATGCGATGCGATCGGGCGTCGCGTCGCCCGCGGCCGCTTCGGCGGCCGGTGCGCCGTCGTCCTGCAGCGAGGTGGGCAGCGCGTAGTCCGGGTCGAGCAGCTTCACCAGGCCCCAGCGACCGCCGGCGACCGCGTGGTCGAGCGCGCTGCGCCCGTCGGCGGCGCGCCGCGTCGCGTCGCAGCCGAGCGTGAGCAGCAGGCGCACGGTGTCCTCGTTCGCGCGCCGCGACTGGCACGCGATGAGCAATGCGTCGCGCCCGGCCGGGTCGCGCGCATCGGCATCCGGCTTGCGGAACACGAGGCGTTGCAGCACGCGATTCGCGCCCGCACGCGCGGCGTCCATGAGCGGCGTCACGCCGTGCGCGTCGCGCGCATTGACGTCGGCACCCGCTGCAATGAGCGCTTCCGCCATCTCGGCGTGGCCGTTCAACGCCGCCGCGTGCAGCGCCGTGCGGCCGAGCGCGTCGCGCGCGGCGACGTCGGCGCGATGCTTCAGCAACAGCTTCACGAGCTTCGGCAGGTCGTCGGCCGCGTGGCACGCGGCGCTCAGCGCCGGTTGCGCGCGCGCCGGCGCGCACTTCGCGCCGCGCTCGAGCAGGAAACGCGCGAGCAGCTCGTTGCCGGCCTGCGCCGCGACGCCGAGCGGGGTGAGCCCGTCGCGGTTCGGCAGATCGGCGTCGGCATGCGCGTCGAGCAGGATCGCGGCGACCGCCGCGTCGCACGAAAGCGCCGCGTAGTGCAGCGCGGTGTTGCCCTCGCCGTCCGCGGCGCGCGTATCGGCACCGTTCGTGATGAGCGTCATCACGGCGTCGGGGCGCCCGAGGTAGCTGTCGCGCGTCGCGGCGAGCAACGGCGTGAGGCCGCCTACCGCCCGATTGAGGTCGGCGCCGCGCGCGATGAGCTCGCGCAGCAGGCGCAGGTCCGGCGCGGTCGCGGCGATGATCGCGAGCGAGCGCTGGTCGCGATCCTCCGCCGTCGGCAGCGCGTCGGGGCTCGCGCCCTGGCGCAGCAGCGCGAGCGCGAGATCCACCTGGTTCGCCGCCGCGGCCGCGAGCACCTGCGCATCGCGGCTGCCGCCGCCCGGCAACGGCGGCGCGGCCTGCAGCACGAGCGGATCGAGCGGCACCTCGTGCGCGGGCACGGCTTCCGCCTCTTCGTCGGCCGCCGCGTCCAGCAGCAGGTGCTCGACGCGCGACGCGAGCCACAGGTGCACGAGCGGGCAGAGCACCAGCGCGTAGAGGACGTGGCCGGTGAGGTGCAACTCGCTCGGCGGCAGGCCGCACAGGCCGGCGAGGCTCAGTGCGCACGACACCAGCAGCAGCAGGCCGAGCGAAACCACCAGCCCGCGCGCGAACCACGGGTCGCGCTCGGCGGCGAGGTGGCGCGCGAACGCGAGCGAGCGGCCGACCGCCGTGACGATCCACGAGCCTTCGTCGCGCTCGGGGTACGCGTCGTCCCACAGGAACACGAGGCCGAATGCGGGCCACACGCGCCACAGCGCGACCGTCGCGAGCACGATGCCGGCCGACAGCCAGACCGCGTGCAACGCATCGGGCGCCTGCGCGAGGCGCACGGCCGGCAGGCCGACGGCGAGCGTCACGAACGCCGCGTACGCGACGAGCAGCACGACGAACGCCGTGCCGCGGCGCAAGGCGAGCGTCGCGAAATCGGTTTCCAGCAGATAGCCGAGCGCGGACACCGCGCCCGCGAGGAACAGCGGTTGCGCCAGCAGCAGCAGCACGATGACCGCCGGATGCCGGATCGGCGCGGCGACCAGCATCACGAGCAGCGCCGGCAGGAAGAACCGCAGCCGCAGGAACAGGGCGCCGGTGCGCCGCATCAGAGAAGGCATGGGGCGCGAGTATACGGGGGCGCTCGTTCGCGTCCCTTAACGAGGAAGACGGGAGACGGGAGACGGAAGACGCGCTGCTGTGGGCCTGCGGGAAGATCCGTCCGCGTTTTCCATCTTCCGTTTTCCATCTTCCGCACACGACTTCCGGCAGGGCCGGCGCGCGACAGGAACCGCGTAACCTTCGGGGCTTTCCCCGAGCGTCCGCCCGCCATGCGACCAATCGTCCCCCTGCTCGCCGTCGCCCTGCTCGCCGCCCTGCCCGTCGCGGCGCAGGATCGCAACGAACGCAACGAAGGCACGCGCCTGCTGCGTTACCCCGACGTGTCGGCCAGCGACATCGCGTTCGTCTACGGTGGCGACCTCTGGCGCGTGCCGCGCACCGGCGGCGTCGCCGTGCGGCTCACGGCGCACGCAGGGTCCGAGCTCTACCCGAAGTTCTCGCCCGATGGCCGCTGGATCGCGTTCTCGGCCGAGTATTCCGGCACGCGCCAGGTGTGGGTGATGCCGGCCGCGGGCGGCGAGCCGCGCCAGCTCACCTGGTACACCGACGTCGGTCCGTTGCCGGTGCGCGGCGGCACCGACTACCGCGTGCTCGACTGGACGCCGGACGGCAGGAACGTGCTCGTGCGCATGAACCGCGTGCCGTGGGACGAGCGTGGCGGGCGACCCTACCTCGTGCCGGTCGACGGCGGCATGGAAACCGCGCTGCCCGTGCCGGAAACCGGCGGCGGCTCGCTGTCGCCCGACGGGACGAAATTCGCGTATACGCCGATCGACGCCGACTGGCGCGGCTGGAAGCGCTATCGCGGCGGCCGCGCGCCCGACGTCTGGGTGTACGACTTCGGCGCGCCGGCCGGCGACTTCGACGGTCCCGCGAACGACCGCGCGACGCGCGTCACCGACTTCCGCGGCATGGACATGAACCCGGCATGGGTGGGCGACGCGATCTACTTCGCGTCCGACCGCACCGGCACGTTGAACCTCTATCGCGTCGCGCCGACCGGCGGCGACGCCGCGCAGATCACGCAATTCAGCGACTACGACGTGCTGTGGCCGTCCGGCGGCCCCGATGCCGTCGTGTTCGAGCAGGGCGGGTACATCTGGCGCTACGACGCGGGCAGCGAAAAGGCGGAGCAGGTGCCGATCACCGTGCGCTCCGATCTCGCGCAGGCCCTGCCGCGCTTCGAGAAGGTGGCCGGCCAGGTCGAATCGTTCGCGCTGTCGCCGTCCGGCGAGCGCGCGCTGTTCGGCGCGCGCGGCGAGCTGTTCACCGTCCCCGCGAAGCACGGCGAGCCGCGCAACGAGACGGCGACGCCCGCCGCGCGCGAGCTCAGCACGAGCTGGTCGCCCGACGGCAAGTGGTTCGCGTTCCTCTCCGATGCCACGGGCGAGTACGAGATCTGGGTCAAGTCCGCCGACGGCCGCTCGCCCGCGCGCCGCGTCACGACCGACGGCGGCATCTGGCGCTATCCGCCGGCGTGGTCGCCCGATTCGAGCAAGCTTGCGTACGCGGACAAGCTCGTGCGCCTGCGCTACGTCGACGTCGGCTCGGGCCGCATCTCGGACGTCGATTCGTCCGGCGTCGAGGACATCACCGATTTCTCGTGGTCGCCCGACAGCCGCTGGATCGCGTACGTGAAGTCGGACGCGTCGCGCCTGCCCGGCATCTGGATGCACTCGCTCGCCGACGGCCGCAATACGCGCGTGTCCGACGACATCGCCGCCGATGGCAACCCGGTGTTCGACCCGCAGGGCCGCTGGCTCTACTTCTTCTCCAACCGCGACTATTCGGGCCTCACGTTCTCGGGCTACGAATTCAACTACCTCTACACGAACCCGACGCGCATCTACGCCGCGACGCTGGCGAAGGACGGACCGGCGCTGAACCGCCCGACCATCGACGAGCCGGGCGCCGCGGGCGAAACCGCGCCGAAAGACCCGGGCAAGCCGGACGCGCCGCTGCGCGTCGACCTCGACGGCTTCGCGCGGCGCGTGGTCGCGCTCGACGTGCCGGCCGGCAATTACCAGGGCCTCGCCGCGAACGCCACGAACGTGTTCTTCCTCGCCGGCAATCCCCAGGCCGGCCCCCTCGCGCTGAAGACGTTCGCGCTCGGCGGCGACAAGGTCGACGACGTCGCGCCGGGCGTGACCGGCTACGTGCTGTCGGGCGACGGCCAGAAGCTGCTCGTGCGCCAGGGCAACGACTTCGCGATCGTCGATGCGAAGGCCGGCCAGGATCCGACGAAGTCGAAGCTCGCCATGGACAAGCTCGAGCTGCGCATCGACCCGCGCGCCGAGTGGCGCCAGGAGTTCGTCGACGCGTGGCGCATCCTGCGCGACTGGTTCTACGACGAGAACGTGCACGGCGGCCGCGCGCGCTGGGACGCGATCCGCGACCGCTATGCGCAGCTCGTGCCGTACGTCGCGACGCGCGCCGACCTTGACTACATCCTGCACGAGGTCGCGGGCGAGGCGAATGCCGGCCACGTCTACGTGCAGTCGCCGCCGGACGAGAGCGTGCCGCGCAAGCCCGGCGGCTTCATCGGCGCCGACGTCGTGGCGGACGCATCCGGTTATTTCCGGCTCGCGAAGATCTTCGCGGGCGAGAGCTTCGATCCCGCGAACCGCTCGCCGCTCACCGAGCCCGGCGTGGACGTGCGCGTGGGCGAGTACGTGATCGCGGTCGACGGCGTGCCCGCGAATTCGGTGAAGAACTTCTACGCGCTGCTGGAGAACAAGGCCGAGCGCGTGGTCGTGCTGCGCGTGAACGCGAAGCCTTCCGCGGACGGCGCGCGCGACGTGGTCGTGAAGACGATCGCGAGCGAGCGCAGCCTGCGCTACCTCGACTGGGTGGCGTCGCGCCGCGCGCTCGTCGATGAGCTGTCGGGCGGCCGCATCGGCTACATCCACGTGCCGAACACCGCGATCGAGGGCAACCGCGAGCTCAACAAGTGGTTCCCGGCCGTCGCGCACAAGGATGCGCTCATCATCGACGACCGCTACAACGGCGGCGGCTTCATCCCCGACCGCATGATCGAGATCGTGGCGCGCCAGCCGCTGAACTACTGGAAGCGCCGCGGCCTCGCGCCACAGGCCACGCCCGTGCTCTCGCACGTCGGGCCGAAGGCGATGCTGATCAACGGCCTCTCGAGCTCGGGCGGCGACGCGTTCCCGTACTACTTCCGCAAGCTCAACCTCGGCCCGCTGATCGGCACGCGCACCTGGGGCGGCCTGATCGGCCTGTCCGGCAACCCGTCGCTCGCCGACGGCGGCGCGATCCTCGCGGCGACGTTCCGCTTCCTCGCGACCGACGGCAGCTGGGCGGTCGAGAACGAAGGCGTCGCGCCCGACGTCGAGGTGGTCGATCGCCCCGAGCTCGTCGCGCAGGGCAAGGACCCGTCGATCGAGAAGGCCGTCGACATGCTGCTCGCGCAGTTGCGCGAGCATCCGCCGCAGCCGGTGACCGCGCCGGCGCCGCCGAGCGAATTCAGGTAGGCGGATGGACGTCGTCGTCTACCGCAGCGGCAAGCGCGAGCTGACCTATCTCTACGTGCCGGCAGCGACCGACGTCGCGACGCTGCCGGCCGCGGTCGCGGCGCTGGGACCCTGGGAACGCACGCTCGCGTTCCCGCTCACGCCGGAACGCAAGCTGGCGCAGGCCGATTCCGCACTCGTGCTCCAGGCGCTCGCCGACGACGGCTTCTGGGTCCAGTTCCCGCCACCGAACCCGGTGACCCGCCAGGTTCCCTAGAGCGTCGCCAGCAAGGTTTCGATCTGCTCGAGGTCCACCGGCTTCACGAGGTGTATGTCGATGCCGACGGCGCGCGAGAGCAGGCGGGTCGCTTCGTCGCCGAGGCCGCTCAACGCGATCAGGCGCAGTCGCGCGCCGTCCTCGCGCGCACGGATGCGTCGCGCGAGCTCGTGGCCGTCCATGCCGGGCATGCTGATGTCGAGGAACACGACGTCCGCCGCGAACACCTCGAGCGTCGCGAGCGCCTCCAGGCCCGACGCGGCCAGGCGGAGGTCGGCGCCGCTCGGCGCGAGCGCGACGGCCAGCATCTCGGCCGCGTCGCGGTTGTCGTCAACGACCAGGATGCGTGGATTGCCTGCCATCACTCGGCTCCCTGCGACGCACGCGAGCGCGCGACCGTCATCCGGGGAAGATGCCATGATCCCGCCATGACCACGATGTCGCGAATCCTGCGCGCGCTCACGCTCGTGCTCGCCGTTGCGCTGCCCGCGGCGGCCGCCGAACCGGGCCCGCCCGTGCCCTGGTTCACGTTCACGCTGCTGCGCGACTTCGAGCCGCAGGACGGTCCGCGCGTCGTCGTGTGGCCCGATCGCGCCGGCCGCGCGTGGCTGCTCACGCTCGCGCCGCCCTGCGCCGGCCTCGCGGAAGCCCGCCTGCTCGCGCTAACGGCCGCCGGACACCGCATCGTGTCGGGCGTCGACGAGGCGATCGTCGACGGTCGCCGCTGCCGCATCCAGCGCCTGCAGGCGCTCGACGCGGACGCTCGCGCGGCGCTCGTGCCGGCCGCGCGCGAACCGCGCCTCGTGACGGTGCGGCCGCGTCCGCCCGGCGAATCGAAAGGCGTCCGCGCCGTCCGCGGCGGTCCGTAGCGATCGTTTACAAAGCGCGCCGCGCCGTGCGCGCGCCGTGCATTCCGCGCGTGCGGGCTGCCGCGTCCGCCTCGACCCCGCTGCACGTGCCCCGCGCCGCCGTTATCGTGGCGGCACACCTGCACCCCGGAAGCCCTGCCGATCGCCACGCCAGCCGCCGTGCGTGCCCGCCTTGCCCGCGTCCTCGCGATCGCGTGCCTGTGCGCCTGCGCGCCCGACGCGGGCGCGCAGGCGCCGGCGCGCGCCACGCCCGCGCAGGTGAAGGCGGCGTTCGTCGTGAACTTCGTACGCTACACGAGCTGGCCCGCGTCGAGCTTCGCGGGCAGGGAGGATGCATTCCACGTCTGCGCGCTCGGCGCGGACGAGGTCGTGGCCGTGCTCGAGCGCATCGTGCCCGGCACGCGCGTGGCCGAGCGGCCGCTCGTGGTCGAGCGCGTCGGCGCGCGCGGCCTGGGCAGCGACGCCGCGCAGGTGCTCGGCGAGCACCTGCGCAGCTGCCACGTGTTGTACGTCGCCGCGGACGCGCGCAGCGAAGCCGGCGGCGCGCTCGCGCTCGTCGCCAACGCGGACGTGCTGACGGTCGGCGACATCGGCGGATTCGCGGCCGCCGGCGGAATGCTCGAGCTGGTGCCCGAAGGCACGCGCATCGGCTTCCGTGCGAACCCCGCGGCGATCGCCGCCACGCGGCTCGAAGTCAGCGCGAAGGTGCTGAAGCTCGCGCAGATCGTCGCGCGGGGAGCCCGCTGATGTTCCGGCTCACGAAATCCTTCGGCGACAAGATCACGCTGCTCGCGGCCGCGGCGAGCGGCATCGCCGTCTCGATCGTGTGCGCCGCGCTCGTCGTGATCGACTACGTCGACCTGCGCGAACGCGCGGCGGAGACGATCGAATCGCAGGCCAGCATCGTGGCGATGAACTCGGGCGCACCGCTCGCGTTCGGTGATCCCGACCACGCCGACGAGGCGGTCGCCGCGCTGCGTGCGGCGCCGAACGTCGCGGCGGCCGTGCTGTTCACGCGCGACGGCCGCCGCTTCGCCGGCTACGAGCGCGCGTCGGCGCCGGCGCCGTTGCTGCCGCCGCAGCGGCCCGGCCACTCGATCGTCGCCGGCTGGCGCGTCTACTCGAAGCCCGTCGTCGACCGCGGCCAGCCGCTCGGCGACCTGCAGGTGGTGTACGACCTCGGCGACGTGCACCAGCGCCTGTTCTTCAGCGCGCTCATCTCGCTGCTGGTCGCGCTCGCGTCGATGGGCGCGGCGTGGATGTTCGCGAACCGCCTGAAGCGCCAGCTGGTCGAGCCGATCGACGCGCTCGCCGACACCGCGCGGCGCGTCTCGCAGACGCGCGACTACGGCATCCGCGCCGAGCACCGCGCCACGGACGAGATCGGCGTCCTCACGGAAGCGTTCAACGAAATGCTCGCGCAGATCCAGGCGCAGAGCGCGCAGATCTCGGAAGCCGCGACGCAGCGCCAGGCGCTGCTCGAGAGCGAGCGCCAGGCGCGCGCCGAGGCCGAACGTGCGAGCCGCATGAAGGACGAGTTCGTCGCCACGCTGTCGCACGAGCTGCGCACGCCGATGACGCCGATCCTCGGCTGGGTGCAGGTGCTGCGGCGCACGGCCGCCGATCCATCGCTCGCGAAGGGCCTGGAGGCGATCGAGCGCAACGCGCGCGTGCAGACCCAGATCATCGACGACCTGCTCGACATGAGCGCGATCGTCTCGGGCAAGGTGCGGCTCGAAGTGCTGCCCGTGCGGCTCGCCGACGTGATCGAGGCGGCCGTCGCGACCGTGCGCCCGGCCGCCGACGCACGCGGCATCGAGATCGCGCTCGCGCTCGACCCCGACGTCGACCGCATTCGCGGCGACGCCGGGCGCCTGCAGCAGGTGATGTGGAACCTGCTGTCGAACGCCATCAAGTTCACCGACCGCGAAGGCCGCGTGCGCGTCGAGCTGAAATCGCGGCCGCGGTTCGTCGAGGTCGCCGTGAGCGACACCGGCCGCGGCATCGAGCCCGCGTTCCTGCCGCACGTGTTCGAGCGCTTCCGGCAGGCCGACAGCTCGAGCACGCGCGAGCACGGTGGCCTCGGCCTCGGCCTCGCCATCGTGAAGCAGCTGGTCGAGCTGCACGGCGGCACGATCCGCGCCGAGAGCGCGGGCCGCGGCCAGGGCGCGCGCTTCTTCGTGCAGCTGCCGCGCCAGCTCGAGGACCTGCCGCCGCGCGAGCGTCCGGCCATCGTGGATGCGACGACCACCGCGCCCGTGGCGCTGGCGCGGCTCGACGGCGTGCGCGTGCTCGTCGTCGACGACGAGCGCGATGCGTGCGAGCTGTTGATGCACCTGCTGGCCGACGCGCGCGCCGAAGTGCGCTGCGCCACGTCCGCGGCGCAGGCGTACGATACGCTCGTGGACTGGCGACCCGACGTGCTGGTGAGCGACATCGGCATGCCGCACGAGGACGGATACGCGCTCATCCGGCGCGTGCGCGCACTCGCGGCGGCCGACGGCGGCGCCACGCCCGCGATCGCGCTCACCGCCTTCGCGCGGCCCGAGGATCGGCTGCGCGCCGAGCAGGCGGGATTCCAGCTGCACGCGGCGAAGCCGCTCGACGCCGCCCAGCTGGTCGCGAGCGTCGCGCGCCTCGCCGGCCGCGCGGTGGCCTAGTGTCCTGTTCCGCAAATACCTTTCAATTCTCGCTCGTTCCAGGCCCGCGATACGTCGTTGCTCGTCGTCGCCATGGCGTTGCCATGTCTCCTCCTCGCGCCTCGTCTCGCGAGCCTGGTCCGTCGCGATCTATTGAACATATTCACGGAACCGGACACTAGCCATGGCCATCCTCGTCGTCGACGACAACGCCGAAGCCGCGGAGGTCCTGGGCATCGGCCTCGAGCTGCTCGGCCAGGAAGTGCGCACGGCGCTCGACGGCGAATCCGCGCTCGCCATGCTCGACGAATGGCGGCCCGCGATCGCGATCCTCGACCTCAGCATGCCCGGCATGGGCGGGATCGAGCTCGCGCAGGCGCTCCGTGCGCGGCTCGGCAACGCCGTCACGCTGATCGCGCTCACCGGCCACGGCGGCGCGGACGACCGCGCGCGCACGAAGGCAGCCGGCTTCGATTGCCACTGGGTGAAGCCGGTCAGCCTCGACGACGTGGAACGCTGGCTGAAGGCGCGCGGCTGACGCGAACGCGCGGAGTTGATCTCGCGCAACACGCGGCGCCGCGGCGCGCGCGATGGTGGCGGCAGTCCTCCGCGGAGTGCCGCCATGTACAAGCGCATCCTGGTCGCCACGGACGGTTCCGAGCTCGCCCTGCACGCCGCCGAGCACGCCATCGCGCTCGCGAAGTCGCTCGGCGCCGCGATCGTCGCGCTCTATGCGTCGCCGCCGTTCGCGACGCCCGTGGGCTTCGAGTTCGTGCCGGCGCCGCTGCTGCCGGTCGACGTCTATACCGAGAGCACGAAGGCGGCGGCGAAACGCTACCTCGGCGACATCGAGTCGCGCGCCGCGAAGGCGGGCGTCCCCTGCAAGGCCCGCCACCTGCGCAGCCTGCCGCCGGCCGAGGCGATCGTCGCGGTCGCGCGCTCGGAGAAATGCGACCTCGTGGTCGTCGGGTCGCACGGGCGCGGCGCACTGGGCCAGCTCTGGCTCGGCTCGGTGACGACGCGCGTGCTCGCGCTGTCCACCATCCCGGTGCTCGTGCACCGCGACGCGCGCAAGCGGCGCGCGGCGAAAGCCTGAGCGCGCGCATGTACCGGCGCATCCTCGTCGGGCACGACGGGTCCACGCTGGCGGCGCTGGCCGCGCGCCACGCGCTCGGGCTCGCGCGCGCAGTCGGTGCCGCGCTCGAGGTGGTGCACGTCTCGCCGCCGTTCGCGGTCCCGGCCGAAGCGCACGGCTCGCCGTTCGAGGCCGCGATGCGCGCGCACGCGGCGCGCTCGCGCAAGGCCGCGCGTGCCGCGCTCGATCCGGTGGCGCGTGCCGCGCGCGCCGCGGGCGTCGCGTGCCGCACGCACCATCTCGGCGGCCTGCCGGCGGCCGCGCAGCTGATCGCCGCGGCGCAACGCCTGCGCTGCGACCTCATCGTGGTCGGCTCGCACGGCCGCGACCGCGTCGCGCGCATCCTGCTCGGCTCAGTCGCCTCGCGCGTGCTCGAGCTGGCCGACCGGCCGGTCCTCGTGGTCCGCGGACCGGCGCGCGCGCGCCGGGGCTGACACGCGGCGACGCCGCGCGAGCGGCGCCCGCAGCGGGCGCCGGCGCCACTTTCGGACAATTGGCACGCGCGTACACGCGGTCGACGATCGCGAGCGTCGATTGATCCAGGTCAAGGGCGCGCGACGCCCGCGCCTGCAAGATCGCCCGGCCGCATCGAGGATCAACTCCGTGAGCGAATCGCGCGTCACCTACAACGACAAGGTCGTCCTGCAGTTCACCATCATGACGGTGGTCTGGGGCATCGTCGGCATGGCCGTGGGCGTGCTGCTCGCGGCGCAGCTGTACTGGCCACAACTCAACTTCGACGTCGCGTGGCTCAGCTATGGCCGCCTGCGCCCGCTGCATCGAGCGGCGTGATCTTCAGGCCCGACTCCGTGATGATGGCGTCCGGCAGCTCGTTCGCCAGCGCCATGCGGTTGACGGCCGCAAGCTGCGTTTCCAGCAGCGTCAGCCGTTCATTCAGGTACTGGTCGCAGTCGGTGGCCACGGCCAGCGGCAATTCGCTGGCCTGCTTGAGGCTGGCGAATTTTGCGGGCGGCACCAGATAGTCCTCGAAATCCTTGAATTGGCGCGACCCCTGCACCCAGATGTCGCCGGAGCGCAGCGCATTCTTCATCTCCGACAGCGCGCACAGTTCGTAGTAGCGCCGGTCGATGCCGTTGTCGGTCATCACCAGCTTCTGCCAGCGTGGCTTGATGAAATTGGTTGGTGCGTTGGCGGGCACCTTGCGGGCGTTGTCGCTGTTCATGCCGCGCAGCACCTCGATGGCGTCGAGCACGTCCTTGGCGGCGGGCGCTGCCCGCAGCTTGAGCACAGAGAGGAATTCCGGCGCGTACCGACGCAGCGTGGCGTAGCTCTCGCCGATGCGGTGCAGGAAATCGAAGTCCTCGGGTT
>CALKUS010000178.1 GCA_937996755.1 uncultured Pseudomonadota bacterium | reverse complement strand
ACAGCCCGATGTCCGTGCCGAGCCACACGCGCGACGCGTCGCGCGGGTCGGTCATCGTGGTGTGCGCGGGCACATCGGGGATCGCGAAGCGCGGGTCGCTGCCGTCGTGCGCCGTCCACGTCGCGCCGTTGTCGGTGCTCCGCCAGACGTGGCTGCCGCCGAAGTTCGAGTACGTCGCGTACACGACGCCGGCGCGCTCGGGCACGAACACGATCGAGGAAACGAATCCCGCGCGCGGCTGCGATGTGCGCCACGACGAGCCGCCGTCCGTGCTCACCGCGATCGTGCCGCTGTCGAAGCCCGCCACGACGACGGATGCCGGCGCAGCCGGCGCCGGCGCGGACGCGATCGACGAAAGCTTGCCGCCGCGCGGATCGACGTTGCCGCCGCTCGTCGCGCTCCAGCCATTGCCGCGATCGGTGGTGCGGTAGACCCGCGAGCCCGCGCCGGTCCAGAGCGTGTCGGGACGCTGCGCATCGAGCGCGAACGGCGCGATGAAGAGGTAGTTGCCGCTGGACACCGAAGGCAGCCCGCTGCGGATCTCGTCGAACGTCGCGCCGCCGTCGTCGGAGCGCCAGAAGCTGCCGAACTGCGAGCTCGCGTAGATGCGTTGCGCGGTGCGCGGATCGATCGCGGTGTAGCCGCCGTCGCCGCCAAGGATCGCGCTCCAGTTGTTGCCGCCGCGCGTGCCGAGCGACGTGCCGTTGTCCTGCGCACCGCCGGTGAGTACGGCGCCATCCGCGCTCGCGGCGCCGTGGTAGAACTGCGTGACTGCGTAGCCACCCGCGCGCCGGCGCCAGCGCATCGTGCCGCCCTCGCCGCAGAGGTCGTCCGTGGTGTCGCCGCGCGCGTCGTCGGTGACGAAGACGCCGCCATCGTTGCCGATGAACAGGCGCTCGTTCGTGGTGCCGTCGTAGCGCGGGTCGAACGCGATCACGTGCTGGTCCGCGTGCACGTATTCGTTCGCCGCCGGGTTCGCGAACCAGCGCGATGCCGCGGAGAAGTTGCGCCCGCCGTTGTCCGACCGGAACAGGTCGATGCCGCCGGCCCAGACGACCTCGGGGTTGCGCGGGTCCACCGCCAGCGCATTGTCGTACCAACCCTGGCCGGAGAGCGGTGGCAGGACGCCGACGCAGCGCTCGTCCAACGACGCGATCGGATTGGAGAGCAACAGCGAGGACGGCAGGTCCGCGCTCGCCCGGTCGAGCACCGTGGTGAACGACGCGCCGCCATCGCCGGAGCGGCGCAGCGCGAGCAGCGCGGCGTCGTCCTTCTGCGCGGTGAGCGCATAGACGACGTTGCCGTTCGAAGGCGCGACCGCGAGCTTCGTGCGGCCCGCGCCGACGGGCGAGGGCAGCGTGCTCCATGCGCCGCCGGCGAGCGCATGCAGGCTGCCACCGCTGAACGAGCCGCAGGCGGCGAGCAACCGCTGCGTCGCCGCCACCCATGCGAGGTCGTTGCAGCCGTCGCCGTTCGGGGCGGCGAACGACAGCGTCCAGCTGAAGCCGCCGTCGCGCGTCGCGAACACGCCCGTGCGCGTGGCCGCGAACAGGGTCCCCGAGCCGTCGAAGGCGAGCGCGTTGACGTAGTCGAAGTCGGCGTTGCCGCGCGTCGCCGACAGCTGCCGCCAGGTGGCGGCGCCGTCACGGGACACGAAGATGCCGTCGCCGCGCAGGCCGCGGCTGCGCGACACGGGCCGATTCACGTACACGCCCTCGCCGGTGCCCGCGTAGAGCACGCGCGAATCGCCCGGGTCGATGGCGAGCGACACGGTGGCGAGGTTGGCGAACGCGTCGCCGGTGAAGCGCCAGCTCGCACCGCCGTCCGTGGATTTCCAGACGCCGCCGCTGACCGACGCCGCGTACATCGTCTCCGGGTCGCCGGCATCGAACACGATCGCGCGCGTGCGGCCGCCCACGTTGTCGGGCCCGGCGCTGCGCCATGCGCGCGGGCCCAGCTTCGCGCCGGGCGCGTGCATCTTCGCCTGCCGTGCGAGCGCCACGGCGTAGCGCTCGACCGGCAGCTCGGTCGCGCCAGGCGGCAAGCGTTGCGCCAACTGGTAGTCGAGCGCCGCGGCGGGCTCGTCGAATCCCTCGCGATCCCCGTGCCCGGCGCGCGAGGGCGCCGGATGCGGCAGGCAGGCGAGGGCGACGATCGTGGCAAGCGCCGCGAGCAGCGGCAGCGGCGTTCGGATCGCAGGCATCGATCGACTACGGGTGGTTTCGTACAGCATGGCGCATCGTACGTCGCGCGTCACGTCGCGGATGTTGCGCGCTTCGCGATCGGCATGTCGTACGATGGCGACGAGCCCACGATCCCGCGCTTCCCATGGCCTGGTTGCGTCGCGTCCGCCGGCATCCCTCCGCGTTCCTGCTCGCCGTCCAGTTGTCGAGCCTCGTGCTCTACCCGTTGATGGTCGGCAGCGACAGCGGCCGCGTACTGTTCGGCGCGTTCGGTGTCGTCGTCGCGCTGCTCGCCGTGCTCGTGGTCGACCGCAGCCCGGCGGCGAATTGGGTCGCCTGGTTGCTGGGCGTTCCGGTGATTGCCCTGACCAGCGGCGCGATCGTGTTCGACCACTCGAGCTGGCTCGTGTGGTCGGCGCTGCTCGCCGGCGCGCTGTACGTGTACGCCGCGGGCAGCCTCATCGCCTACATGATGAAGGACACGCGCGTGACGGCGGACGAGTTGTTCGCGGCGGGCGCCACCTTCACGCTGATCGCCTGGGCGTTCGCATACGCCTACGTCGTCTGCCAGGCCTGGTATCCCGGCAGCTTCACGGGCGCGGTAGAGCCCGCGCGTGCGCGCGACTGGATGGAGCTGTTGTTCCTGAGCTTCACGACGCTGTCCGGCGTCGGTCTCGGCGACGTGGTGCCGCTCGGCGCGCAGGCGCGCGCGCTCGTGATGCTCGAGGAGTTCGCCGGCGTCGGCTACATCGCGACGGTGGTGTCGCGCCTGATCGGCCTCACGCTGCTCTCGCGCGCGGAGAAATCCGCGGAGCGGGCGCAGCGCGAGGCGAAGGACGAGAAGGACAGCGCCTAGGTTCGCTCGCTCATCGCGAACGCAGCACGGCGCGCGCTTCCGGCGCGGTGAGGCCGCTGCCGGCGTTCTCGAACCCGTCGGCGAACACGCCGACCGGCACGATCACGTCCTGGTCGGTCGCCGTGTCGTTGCCGGTCGCGAGCGCCGTGGTACCGGCGGGCGGCGAGATCGTCGCGGTGTTCGCCACGAACGCCCCCGTCGCGCCGCTCACGGTAGCAGTGAGGTCGAAGCGGACGATGCCGCCCACCGGCAGGTCGACGAGCGACTGGAGGTTGCCCGTGCCGCTCGCGGGCACGGGGCAGGGCACCGTCGACAGGGCCGCGCGGCACGCCCACGTCGCATCCACGAGCGTTGCCGGCAACGGGTCGGCCAGCGTCGCGCCGACCACGGCGCTCGGGCCCGCGTTCGTCGCGACGATCGCGTAGGTCACCACGTCGCCGCTCACGACGCCGACGCGGCCATCGTCCTTCGCCACCTGCAGGTCTGCGCTGTTCGCCACCGTGATCGTCGCGACGGCGGGCGCCGACGTGTCGACGCCACCGTTCGCGACACCGCCGTCGTCGCGCACGCGAATCGCGAGCGTGGCGCTGCCCGGCAGGCCGGTGGGCACGAGCGAGAGCGTGCCGTTCGTTGCGACGGCCACGCTGCCCGCGACGACGACGCCCGACGGATCGTCGACGGAATCGACCAGGTAGGCGGACACCACTTGCGTCGCGTCTTCGTCGGGCGGTCCGGCGTCGAAGCTCGCGAAGCCCGGGAACGACTGCGGCGCCGTCGTGCCGCCGGCGATGAGGGGCACGGTCGCGAGCGCGAGCGACGGGGCATCGTTGACGGGCGCGATCGCGATCGTGATCGCCGTCGGCAGCGAGCTGCCGCCTGCGTCGCTCGCGCGGAACGTGAAGCCGTCGGCACCGACCGCGTTCGCGTTCGGCGCGTAGGTATACGCACCGGTCGCCGCATCGGTGATCGCCACCGTGCCCTTCGTCGGCGGCGTTGCGAGCGCAAACGTCAGCGCATCGGCGTCGTTCGCGAGCAATTGTGCGGCGTTCGCGCCGCTGTCCTCGAGCACGAACTGGTCGTCCGGCACGCCGACCGGGTCGGCGTTGAACGTCACGTCGACATTGCAGTTCGCGATCAATGGCCCGGTCGTGTAGGTGTTGCCGTTGCGCGAGCCGCTGCAACCGGTCGCCGTATCGACGTGGAAGCCGGCGTTCGGCAGCAACGTGAACTGCAGCGTGGAGAGTCGCGCGCCGGTCTGCGGCGTCGCCGGCGAAATGGCGCCGTTCGCGCCCGCGCCAGGCGTCACCTGGACGAGCACGGTGTGCGGCTCGGGCATGGAAGTAGACGGCGCGAAGTTCGCGTCTCCCGCGTAGGCAGCGGTCAGGGGACGACTGCCTGAATTGATGAGCGACAGCGTGCAGCTACCGGCCGACACGTCGGCCGTGCAAGCGTTCGTGCCGTCGCTCACGGTGACATTGCCGGTCTGCGTGCCGGCCGTCGCGGAGCCGACCGTCCACGAGACTGCGACCGGCTGGCCCTGGATCGACGGATCGGGCGAGTCGGACGTGATCGACACGGTCGTCGCGGGACGCGTCACGGTGTGGTCGGTGGTCGCGCTGCTGCGGCACGAACCGGCGCCGCCGTCGTACTGGGCGGTCAGCGTGCGGCTGCCGCCCGCGCCCAGCACCACGTTGCACGTGCCGGACGCGACGTTGCCGGATGGCGAGCCGAGCGTGCCGGTGCAGCGCGCCGGCCCATCCGAAACGCTGAACGTGCCCGTGGGCGCGAACGCGCCGGCGCTCGTCACGGTGATGCCGACCGTGACGGGCTGGCCGAGCACGGACGGATCCGGTGTGTCGCCGGTGATCGCCGTCGTCGTATTCAGCGAGAGGCCGTCCGCGTCGGCGAGATAGCGAGCGGCGACCGCGCGCACGTCGTTGTCGAGGCTGCCAGCCAGCACGAGGCGCTGGTTCGGCTGCAGGATCGCCGCGTACGCGCGGTCGATGAAGGCGATGTTCGTGGTGACCACACCCGTGCCGCCCCACGTGGTGTCGAGCGTTCCACCCGTCGTGAAGCGCATCGTCGCGAAGTGGAAAGTGCCGCCCACGATCGGCCATCCGGTGACGATGACCTTGCCGTCCGCCTGCACGACGAGCTCCTCCACCACGTCCTGGCCACCGAGGAAGCTGCGCGTGATCGCGCCGTCGCCGCCCCACGACGTGTCGTACATGCCGGTCAGGTTGATGCGGCCGACGATCGCGTCGTCACCCGCGCCCTGCGCGAGCACGAACAGGTCGCCGTCGGCGGCGAAGCCGATGTCGAACGCGAAGTCGTCGGCGCCGGACTGGGTGAGATCTACCTGCAGCACGCCGTCGCCGTCAAATGCGGTGTCCGGCGTGCCGTCGGGCTTCAGCCTGGCGATGAGCGTGCTGCGCGGCGACTGGTTCATGGGAAGCGTCCAGTAGTCGCCGACCACGGTGATCACGCCGTCGGTTCCGATCGCGACGCCGCGCGGTGTGTCGTCCGTCGAGGTGCCGGCCGAGCTGGCGGTCGCGAGCCCGTCGCCGCTGAACGTCGGGTCGAGCGTGCCCGCGATGGTGAAGCGCGCAATGGCGAAATCGGCGTTGCTGGGGTTGAAGATGTTGCCGTTCGCGTCCGCGACGCCGACGATCACGGGTCGGTCGTCGGCATCCACCGCGATGCTCGTCACGAGGTCGTTGCCCGCGCTCGCCGTGGCCGCCGTGAAGTCCGTACTGACCCAGCCGTCGCCGTCACCGAACGTCGTGTCGAGCTGCCCGGTGGACGTGAATCGCATCACGAGCGCCTCGCTGTCGCCGGCGATGTCGATGCGGCCGCCGACGAGGAAGCGGCCCTGCGAGTCGCGCGCGAGGTAGCCGGTGTAGCCGAGGTTCGGCAGTGCGTGCACGATCGTGCCGTTGATGCCGAACGTCGGATCGAGGTCGCCGCCCGCGGTCAGGCGCGTCAGGCGCAGGCTGCCGCCACCGCTGCCGACCATGACGAGCTTGCCGTCCGGCTGCAGGATCATGTCGTTGAATGCCTCGGCCGGACCATTGCCGAAGTCGAACTGCGCCTTGCCTCCGGCGCCGAACGTGCAGTCGAGGTCGCCGGCCGCGGCGAGCGCCGAGCCCGACATCAGTGCGGCGACGGCCGCGACGAGGCACTTCGTCCTTGCGATACGCAACACGGTTTCCGCTCCCTTCGACGGCTGTCGAAGGAGCAAGACGCGAAAACGCGGCCGCTTCCCTCATCGGGTGAACAGCAGCGGAGGACGGCAACGCAGGGGCGTCACAGACGGACCCGGCGACGCCGCAACGTGACGCGAATGGTCAGCGCCGGGTGTCGCGGAGGTCGCGCGCCGGTCGTGCTTCCTGCAGGAGTCGCTCGCGTTTCGTGAGCTTCGCGCGCTCGCGGCGATGCTCGGCCTCGAGCGCCGTCGAGCAGTAGCCGAACCAGAAGTACCCGTCGGGTAGCGCCTCGTAGCGCTTCACGACGCCGTGCATGCGCGCCCAGAGCCCGAACGCGAACCCGAACGCGAAGCCGCCGCCGTGCGCGACGAAGTTCACGCCGCCCGCACCGAGCTCGCCACGGCCCATCCACGTGCGGAACACGTCCGACGCGAACCAGAACACGAGCATCCAGAACGCGCGCAACTCCAGCGTCCAGATCGGGAACACGATGAACATCACGCGCACGCCGATCGGGCGCGCGGCGAACAGCACGGCATACGCGCCAGCAACGGCCGCGATGCAGCCCGAGGCGCCGACCGAGGGGATCGCCATCTGCGCGTTCGCGGAGACGAACAGCAGGTCGCCGCACAGGCCGCCGATGAAGTAGATCAGCAGGAAGCCCGCGTGGCCGACGATGTCTTCGATGTTGTCGCCGAGCAGCCACAGGAACAGCATGTTGCCGAGCAGGTGGAACAGGTCGGCGTGCAGGAAATTGCCGGTGATGAACTGGTACCACTGCGGGTCGTTCGGCCAGAGCGCGTAGGCGTCGAACCAGGCCTTCGCAAGGTCGCGGTCGTACCACATTGCGGCGAACACGCCGATGTTGAGCGCCATCAGCACGTACACGGCGAAATGCACGTGGCGCGCGGTGTTGTCCTCGTCCCAGGGCAGCAGCCAGATCATGCGGCGATTTCCCGTCGTCCCCGCGTCATTCTAGCCATGGTGCTTGGCCATCGCGCCGGACTCGGGCAGAGTGGGGCGCATGACGGAAATCCTGCGCACCGAGCGCCTGCTGCTGCGGCGCTTCACGCTCGCCGACCTGGACCTGTTGCTCGAGATGCATCGCGACGAGCCGACGATGCGCCACGTCGGTGGCCTGCTCACGCCGCAGCAGTCGCTCGGCATGCTGCAGACGCGGATGATCCAGTACTACGAAGACAACCCGGGCCTCGGTATCTGGCTCACGCAGGAGCGCGCCACGGGCACGCGCGTCGGCATGCACCTGCTGAACCACATCCAGGGCGAGACGCTCGTGCAGGTGGGCTACGTGCTGCATCGCGACCACTGGGGACGCGGCTACGCCACCGAGATGGCGCGCGCGATCCTGCGCTACGGTTTCCGCGAGCTCGGCCTGCCGCGCATCCATGCGATCGCGAATCTCGAAAACCTCGATTCGCAGAAGGTGCTGCTGAAGTGCGGGCTCGCGCGCAACGGCGAGCGCTTCTTCCCGCACCCGGCCTACGCGCCGTCCGGCCCGCTCGCGTTCTTCGAGCGCGACGCCGCCGACTGGCTCGCCGAGGACGCGGCGCGCTCGGCGGCCTGAGCCGCTGCCTTGCGCTGGAACGCGCGGCCCAGCCACAGCGCGACCGCGAGCCACGCGAGCGCGCCGGCGACGCCGACCAGGCCGCCGGCCGACGGGTGCGATGCCGCGAGCGCCGTGACGAACGCGAACGCACTCGCCGATAGTGCGTCGCCGCCGCGGTAGACGAACGTGTCGAGCAGGTTCTTGGCGCGGTACTTTTCCTCCGGCGTCACGACCGTGAACAACATGTCGCGCGAGGGCCGCACGAGCGCGTACTCGCCGATGCGGCGCACGAACACGCACGCGATCACCGCCGTGAACCCCGGCGCGGCGGCGAGCATGCCGAACGCGACCACCATGAGCGCGGGCACGATCGCGATGGTCGTCGCAAAGCCGAACCTGCGCTGGAACCGCGCGAACAGCAGGAACTGGCCCAGCAGCGCGCCGGCCTGCACCCAGAAGTCGACCGTCGCGAAGAACGCGGTCTGCGCGTCGCGCGCGGGGAACGCGGCGGCCACGACCCGCTGCTGCTCGAGGTAGACCACGGTGTTCGCGACCGTCAGCAGCAGCACGAACAGCGCGATCGCGAGCAGGTAGGGCGAGCGCGCCACCTGCGCGAACGCGTCCCACGCGCCGCCGCCGAGCACCGCACGCGCCGGCTCGGGCCGCGCGTCGCTCGCCGTCGGCTTCATGCGCGCGACGATCCGCATCAGCAGTGCGGACATCGTGAGCAGCGCCGCCGAGACGAGCAGCAGGTTGATCGTGCCGAGCGGCTCGGCGAGCGTCGCCGCCAGCAGCGGCCCGACCAGGCCGCCCGTGCTGATGCCTGCGGCGATCATGCCGAACAGGCGCCCGGCCTGCTCGCGCGTGAACACGTCCGCCATCAGGCTCCAGAACACGGACACGACGAACAGGTTGAACACGCTGACCCAGATGAAATAGGCGCGCGCGACCCAGGTGTGGTCGGCCTGCAGCATGAACCACGCCCAGAAGCCGAGCAGCATCGCGACGAACGCGAGGTAGATGCGCGGCAGGATCGTGCCGCGCGTGCCGCGTCCCATGACCCAGCCGTACAGCGGCTGGATCGCGAGCATGCCGAGGAACGTGCCCCAGAACAGCCAGGGCAGAGACTGGAAGCTGGACGTGATGCCCATCGCATCGCGCACCGGCCGCAGCACGGCGTAGGAAGCGAACAGCGTCGCTGCGCAGCCGAACGCCGTCAACAGCGCCGGCCACTCGCCCGGCGCCACCGCGAACAACCGCTGCAGCGCGTTGCCGTTGCGTGCTTCGACCGGTGTCGAGCTCATCCTGCCTCCGCGTCCGTCACGAGCACGATCTTGCCGCGAGCATGCCCCGTTTCGCTCTGTTCGTGTGCCTCGCGTGCCGCCGAGAGCGGCAACGTCTTCTCCACTTCCACGCGCAGCTTGCCCGCTGCCACGAGGTCGGCGAGCCGCTGCAGGTCGCCAGCGTTGCCGTCCATGCCGAGCGAGCGCCCTTCGAGCTTCCGCGCCTTCAGCTGCGCGGGGTCCACGCGGCCTGCAACCGAGACGATCCGGCCGCCTTCGCGCAGCAACACGTACGAATGCGCGAGCGTATCGCCGCCGACGGCGTCGAGCACGGCGTCCGCGTCCTTCACTTCGTCCTCGACGGCCTGCTCGCGGTAGTCGACGAACTCGTCGGCACCGAGGCTGCGGACGAACATCTCGTTCGCGCCCGACGCGACGGCAACCACGCGCGCGCCCTTCAGCTTCGCGAGCTGGACCGCGAAATGGCCGACGCCGCCCGATGCGCCCTGGATCACGACCTTGTCGCCCGGCGCCAGCGTGAGCGCATCGATCGCCTGCAGCGCGGTCAGGCCCGCGGTCGGGATGGCCGCGACTTCGGCGTAGCTCGCCCGTGCGGGCTTGCGCACGAGCTGCTTCGCGGGAACCACGGCGAACTCGGTGTACGCACCCTGGTCGTCGAGCGCCGCGAACACCGCGTCGCCGACCTGCCAGCCGTCGACACCGGGCCCGAGCGCGGTGACGTCGCCGGCCAGGTCGAAGCCCGGGATCACGGGCGAACGCGGCTGCGCCTGGCCGAAGCGGCCGCTGCGCAGCTTCCAGTCGATCGGGTTGACGCCGGCCGCGCGGACGTGGACGAGCACCTCGCCGGCACGCGGCTCGGGCTTCGCGATCGTGTCGTAGCTCAGCACGCTCGCCGGACCGAGCTCGGCGTAGCGGACCGCGTGGATCATGTCGGCGGCCGAGGCGGTTCCGGCGAGCAGGGCAGCGAGGCAGAGGGTGAAGGTGCGCATGTTCGTGTCGTCGATGGTGTCGCCGCGGCGACGGTGCGTCTGGGACAAGCGCCGCCCACGCGCGTTGCGGGCGGGCTCGTCGTTCCGCCGCGCGCGCGGATCGCTTCGTCGCGACGTGAGGATCGAACCGCACCGTAGCGCGCCCGGTATGTGCCGGAAGGCAGGGCGTGGACCGATGACGTCATCCGGGCCACGAACGACGCGTCGTGGCGACGAGCTGCGCGCGCTATGCTCGTCGCATGGCCGCAACGAACGTGTTCCGCGACGTGCTCGGCGAACGCTACGCCGGATTGCCGCACGCCGTGCGCGCGCTGCACGAAGCCGCGGGCCGCGAGCTCGCGGGCGAGATCCACGTCGCGCGCGGCACGAACGCGCTGGCCGCGTTCGCCGGCCGCATCGCCGGCCTGCCGCCGAGCTTCCGCGGCCCGTTCCGGTTCGAATCGATCCCGGCCGTCGGCAGCGAGACCTGGTGCCGCCGCGTCGGCGGGCACGAGATGCGCTCAGCGCTGCGCGCGGAAGGCGGGCTGCTGCGCGAGCGCATGGGCCCGATCGTGTTCCGCTTCGCGCTCGAGCCCGACGCGTCCGGCCTCAACTGGCGGCTTGTGCGCGTGCACTGGCTCGGGATTCCGCTGCCGGTGTCGTGGTTCGCGGGCGTGCATGCGCGCGAGTTCCAGCACGAGGACGGGCGCTACGGGTTTTCGGTCGAGGCGGCGTTGCCGCTGCTCGGGCGGATCGTTCGTTACGACGGTGCGCTGGTCGTGTCGTAGGTTTCGATCGCGAACGGTTTCAGCACGTCCAGGATCTCCGGCAGCGAAACGATTCCGAGGCACGGCAGCGCGCCGCGCGCCGCCAGCGTGCCGTTCGCGAGCGCGCGCACGATCGCCACGCTGGCTGCGGCCGGCACGTTCGGGCCATCGCCGTTGCGCGCGATGAGCTGCCACATGGATACGCGGCCGCCGCCGGCGACGCGCACGAACATCGCGCCGACGTCGCTGCCCGCCGCGAGGAACCACTCGCTCATGCGGCGCAGCGTCCGCGCGGCGCGCTCGGGCCTGCGCCACAGGCCGAGCTCGACGAGGTGCGCGATCGCCGCGAGGCCAAAGTGCAGTCGGCGCAGCTCCAGGCCGGCGCCGAACGTGACGCGCTCGCGCACGCCGTAGCGCGACGGGAACAGTGCGACGTCCGGCACGTCGCAATCGGCGAGCCAGCGCTCGCCGACGGGCGCGCCGAACGCGTGCCGGCGCAGGCGCGTCCAGCCGCGCGTGAAACGCCATTCGCCGCCACGCCACTCGGCGTGCGGGCGGCCGGCGCCCGCGAGGATCGAGGCGACCGTCGCATCGCCACGCGGCGCGCGGTTGCCGGGGCTGATGCCGATGTCGATGCTGTCGATGTGGGCGAAATCGGCGCGCAGCGAATCGACCACCGCGCTGCTCAGCCCCGGCACGCTGCTGGCGCCGGAAACGACCAGCCGGTCCTTCGCGCGCGCTTCGTCGTCGAGTGCGCCGATGCCGACCACGAAATCGCGCGAGTCGGCGAGGTCGACGTAGTGCGCGTCGCAGGCGAGCGCGGCGCGCGCGACGCGGTAGTCGCGCGACTGGAACGGACCAGCGCAGTTCACGACGACGTCCGGCCGCAGCGGCGCCAGTCGCTCGGCGACGTCGCCGGACGCGACGTCGAGGTCCGCTCGCGTCGGTGCGACGACGTCGACGGAGCCCGACAGCAGCCGCACCACCCGCGCGCCGAACTCGCCGCGCCCGCCCAGGACGACGACGCGCACCGGAATCAGTCGCGCCGCAGCTGCACGGCCAGCACCGGCAGCGTGGTGACCGATGCGACGGCCGGCAGCGCGGCTACCTGCTCGCGCACGCGCGCGAGGTCGGCGATCGCCGCGCACTCGACGAGCACGAGCAGGTCGACCTCGCCGGCCACGCTGTGCGCGACGCGCACCGCCTCGATCGCGGTGAGCGCGTCCATCACGTCGGCGCAGGCCTTGCCGGGCTTGAAGCGCAGCTGCAGCCAGGCCTGCGTCGGCGGGGCGCCTTCGCTGCCGCGGCGGATCGTGTAACCCGCGATGGCGCCGCTGCGCTCGAGCCGCTGCAGGCGTTCCTGGACGGCGCTGCGCGAGAGACCGACTGACTTCGCGAGCGAAACCAGCGGGCGGCGCGCATTGTCGGCCAGCAGCGCAATGAGCCTTCGGTCGATGTCGTCGAGCGGCTTCACGGGGCCGGCATCCTGCCGGGAAATCCGGCGCTTTGCCGGGTTGTAACCGGCTGCGCGCGCTGCCGACAATGCGGCCATCGCAACGAAGGAACCGCCATGATCACGAACCGCACCGTGCTGCTCCCGATCGACATCCAGCAGGGATTCGACCACCCGCCGTGGGGGCGGCGCAACAACCTCGCGCTGGAGGCGAATGGCCTCGCGCTCATCGCGGCGTTCCGCGCCGCGAAGCTGCCGATCATCCACGTGCGGCACGATTCGGTCATGCCCGGCTCCGTGCTCGCGCCGTCGCATCCGGGCAACGCGTTCAAGCCGGGCTACGGCCCGCAGGGCGACGAGCCGCTCGTGACGAAGTCGGTGAACGCCGCGTTTATCGGCACCGACCTCGAGCTGCGCCTGCGCCGGCTCGACGCCGACAGCGTCGTGCTGTTCGGCATCGCCACCGACATG
>CALKUS010000177.1 GCA_937996755.1 uncultured Pseudomonadota bacterium | reverse complement strand
GGACTGGCCGCGCTCCTCGGCGCCGACGCCCGGGTACGCGCCCGGCGTGTCGATGAACGTGAGGACGGGCAGGCGGAAGCGCTCGGCCATCTGCATCAGGCGCAGCGCCTTGCGATAGCCCTCGGGGCGCGGCATGCCGAAGTTGCGGCGGATCTTCTGCTTCGTGTCGCGGCCCTTCTGGTGGCCGATCACCATCACCGCGCGCCCGTCGAGGCGCGCCGGCCCGCCGACGATCGCGGCGTCGTCCGCGAACGCGCGATCGCCCGCGAGCTCGTGGAACTCGTCGAACATCGCGGCGGCGTAGTCGAGCGTGTACGGGCGCAGCGGATGGCGCGCGAGCTGCGAGACCTGCCACGCGGTCAGGTTCGAGAAGATCTGCTCGGTCTTCGCCTTCAGCTTTTCCTTGAGCTGCGCGATCTCCGCGTCGATGTTGAACGCGTTGCCCTGGCTGGCATGGCGCAGCTCGGCGATCTTCGCCTCGAGCTCGGCGATCGGTTGTTCGAAGTCGAGGAAGGCGGGGTTCATGGTCGACGACACCCAAAGGGGCTGAGGCACTCGAAGCGCGCGAGCGTAGCAGATGGCGGTGGGAGCGGCCCTCGAGCCATCCCTCTGCGGAAGGGAAGCTGCCCGGCGTGCCGAAGCATTCCCCCCCCGAACTTCGACGTCCGAGGCCGCGATCAGAAAGCCTCGACGGATCAGGCACTTGTCATGCCTCGCGGTCGCGGTCATGGACCGCTCCCACCTCCTTCGAGACGCGGCTGGTCAGCCGGCTTCGGCCAGTTTCGGCGCGGCTGTGTTCGCCCTCGCCACGACGAATTCCACATCCTGCACTCCAGGAATCGTCAGGAGCGCATCCCGCAAGGCCGAAGACGCCCGCACGCGCCACTCGTCGCCGAGGTCGAGCTCTGTCCGGAGCGACGCGGTGCAGTGGAGCAGCCGGATCGGCGTGGATCCCGGCTTGTGCGGCACGAGCGCCGCGCGCAATCGCGCGACGGTATCCGGCCCGGCGCCTTCCAGCTTCACCTTGACCAGCCGCGCGAACCGCGCGATCGCTTCGTCCAGCGACCACGCATGGCGCGCGCGCAGCACGAGGTTGCCGCTGAACTCGTCCATCGCGAGGCCGCCCTCGATCACGAGGATCTGGTCCTTCACGAGCAGCGGCGAGTACTCGGTGAACGCCTCGCGGAAGAACGGCACCTCGATGCGGCCGCTCGCGTCCTCGAGCTGCACGAACGCCATCTGGTCGCCACGGCGGCGCACGTTCACCACGAGTCCGCCGAGCGTGGCGGGGCTTTCGTGGCGATGCTTGCGCTCGTGCGGGCCGGGCGGTTTGTAGATCTCGTCGGCGCGGCCCACGGCGCCGCTGACGAGCTGGCCGAGGTCGCGCGCGCACGCGTCCGTCGGGTGGCCCGAGAGGTAGTGGCCGAGCGTCTCGCGCTCGCCGTTGAGCATCTGCATCAGCGGCCAGTCCGGCGCTTCCGGCAGCTCGAGTGCGGCAGGCGCGGGCGAGCCGCCGCCGAACATGTCGTTCTGTCCCGCCGCGATGTCGCGCAGGCGCTGGTCGGCCGCCTTCATCACCTCGGGCAGTTGCACCATCAACGTGGCGCGGTTCTGCGCGAGCGCATCGAGCGCGCCCGAATGGATCAGCGCCTCGAGCACGCGCTTGTTGAGCTTCTGCGGGTCGACGCGCTGGCAGAGGTCGAGCAGCGATGCGTACTCGCCGCCGCGCCGGCGCTCCTCGACGATCGCCTCCACCGCGCCGCGGCCGACGCCCTTCACGGCGCCGAGCCCGTACTGGATCGTCTTCGCGTCGAGCGCGGTGAACATGTACTCGCCCGCGTTGATCGCGGGGCGCAGCACGCTGAGGCCGATCTCGCGCGCGTCGTCGAGGAAGTTCACCACCTTGTCGGTGTTGTCCATGTCGGCGCTGAGCACGGCGGCCATGAACTCCGCGGCGTAGTGCGCCTTCAGCCACGCGGTCTGGTAGGCCACGAGCGCGTACGCGGCCGAGTGCGACTTGTTGAAGCCGTACTCGGCGAACTTCTCCATCAGGTCGAAGATCGAGGTCGCGAGGCGCGCGTCGATGCCGCGCTCGGAAGCGCCGCCCTCGAACTTCACGCGCTCCTTCGCCATTTCCTCCGGCTTCTTCTTGCCCATCGCGCGGCGCAGCAGGTCGGCGCCGCCCAGCGTGTAGCCGGCGAGCACCTGCGCGATCTGCATCACCTGTTCCTGGTAGACGATCACGCCGTAGGTCGGCTTGAGGATCGCTTCCAGCGACGCGTGCGGATAGGCGACCTGCGCGCGCCCGTGCTTGCGGTCGATGAAGTCGTCCACCATGCCCGACTGCAGCGGGCCCGGGCGGAACAGCGCGACGAGCGCGACGATGTCGTCGAACGTGTCGGGCTGCAGCTTGCGCACCAGCTCCTTCATGCCGCGCGATTCGAGCTGGAACACGGCCGTCGTGCGGCACGACTTCAGCAGCGCGTAGGTGCGCTGGTCGGTCATCGGCAGCTTCGCGATGTCGAGCGGCGCTTCGCCCGCGACCGCGCGCTTCGCGTTGATCGCCTTCACCGCCCAGTCGATGATGGTGAGCGTGCGCAGGCCGAGGAAGTCGAACTTCACCAGGCCGATCGCCTCGACGTCGTCCTTGTCGAACTGCGTGACGAGGCTCCCCGCGTCGCGCGATTCCGAGTAGAGCGGCGTGAAGTCGGTGAGATCGCTCGGCGCGATCACCACGCCGCCGGCGTGCTTGCCCGCGTTGCGCGTGAGGTCCTCGAGCTTGCGCGCGAGGTCGACGAGCGCGCGGATTTCCTCTTCCGCGTCGTAGGCCTGGCGGAACTCGGGCGAGACGCGCTCCGGTTCCTTCAGCGCCTTGTCCGATTCGCCGAGCGCGTCGTCCAGCGTGATGTCCAGCGGCCGCGCGGGGATGAGCTTCGCGATGCGGTCGACCTGGCCGTATGGCATGCCGAGCACGCGGCCGGAGTCGCGCAGCACGGCCTTCGCGGCCATCGTGCCGTACGTGATGATCTGGGAGACGCGCTCGCGGCCGTAGCGGCGGCCGACGTAGTCGATCACCTCGTCGCGGCGATCCATGCAGAAGTCGATGTCGAAGTCCGGCATCGACACGCGTTCGGGATTCAGGAACCGCTCGAACAGCAGCTCGTAGCGCAGCGGGTCGAGGTCGGTGATGCCGAGCGCATAGGCGACGAGCGAGCCCGCACCGGAGCCGCGGCCCGGGCCAACCGGGATGTCGTTCTCCTTCGCCCAGCCGATGAAGTCGGCGACGATCAGGAAGTAGCCCGCGAAGCCCATCTTCACGACCACGTCGAGCTCGAGCGCGAGGCGCGCGTCGTAGTCGCTGCGCGCGAAGCGGTCCGCGACGCCCTGCGTCGCGAGGCGCTGCTCCAGTCCCTCGCGCGACCGCTCCGCGATGTAGTCGTTCTCGCTGAGGTTCGCCTTGGGCACGGGGAACGCCGGCAGGTAGTACTTGCCGAACGAGAGCTCGAGGTTGCAGCGCTTCGCGAGCTCGACGGAATTCTCGAGCGCTTCCGGCAGGTCGGAGAACAGCTGCGCCATCTCCGCCGGCGACTTCAGGTACTGCTCGGGCGAGTACGGGCGCGGCCGCTTCGGATCGGCGAGCGCATGGCCTTCGTGGATGCAGACGCGCGCTTCGTGCGCCTCGAAATCCTCGCGCGCGATGAAGCGCACGTCGTTGCTCGCGATCGCCGGGCAATCGAGCTGCGCGGCGATCTCCACGGCGACGGCGACGAAGTGCTCGTCCTCCGGACGGTTCGCCCGCACGAGCTCCAGGTAACAGCGCTCGTCGAATCGGCGCGTCCATCGCGCAAGCGCGGCTTGTGCGGATTCGTCGCGGCCGGCGGCGATCGCGCGACCGACGTCCGAGCCCGGGCCGGCGACCACGATCAGGCCTTCGTGCTTCTCCTCCAGCCACTCGCGCCGCACGCTCACGCGGTCGGGATCGTGGCGATGTCGATACGCCTGCGTGAGCAGGATCGAGAGGTTGCGGTAGCCCGTGCGGTCCTGGCACAGCAGCGTGAGCCGGAACGGCTCGGCCTTTTCGTCTTCGACCCAGACGTCCGCGCCCGAGATCGGCTTCAGGCCGGCCGCTTCCGCCGCCTTGTGGAACTTCACCAGCGCGAACAGGTTGGAGTCGTCGGTCAACGCCACCGCCGGCATCCGCGCAGCCGCCACCGCCGCCACCAGCTCCGGCACGCGGATCGTGGAGTCCGTCAGCGAGTACTCGCTGTGGAGGTGGAGGTGGACGAAGGAGGGCATGGGGCGCCGGCGCGGAAACCTTGGCAAGTTATCCAGCGGAGGAAGGAGGGGCAAGCTTGACAGAGTGGAGTGCCTGGTCAGACTGACCGTCGCGGCGTGGCGTTCGCTATTCAGTTGCTGGACCGGTCGGCCAGCATGTGGCGCGCTACGGCGGACTCTTCCCCAATGGCCATTGTGCGCAGCCTTCACGCTCCTAGCATTGCGAACATAATGACACTTGAAGCTGCAGGTAGTGTTCAGACGCAAGAATCGCTCGGGCTGGATCGGTTCATGAGCCTCATCAAGTCCAAGCAACGCACGGCCTACCACGGAGAGGGTTTCACGCTCCACTGGTTGGTCGAGGAGATGCTTGACTTCATATCGGGTGCGTGCTCGTCGGCAGGCACCGTTATGGTGGCGAGCGATCTCGTCGGTCAGGAACCGCGCTTCCAGGACTTCGCCATCGCCCAAGAGCTGCTGCACTTACGCGCGCCGACCCACGGGCGGCTCTTCAAAGCGCTCATGAGCGCCGCCGTCCCGGGCTGGCGCGAGCTTGAGGAGCAGTGTGGGATGCCATGCTTGAACTGCGAAAGGGGTGCGTCATGAGGGAAGCGTTCGCCACGTCTGTCGGCGGACGACGCTCATGGAAGCAGCGCTTCTCGGCCGCAGGTGTGCATCTCTTCGACCGAGACTCCGGCCTGAACGTCCTTCTTGATGAGGTGCGGTTACCTGTCGCGCTTCACACGCGAGTGCCTCGCCAGGTGTCCATCGCGCTCACGAACCGATGCGACCTGGCTTGCGTGCACTGCTACGCGCCGAAGTCTCGCGATCAGCTGCCCTTCGACACGGTTTCGCGCTGGCTAGCGGAGCTGGATCAGGCTGGCACACTCGGCATCGGCCTCGGTGGTGGAGAACCTACGATCTATCCTGGGTTCGTGCGGATTTGTCAGTTCGCAGCCACCGAGACGCGCCTCTCAGTGTCGTTTACCACCCATGGCCACCACATCGATCGCGAGCTTTCGGAACGGCTCCAGGGGAGCGTCCACTTCATCCGCGTCAGCATGGACGGTGTCGGGGCAACATACGAGTCCATCCGACGGCGCTCGTTCTCCAAGTTTATCGAGCACCTGGCGCACGTTCGAGCCATCTCGCGCTTCGGCGTCAACGTCGTCATCAACGAACGCACGCTGCCCGAGCTCGATGAGGTTGCCCGCATCTCCGCAGACGTTGGGGCCTGCGAGCTCCTCCTGCTCCCCCAGATGCCCGTTCGCAGCTTGTTGGCCGCCTCCGTGGACACGATTCAGGGGCTGCGTCGCTGGGTCGAGGGTTACAAGGGCCCACTGAAGCTCTGCATCAACGAGTCGAGCGCGGAAGGCTTCCCGACCTGCGATCCATTGGTGCAGGAAGGCGGCCTCCGCGCGTACGCCCACATCGACGCGACGGGCGTGCTCAAGCCCTCCTCCTATGCGGACAC
>CALKUS010000176.1 GCA_937996755.1 uncultured Pseudomonadota bacterium | reverse complement strand
GATCTACACAGGCGAAGACACTCTTTCCCTACACGACGCTCTTCCGATCTGACGAAGCCGATGTAGATCACCGCGACGAGCGACAGCGCGATAACCAGCCACGCGAGGTCCTGCGACGCATCGGGCGTGATCGGCAGCGAGAAGCGCAGGAATCCGTACCCGCCGATCTTCAGCATGATCGCGGCCAGGATCACGGAGCCGCCGGTCGGCGCCTCGACGTGCGCGTCCGGCAACCACGTGTGCACCGGGAACATCGGCACCTTCACCGCGAAGGCGAGGAAGAACGACAGGAACAGCCAGGTCTGCTCCTGGCGCGACAGCGGCAGCGCGGCGAGCGTCGCGAGGTCGAAGCTGCCCGACTTCAGGTACAGGTAGATCAGCCCGAGCAGCATGAAGATCGAGCCGAAGAACGTGAACAGGAAGAACTTCACCGTCGCATAGACGCGACGCGGCCCGCCCCAGATGCCGATGATGATGAACATCGGCACCAGCATCGCCTCGAAGAACACGTAGAACAGCAGCGCGTCCATGGCGCAGAACACGCCGATCATCAGGCCTTCGAGGATCAGGAACGCCGCGAAATACTGGTTGACGCGCTCCTCGATCACCTCCCACGCGCCGATCAGGACGAGCACCGTGGTGAGCGCCGTGAGCGCGATCAGCGCGACGGAAATGCCGTCGACGCCGAGGTGGTAGAACACCGCGATCGATTCCATCCACGGCCGGTTCTCCGTGAACTGCATCGCGGCGTTCGCGACGTCGAAGCGGCTGTAGAGCGGGATGCAGAGCAGCAGCGTGGCGATCGAGGTCAGCAGCGCGGTCCAGCGCGCACGCGACGGGCGATCGTTGCCGGCGGCGAGCGTGAGCACGCCGCCGAGCATCGGCAGCCAGATCAGGATTGAGAGCAGCGGCCAGGTATCCATGTCGGTCGTCGGTCAGCGCGTCAGCACGAACACGCCAAGGAGCGCGATCAGGCCCACGATCATCAGGAAGGCGTAGTGGTAGAGGAAGCCGGTCTGCACGCGGCGGACGATGCCGGACAGCCGGTCGACGAGCGTCGCGGAACCGTTCACCACACCGTTGTCGATCACCGCGACGTCGCCGGCGCGCCAGAGGCCGCGGCCGAGCAGCACGGAGCCGCGCGCGAACAGCGCCTGGTAGAGCTCGTCGAAGCCGTACTTGCGCTCGAGCACCTTGCGGATCGGCGCGAACACCCTGGCGGCCACGTCGGCGAGCGACGGCTTCAGCAGCCAGAACACCGTGGCGGTCGCGAAACCGCCGAGCGCGAGCCAGAACGGCAGTGCGGTGAATCCGTGCAGCGCGAACGCGACCGGCCCGTGGAACTCGTGCGCCATCTCGCCGAGCACGTCGTTCCGTTCGCTCACGAATATCGCGCCCTCGAAGAACTTGCCGAACAGCATCGGGCCGACCGTGAAGAAGCCGATCAACGCCGACGGGATCGCGAGCAGGACCAGCGGCACCGTCACGACGAGCGGCGATTCGTGCGGCGCGTGCTCGAGGTGGCCCGGCTCGTGCGCGTGGTGGGCGTCGTCGTGGTGGTCGTCTGCGTGCGCGTCGTCGTGGTGGTGCCCTTCGACGACGTAGCGTTCCTTGCCGTGGAACGTGAGGTACAGCAGGCGGAAGCTGTAGAGCGCCGTCACGAACACGCCGGCCAGCACGCAGAAATACGCGTAGCCCGAGCCGGCGCGGTGCGACTCGCCGACGGCCTCGATGATCGCGTCCTTCGAGTAGAAGCCCGAGAAGAACGGCGTGCCCACGAGCGCCAGCGTGCCGATCAAACCGGTCCAGTACGTGATCGGCATGCGCTTGCGCAGGCCGCCCATGTAGCGCATGTCCTGCTCGTGGTGCATCGCGATGATCACGGAGCCGGCGCCGAGGAACAGCAGCGCCTTGAAGAACGCGTGCGTCATCAGGTGGAAGATCGCGGCGGAATACGCGCTCACCCCGAGCGCCACCGTCATGTAGCCGAGCTGCGACAGCGTCGAGTACGCGACGACGCGCTTGATGTCGTTCTGGACGATACCGATCAAGCCGGTGAACAGCGCCGTCGTCGCGCCGATCACCAGCACGAACGTGAGCGCCGTCTCGCTGAGCTCGAACAGCGGCGACATGCGCGCCACCATGAAGATGCCCGCGGTCACCATCGTCGCCGCGTGGATCAGCGCGGAGATCGGCGTCGGGCCCTCCATCGAGTCGGGCAGCCAGACGTGCAGCGGCACCTGCGCGGACTTGCCCATCGCCCCGATGAACAGCGCGATGCAGACGAACGTCGCGGCGTTCCAGGCGTGGCCGCCCCAGAGCTCGATCGTGTGGCTGGTGAGCTCGCTGGAATTCGCGAACGCGGTCGCGTAGTCCAGCGTGCCGAGCCAGTACAGCACGCCGCAGATGCCGAGCAGGAAGCCGAAGTCGCCCACGCGGTTGACGAGGAACGCCTTCATGTTCGCGAAGATCGCGCTCGGGCGCTTGAACCAGAAGCCGATCAGGAGGTACGAGACGAGGCCGACCGCTTCCCAGCCGAAGAACAGCTGCAGGAAGTTGTTGCTCATCACGAGCATGAGCATCGAGAACGTGAACAGCGCGATGTAGCTGAAGAAGCGCTGGTAGCCCGGGTCCTCGGCCATGTAGCCGATCGTGTAGACGTGCACCATGAGCGACACGAACGTCACCACGACCATCATCACGGCCGTCAGGCGGTCGACGAGGAAGCCGACGTGCGCCGAGACGCGGCCTACCTCGAACCAGGTGTAGACGTCCTCGTTGAACGACGCGGCGCCGTCCAGCACGAGCAACTTCAGCACCCAGAACGACAGCACGCAGGACGTGGCGACGCCCAGGATCGTCACCCAATGCGCGCCGGCGCGACCGATCTTCCTGCCGAAGAGGCCCGCGATGATGGCGCCGAGCAGCGGAGCGAGCGCGATGGTGAGGAGCAGCGGCTTGGTAATCACCGTGCGTCAGCCCTTCATGCTATCGATTTCGCCGACGTTGATCGTCGAGCGATTGCGGAACAGCGCCACGATGATGGCCAGGCCGATCGCAGACTCGGCCGCTGCCACCGTCAGGATGAAGAACACGAACAGCTGGCCCGCGACGTCGCCGTAGTAGGTCGAGAACGCGATGAAGTTCATGTTGACCGCGAGCAGCATCAGCTCGATCGACATGAGCAGCACGATCAGGTTCTTGCGGTTGATGAACACGCCGGCGACCGAGATGCAGAACAGCACCGCGCCGAGGAACAGGTAGTGCGAAAGGGGGATCATGCGCGCGGCTCCTTGCCCGACACCGGCATCTGGACGACGCGCAGGCGGTCTTCCTTGCGCACGAGCACCTGCTTCGAAGGGTCTTGTTTGCGCGTGTTCGAGCGATTGCGCAGCGTGAGCGCCACGGCGGCGATGATCGCGACCGTCAGCACCATCGCCGCGATCTCGAACGGCAGCAGGTAGTCGCGGAACAGCGCGCGCCCCAGCCACTCGGTGTTCGACAGGCCGGCGGCGAGCGCGGCGTCCGCGACCGGCGGCACGGTCGAGAATCGGCGCAGGCCGATCAGCGTGAGCATCTCGAACAGCATGATGGCCGCGACGACGATGCCGACGGGCAGGTACCTGGCGAAGCCTTCCCGCAACGGCGCGATCTTGATGTCGAGCATCATCACGACGAACAGGAACAGCACCATCACGGCGCCGACGTAGACGAGGATCAGCGCGATCGCGAGGAACTCGGCATGCGCCAGCAGCCAGAGGCACGCGCTCGAGAAGAACGCGAGCACGAGCAGCAGGACCGAGTGCACGGGGTTGCGCATCGTGATGACGCCGATCGCGGCGCCGATCATGGCGGCGGCGAAGGCGTAGAACGCGAGCAGGTTGATGGTCATGGTGTCGGTCGGCTCAGCGGTAGGGCGCGTCCTGCGCGCGCGCCGCGGCGATCTGCGGTTCGAAACGGTCGCCGATCGCGAGCAGCTGCAGCTTCGTCACGACGTTCTCGCCGCGCGTCTCGAAGTGGTACTCGTGGATGTTCGTCTCCACGATCGAATCGACCGGGCAGGACTCCTCGCAGAAGCCGCAGAAAATGCACTTGAACAGGTCGATGTCGTAGCGCGTGGTGCGGCGCGTGCCGTCCTCGCGCTGCGCCGACTCGATCGTGATCGCCAGCGCGGGGCAAACGGCTTCGCACAACTTGCACGCGATGCAGCGCTCCTCGCCGTTGGGATAGCGGCGCAGCGCATGCAGCCCGCGGAAGCGGTTCGACTGCGGGATCTTTTCCATCGGGTAGCGCATCGTGTACTTCGGTCGTCCGAAATACTTGAGCGTCACCCACATGCCGCCCAGCAGCTCGAGCAGCAGCAGCGAACGGAGATAGTTGAACGCGCGATTCATTGGTCGGTCTTCCTCACGCGCCGATGTCGATCCAGTGGTCGTAGACCATCCACGCCGAGACCATCACCCACACGATCGTGATCGGGATGAACACCTTCCAGCCGAGGCGCATGATCTGGTCGTAGCGATAACGCGGGAACGTCGCGCGGAACCACAGGAACGAGAACATGAAGCCGACGACCTTGACCGCCAGCCACCACCAGCCCGGTGCACCGAGCGGGCCGCCGAGCCAGCCCTGGAACGGCGACAGCCAGCCGCCGAGGAACAGGACGGCGGCCAGGAAGGAGACGAGGATCATGTTCGCGTATTCGGCGAGGAAGAACACCGCGAACGCCGCGCCCGCGTACTCCACGTGGAAGCCCGCGACGATTTCCGATTCGCCTTCGGCGACGTCGAACGGTGCGCGGTTGGTCTCGGCGACGCCCGAGACGAAGTAGATGACGAACAGCGGCAGCAGCGGCAGGAAGAAGAACTCCGTGAAACCGCCGTCGCCGGCCTGCGCGCGCACGATGTCCGAGAGGTTCAGCGAGCCCGAGCAGATCAGCACGCCGACCAGCGCGAAGCCCATCGCGATCTCGTACGACACGACCTGCGCTGCCGACCGCATCGCGCCGAGGAACGCGTACTTCGAGTTCGACGCCCAGCCCGCGAGGATGATTCCGTACACGCCCATCGAGGTCATCGCGAGCAGATACAGCAGCCCCGCGTTGATGTTCGACAGCGCGACGCCCTCGTCGAACGGCACGACGGCCCATGCGGCGAACGCCGGCGCCATCGCGAGCACGGGCGCGAGGTAGAACAGGAACCGGTTCGCGTCCTTCGGGACGACGATCTCCTTGATCAGGAGCTTCACGACGTCCGCGAACGGCTGCAGGAGGCCGAGCGGCCCGACGTACTGCGGGCCGCGGCGCACCTGCATCCAGCCGATCACCTTGCGCTCGGCCAGCGTGTAGAAGGCCACGCACAGGATGAGCGGAACGGTGATCGCGAGGATCTTCGCGACCGTCCAGAGCAGCGTGATGAGGTCCGCCTGCTGGATCATCTCAGGCCCTCGCCACGGACAGCTTCGCGCCGGTGGGCGCGAGCATGGCGGTTTCGTCCCAGCCGGACTCGACCCACGCGCCGCCGTGCGGCACCGACGTGCTCGCGAGCAGCGGCAGCTGCACCTCGACCTTGCCGTCGCCGACCTTCACCGTGCTGCCGACCGCGAGGCCCATGGCGAGCGCGTCGCCCGGATGCAGCACCACGCACGCGCCGCGCGCGACCGGCGTGCGTTGCAGCGCGTCGGCGCGACGCGTGGTCGCGTCGATCGAATACGGCGCCAGCGTGCCGATGCGCGTGAGGCCGCCCGGCGCGGGCTCGCGCTGGGTGAGCGAGCGGTTGCCCGGCACCGCCGGCGTGGCGGCCATGGCTTGCGCACGCAGCTCCGCGATGTCGGTGAAGCCGAAGCCGGCGAGGCCCAGTTGCTCGCCCAGCGCGCGCAGCACGCGCCAGCCGGCACGCGCTTCGCCCGGCAGGCGACCCGCGGGCTTGACCACCTGTTCGATGCCGTCGACGTTCACGAACGTGCCGTCGATTTCCGGCGGCAGGCCGATCGGCAGGATCACGTGTGCCTGGCGCAGCAGGGCTTCGCCCGCGTACGCGGTGAACGCGACGACGCTCGACGCCTGGCGCAGCGCGTTGTCGGCGGCGGCACCGTCGGCGAAGTCGTGCGGCGCCTCGGCGCCGTACAGCAGCACGGCCTTGCGCGGACGCGCCAGCATCGCCGCCGCATTGAGCCCATTGCCGCCCGGCAGCACGCCGTTCGCGGCGAGGCCGATCGCGTTCGCGCCGGAGGGCAGCTCGTCGTACGCGAAACCGGCGGCGACGGCGAGCGCCTTCGCGAGTGCGCGCAGCAATGATGCGGCCGGATGCTGCACGCCCGCTTCGCCGAACAGCACCACGCCGGAACCGGCCTGGCGCAGCGTGGCGATCGCGGCGCGCATGGCGTCGTTCGCATCGGCGTTGCCGACGACGTCGGCGAGCGCCGCGTCGAGCTCGCCGCCGGCGCCGTCACGCGCGGCCTTCACGAGGCCGGCGAGCGCGGGCGCGAGCGCCCACGGCTCCGCGATGAAGCGATGCGCCACTTCGAACGCGAAGGGGAAGTCGACGGAATTGACCGCGACCACCTTCGCGCCGCGCTTCCACGCCTGGCGCACCTTGTGGCCGAGGATCGGCGCCTCGAGGCGCGGATTGCAGCCCACGAGCACGATGGCGCCGGCGCGCTCGATCTCGGCCAGCGGGCGCTCGAACGCATGCGCGACCGGCTGGTCGGCGAAGTCGAGCGTGCGCAGGCGATGGTCGATGTTCTCGCTGCCGAGCCCGCGCACGATCGCCGCAAGCAGGCGGCCTTCCTCGTTCGACGCGGCGGGCGACACGAGCGCGCCCACCTGCTCCGCCGGTACGCCGCGCAGCGCGTCGGCCGCGGCGCGCAGCGCCTCATCCCACGTCGCGTCGCGCCACTCGCCGTTCACCTTGAGGCGCGGCACGCGCGCGCGGTCGTCGGCGAGCAGGCCTTCGTGGCTGTAGCGGTCGCGATCGGCGAGCCAGCACTCGTTCACGGCTTCGTTGTCGCGCGGCACGGCGCGCAGCACTTCGCCGCGGCGCTCGTGCAGGAACAGGTTGGAGCCGATCGCGTCGTGCCAGCCGATCGACGGGCGCGCCACCAGCTCCCACGGGCGCGCCTTGAAGCGGAACACCTTGTTGGTGAGCGCGCCGACCGGGCAAACGTCGATGACGTTGCCGGAAAGCTCCGACTCCATCGACTTGCCGATGTAGGTGCCGATCTCCAGGTTCTCGCCACGAAACATGCCGCCGAGCTCGAATGTGCCGGCCACTTCCGACGCGAATCGCACGCAGCGCGTGCACTGGATGCAGCGCGTCATGTCGGTGGCGACGAGCGGACCGAGATCTTCGTCCGCGACGACGCGCTTGCGCTCGGCGAAGCGCGACACCGAGCGGCCGTAGCCCATCGCGAGGTCCTGCAGCTCGCACTCGCCGCCCTGGTCGCAGATCGGGCAGTCGAGCGGATGGTTGATCAGCAGCAGCTCGAGCACGCCGCGGCGCGCCTTGTGCACCGCCGGCGTGTCGGTCTTGACCACCATGCCGTCGGCCACCGGCAAGGCGCAGGAGGCCTGCGGCTTGGGCATGCGCTCGATCTCGACCAGGCACATGCGGCAATTGCCGGCGATCGAGAGGCGCTCGTGATAACAAAAGCGCGGAATCTCTGCGCCGGCGGCTTCGCACGCCTGCAGCAACGTAAGTTCCGGAGGAACGTCGACTTCTACGCCGTCGACGAGGATTTTCGTCATTGCAGAGTCCGCTTTCGCGGCACGCGCATGGACGATTTATTGCGTCGCCGCAAGAGGGCCTAAAGCCCGCCGCGTCAGCGCCTTACATGAGAATAGTTCGCAGTTCTTTGGCTACCGCCGATTAGCCCGATCAATGCTGTTCCGAGACATTCGCGCGCGTTCCCGACGGAACATGTAAGTTACGGATACGATAGCCCTTTTTACCGGAACGGCGGGCGCCGCATCACGTTGTTGCTGCATGGGCGGGCAATATACGGAGCTGCCTCATGCCGAACAACCAACAACAGCAGCAACAGAACGAACCGCGCCAAGCTCAACCGGGGCGCCAAAACCCCGATCAGGGCCGCGAGGACATGGAACGTCCGGAGCGTGAAGACGAGCGCATCGAGCGTGATCGTCCGGACCAAAAACGCCCGCAATAGCGCGCGGCGACATTGAGCGAGAACCATTGGAACGGAGCGGTTTTACCCGCTCCGTTTTCGCGTTCAGAGCCGCGCTTTGAAGAAGTCGATGATCTCATCGACCTTCTGTCGGGTCAGCGAACCAGCCTCATCAATGAGGTGCGTCGTCACCACGCTGTGTGGGTTTGGATTGAACGTGTCCGGCTTGGCGGCCGAGTCCGGCAGCACTTCGCCTTCGAACCGCGGCCCAAGCGCTGCGCTTAGCGCTTCGAAGCGCGCGGCTTTGCAGTGCTTATCGCCGGCGAACCGATAACCGCGCAGAGTGAGGTCCTCGCGCTCCATGCGCGTGCGCACAATGGCAACATCTTCGGGCGATGCGTGGATGCCCGCCGGATTGTTCACTGGCACCGACGGCTGGCAGAGCA
>CALKUS010000175.1 GCA_937996755.1 uncultured Pseudomonadota bacterium | reverse complement strand
ATGCGCGTCGACGCCATGTCGGTCACGCGCCCGTCGTTGCGCGCCGCGTCGAGCAGCGCGCGAATTTCCTTCAGCGTCGCGCGCGCCTCATCGGGCACGCCCTTGCCGCGCGACAGCGTGTAGACGGCGAGCGTGCGCGGCGGCGCGTCGGATGCCGCGGGCGCCTGCTGCATCGCGACGACCGGACGCCGCGCGGGCGGCGGACTCGCTGCCGGCGTCGGCGTGGCGGCCACCGGCCTGGGCGTAGCCGACACCGGCGGCGCCGCTCGCTCGCACGCGGCAGCGAACGCGAGGGTCACGAGCAGCGCGGCGTCGCGGATCACGAAGGCCAGCGTCCGGCCACGCGCCATCACTGCGGGCGCGCGAGGCGCGCAGCCAGCGTCGACGATGCGCCGGCGCGCACCGCGCCCGCGCCGCGCGAGATCGCCGCGGGATCGGACGGCGGCGCGAGCGCCGCGCGGAACGCGTCCGCATCGCGCGCCGCGAGGTCGAGCAGCTCGCCGCCGTAGCGTGCGAGCGCCGCGTCGAGGTCGGCCGGCGCGCCCAGCATGCGGGCCAGCCCATCGCGCACGACGGCGCGATCGAGGTCGAGCATGCGCGCGAGCAGCGACACGACGTCGTCGCTCGGGGCCTGCAGCTGCGACGGCGCCGCCGTGGCGATGTCGAAGCGGAACAGCTTCTCGACGTCGAGGATGCCGGGCCCGTACTTCGCCGTGTTCCAGCCGGCCGGCACGGTGACCGATTCGCGCAGCGCCGCCGCGAACAGATCGCGACGCGTCGCGCCGTGCTGCGCGGCCGCGAGCGCGTCGCGTCCGTGGAACGCGATCCAGCTCGCCGCGGCACCCGCGACGGCCGCCGTCGCGAACGACGTGCCGTCGCCCGGCGTCGCTTCGGTGTGCACGCCGGGCGCGACCGACGCGCGCGCGACGTAGACGTCCTCGCCCGGCGCCGTGATGTCGATCGCCTTGCCGCGCGAAGAACCCTTCCACGGCGCGTGAGCCGCGTTGCTGCCGGCCACGGCGATGCTGTTGTCGTACGCGGCCGGCGCCACGACGAAGCCGACGCAGTTGCCGGACGCCGCGACGACGATCACTCCGCGCCGGACGGCGTCGTCGATCGCGCGCTCGAGCCCGAAGAACAGACGACCGCCGAGGCTCATCGAGATCACGTCGCATTGCGCCGCCACCGCGTGGTTCACGGCGCGCGCGATGTCGGAGTCGAACACCTGGATCACGCTCTTGAACGAGCGGATCGGCACGAGCGTCGCGCGCGGCGCGAGGCCGGACACCTTGCCCGGCGGGCCGCTGCCGCCGCCCGCGAGCACGTCGCCGCTGCTCACGAGCACGCTGCCCGTCGCGGTGCCGTGGCCCGGGTTGCCCGAGTAGCCGAGCGGATCGCGCGCGTCGTCGTCGTCGCCGATCAGGTCGAGGTCGGACGCGAGGTCGAAGCGCGCGGCGTCGAGGTCGACGTGGTCGGTGTATCCGGAATCCGGGTGGCAGATGCGCACGCCCTCGCCGAGCGCCTTGCCGCCCGGCGGCAGCGGCAGCGCGCGCGCTGCATCGACGTGCATCTCGCGCAGCGACCACGTGGTGTCGGACGGTGCGGGCACGCCGTCGTCGCCGAGGCACGCCGTCGCAGCCTGGCGCCGCATCGCGTCCACGATGGTCGCATCGAGGTCGGGCTCCACGTTCACGAAACCGCCGGCGTCGCGCAGGCGATACGCCGCGTCCCACGCATCCGCGTCGGTTACCGCGCCGGTCGCGCGCAGCAGCGAGATGCGTGCGAGCCCGTCGGGGTCGTCGCGCATCGCGGCCTCGGGGAACAACGGCTCGATCGAAGCCACGCGCAGTCCGGCCGTGGCCGCGGCGTCGCGCACGGCCGACTCGTCCTGGCCCGCGCGACGCTCGACGAGCCACGCGCGGGATGGCCCGTCGTTCGCAACGTGCTCGGGCTCGCGCTTCTCCGGCCCGTTGCTGGTGCACGCACCGAGCAGCAGCGCGACGATCGACGCACAGCGGGCGATGCGGTTCATGGCGTGGGTCCCAGGCTGGCGACGCAGGTGCCGGGCTCGTCGCGCCACTGCCCGAACACCGCGTCGAGGCGCGCGATCACCGGCGCGATCGGCAACACCGCTTCGTGCGCGCGCCAGCCCGGCTCCCACGGCGTGGAGAGGTCGTCCTGGCCGTCGAACAGCAGGCCGATCACGCGGTGCGTGCGGCGATGGAAGACGGGCGAGCCCGAATTACCGCGATAGGTGTCGCTGTCCGCGCCGATCGTCGGCTGGTCGCCGAAGCGCGTGCTGATGTACTCGTACCAGCTGGCTTCACCGTCGTCGTGGCGCTTGTAGCTGTCGCTGAATTCGCGCAGCTTGCCGTCGATCCACGACTGCTGCTCGTCCTGCAGCGACGCGAACTCGGAGCGCACGAGCAGCTCCAGCTCGGCGTACTCGGCCTCGGTCACGCGCCACGGGAAGTACACGAACGCGTTGTCGTGCACGGTGCGCGGGTCGCCGAGCGGATAGCCGACGACGTACAGCGGGTCGTCGCGCTTCACCAGCTCGGTCGACAGGCACTGCGGCTTGTAGCTCGCGCCCGGCGCCTTGCCGTCGACTTCGCCGAGGTCGAGCAGCACGAAGTCGAGGCCGGCGCGATCGTCCTCGTCCTCGATCAGGAAGTCCTTCACCGGGAACGCGTGCTCCTCCAGGTGCGAGCCCGCGAGCGTGTCTTCGTAGTCGAACACGACGACGAATTCGTCGGGCAGCTCGTTGCCGATGCAGTGGTTGTTCGTGAGGCCCAGGCGGTCGCTGATCAGCACGCCGCTGCAGCGCGGCTTCGGCTCGCCGAGCCGCTTCAGCGCGAACGCGCCGCGCGAGTTGCGGAAGATCGTCTGGTACGCCTGGGGCGGATAGCGATCGTCGCGATTCAGGCCGTACATGCCCTTGCTCGCGCGCTGCAGCTCGCGATGCTCCTCGACCAGCATGCGCTGCTCGGCGCGCGCCGCCTCGTTCGTCTCGACGCGCATCACGCTGTACTGCGCGACGACCGCCTCCTGCGCCTGGTCGACGGCCGCATCGAGCGTGCGCAGGTCCGCTTCCGTCGCATCCGTCGCGAGCGCGCGATCGGCGGCATCGCTCACGCGGCGCTGCGCCGCATTGATGCGCGAGTAGCGCTGCCTCTCCTGCGGCGGCAGCTGCTGCCAGCGCCGTTTCCAGCTCTCCGTCGCCTCGAGCTTCAAGCTGCGAACCTCGACGACGCCGGCGTCGTCGCGCACGACGTCCGCGCGCACCGGCAACTGGCGCACGTACTTGCTGATCGCGGAGGGATTCGCGACGCGCACCGAATCGTCGCTCGCCTGCAGCACGACTTCGTCGCCGCGCCGCGTCAGCTCCACGGGCACGCTCACGCGGTCGGCGCGGCGGAACTCGTTGCGCAGCTCGCGCGTGCTGACGCGCTGCCGTTCGGTGGCGGTTGCGGCGGCCGCACGGCCAGCGGGCTGCGCGGCGATGGGCGCTGCCGCGACGAGGGCGAGGAAGGAAGCGCACGCAGCGGCGCCGCACGAACGAATCGCGCGGCGCGGCAACATCCCTGCCAGGCGCATGACGCCCCTCCTTTTCCCCACCTATCTAGATGCCGTTCGGGCGGCGAACCTCCCACCGGAACGGCCGCTGCGGGGATGCGGCGGGGCGTGCGCGGACGCGTCAGTCGAACATGCCGAGCCGCGCCGAGAGGCCCTTGCCGTCGAGCATCGGCGCGCGCACGAAGATGTCCTGCAGCTCGAACGCGGGCACGGCTTCGACGACTTCGACCGCCGGGTCGGGCATCACGCCCTTCTTCGCGAGCAGCGCCAGGTCGCGCTCGCGTTCGTTCGTCACGACGAAGTAGGCGCCGGCCCGGATGCGCTGGCCGAACAGGTTCTTGCCGCCGAACGACTCGGTGGTGAATGCCCCGAGGTACGTCACCTTGCCCGCCTCGATCTGGAACGGCAGCGACACCTGGTTCTTCTTGCTGTTCACGGAGAAGGACGCCATGCCCGTGTCGGTCGACATCGAACCGGCATAGACCTCGTAGCGACCGGGCTTCATCGGCACGAGGTAGGTCTGCAGGAAGTTGTTGCCTTCGACCAGGTCGATCTTCGGCGGATAGCCGTCCATCGTCCCGACCACGTAGAGATAGAAATTGCCGGCGTGCTTTCCACCGACCAGGCGGAAGTCGACGCTGTTGCCGCTGAACGAGCCGAACTCTCCGCCGCGCGCGGCGAGCGAGCCGGCGAGCCAGCCGACGGGCTCACCGGGCTGCGGCTGGTAGGCCTTCGCGACGCTCGCGGTCCCGGAAGCCGCGCAGCCCGAGAGCAGCAGCGCGAACAGCAGGAGCAACGAGCCAGTCGCAAGGGTTGTCTTGCAGCGTGAGCGGAAGTTCCGGTCGATCATCTCGATTCCCCTTCTCCGGTGGTGTCGGCGTGGTCCACGATCGTCCCGCACGCGCTCGGCGCGCGCAGCGACTTTCGGTCCAACGCGGGAAATGCGGCCAGGGACGATCGCCGGAGTGCGCGCCGGAAACCGGGACCAGCGTACGTTGTTCGCGCCGGTAATCGCGCCTCGAGGCGGCGACGACGCCCTCGCGGGCCGTCATGCGCCGCGCGCGTGGGACGCGCGCGCGGCCAGAAACGTACCCTGACCCCGGTTTCGGGTTCGATCAGAAGCGCCAGTTCACCGTGAGGCGCAGGCTGTCGAGGTCGATGTCGTCGTCGCTGCGCAGGAAATCCGTGCCGTCGGGGTTCTGCAGGATGAACGGGTTCGTGGCGGGCGCCGGACCCTGCGCGCGCACGAGGTAGTCGTCGTCGTCGAGGCGGCTCATCAGGTACTCCACGCCCACGGTCCAGCGCTCGCCGAAGCGGCGTTCGTAGCCGAGGCCGGCCTGCCAGCCGTCGGCTTCGCCGCCGCCGCGATCGACGAACGTGTTCACGGTGTTGCTCGTGTCGAACGAGTTGTCGACGTTGGCACGCGTCCATCCGCCGGTCGCATAGACGAGGTTGTTGCCGTCGCCGAACACGAGGCCGATGCGTCCGCGCACGGCGAGCGTGTCGTCGAGCTTGCGCACGATCGTGTAGCGCGCGGGCGTCGTGCTGAACGCGCTCACCGCGTCGCGCGATTCGACCTGCGCGTACTCGAACAGCACGCCGTAGACGATCGAGCCGGACTGCCAGTCGTAGCCGGCGCGGATGCCGTAGTCGCCGCCGCCGTGGTTCGATGAGCAACCGCCGGCGGGCGTGCGGTCCTGCGCGATGCCGTCGCAGAAGCCGGGCGAGAACGCGTTCGCGCCGGCCGCCGTGGAGACGGTGTCGCCGAAGCCGCCGTCCAGGCCGGTATCGAAGCGGATGGTGTCGTCGTTGTCGTCGGGGTCGGCGACCGCGCCTGCATGCAGGCCGAGATAGCCACCGGTCCAGTCGTCGGCGACCGCGATGGCGGGGGCGACGGCGAGCGACAGTGCTAGCAGCGAGGGTGCGACGTTCCGGATCTGCATGCGTGGATCTCCGTGTGGTGTTCGGGGCGCGTCGACTCTCGTCACCGCGATGCACTCGTTTCGTGAAATCCGCGCGGGAATCTGCAAACAATCCGGCGCGTGGGTATTTCCACCCGTGCGTTGCGGGCATGCGTGCCCGCGGCCATGACTTCCGGGCCGGTGCCATCAGTTGGCTTGTCGCGTTACGCGGTGCCGCCTACGGTGGATGCAGGAACACTTCGGGAAAACCTCGCATGCGTGGCGTCCACTCCGTACTCGTCGCGGCAGTCGTGGTCGCGTTGTCCTCGTGCTCGCAGCTCGAGCTCGCGCAGCTGTACTACGCGAACAACGGCACCGAGGCGCGGCTCGCGCACGCGTTGCCGGTGACGTTGCCGTTTCGCGACGTGGACGGCTGGATCATCCTGTCCGCGCGCGTGAACGGGACACCGCCGGTCGACTTCGTGCTCGACACCGGCGCGTCGATGCTCGCGCTGCTCGCGGGCGAGAAATCGCAGGCGCTCGGGCTCGACATGAGCGACACGCATAGACTCGGCGGCGAGGACGACCTCGCGGCGCCCACCGCGGCGCCGCAATCCGGGCTCGACATCGACTTCGGCCCCGTGACGCTGCTCGACCAGACCGCGCTCGCGATCCCGGTCGAGACGATCAAGTGCGCCGAGGAAGTGCGCGATGCCCCGTTCGTGGGCGTCGTCGGCCACGAGCTGCTGAGCCGCTACGTGGTGGAAGTGAATTACGACCGGCACGAGGTCGTGCTGCACGACCCCGATACGTACGAGTACACCGGCAACGGCCGCATCGTGCACGCCGACATCAGCGGTCGCCAGCCGTTCGTGGACGCCGACATCACCGCGCCCGACGGCGCGAGCTACACCGCGCGCATGCACGTCGACAGCGGCGCCGGCATCGTCGCGAGCCTGTTCCCGTCGACGAACGCCGCGATCGTCCCGCCGCAGGACGGCAAGGAGAAGAACGCCTGCTTCGTCGGCGGCAAGGCCACCTACCTCACCGGTACCTCGGTCGAGATGGCGCTCGGCGACGGCCCCGCCGTCACGACGCCCGTCGACTACGCGACGGGCGGCGAAGTGATCGACACGGGCCAGAACGGCCGCCTCGGCGCGCGCTTCCTGCGCAACTACAACGTGGTGTTCGACTACTCGCGCGAGCGCATGATCCTGGAGCCGCGGGCCGCGACGGTGGCGCTACGCTAGTCGCCCGCGAACGCGAGCGTCGCGGCGACCGCGCGCTGCCAGCCGCGATACGACGCATCGCGCCGCGCCGCGTCCATGCGCGGCGCGAACGATGCCTCGACCCGGCGCTGCGCCGCGATCTCGTCGCGATCCTTCCAGAAGCCGACGGCGAGCCCGGCGAGATACGCGGCGCCGAGCGCCGTGCTCTCGTTGATGCGCGGGCGCTCGACCGGCACGCCGAGCACGTCGGCCTGGAACTGCGCGAGGAAATCGTTCGCGATCGCGCCGCCGTCGCAGCGCAACGTGTTCAAGGCGATTCCCGAGTCGGCCTGCATGGCGTCGAGCACGTCGCGCGTCTGGTACGCGAGCGATTCGAGCACGGCGCGCGCGAGCTGCTCGCGACCGCTGCCGCGCGTGAGGCCGAAGATCGCGCCGCGCGCGTCGCTGCGCCAGTACGGCGCGCCCAGGCCGACGAACGCGGGCACGCAGTAGACACCGTCGTTCGTATCGATCGTCGCGGCGAGCGCCTGCGATTCGGAAACGTGGCCGATGACGCGCAGCGCGTCGCGCAGCCACTGCACGGCCGAACCTGCCACGAACACGCTGCCCTCGAGCGCGTAGTCGACCTTGCCGCCGCAATCCCACGCAATCGTGGTGAGCAGGCCGTGCGTGGAGCGCACGGCGCTCGCGCCCGTGTTCATCAGCAGGAAGCAGCCCGTGCCGTAGGTGTTCTTCGCGCTGCCCGGCGCGAAGCAGGCCTGCCCGAACAGCGCGGCCTGCTGGTCGCCGGCCATGCCGGCGATCGGCACGCGCGCGCCGAGCGGCTGCGCCGACGTGTGTGCGTACACCTCGCTGCACGAGCGCACCTCGGGCAGGACCTCGTGCGGCACGTCGAGCAGGCGCAGCAGCTCGGGGCACCAGCGGCGCGCGTGGATGTCGTAGAGCATCGTGCGCGACGCGTTGCTCACGTCGGTGGCGTGCACGTGGCCGTCGGAGAGATGCCACAACAACCACGAGTCGATCGTGCCGAACGCGAGCTCGCCGTGCGCCGCGCGCGCGCGCGCGCCGGGCACGCGGTCGAGGATCCACTGCACCTTCGTGCCCGAGAAGTACGCGTCGACCACGAGGCCGGTGCGCTCGCGCACCAGCGCCTCGGCACCGTCGGCCTTCAGCTTCGCGCAGATGTCGGCCGTCTGGCGCGACTGCCACACGATCGCGCGATGGATCGGCAGCCCGGTGCGGCGGTCCCAGACGACCGTGGTCTCGCGCTGGTTCGTGATGCCGATGGCGGCCACCTGCGCGCCCGTCGCGTTCGCGCGCGCGAGCACCTCGACCATCGTGGCCTGCACGCTCGCCAGGATCTCCATCGGGTCGTGCTCGACCCAGCCCGGCTGCGGGAAATGCTGCTCGATCTCGCGCTGCGCCACGCCGACGATCGCGCCCGCGCGATCGAACAGGATCGCGCGCGAGCTCGTCGTGCCCTGGTCGATCGCGAGGAGGTAAGGCTTGGCCATGGCAGCATCTTCCTTGCGACAAGCCTAGCGCGACGCAGGCAGAATTCGTCCACCGGAAGGAGACCGACATGAAGGCTCGCTCGACCCTGCTGCTCGCCGCGCTCGCGGCAACCGGCTGCGCCACGTCGCCGCCCGCCTCGACCGCGCAGGAATCGGCGGGCCACGCGCTTCGCACGGAACACGTGGCGGACCGCTGGTTCGTGGCCGCGACCGCCGCCAATGGCGAGAAGCTGGAGTTCTTCACCGATACCGGTGGCGGCTTCATCGTCCATGCCGATTCCGCGGCTCGCGCGGGCCTCACGGTCAGCGAGCAGGGCGAAGGCGAGGAACGCGCGAAGCTCGCCCCGTTCCCGACCTTCGTCGGGAGCGACGCGCTGCCGCCGCCGCTCGGCGAGCGCAGGCAGCTGTTCGTCGCCGAACGCTCGCCGCGCTCGGCCGACTTCCGCGACGGCATGCTCGGCCAGGAATGGTTCGGCGGCCGGGTCTGGACGTTCGACTATCCGAACGGCGCGATGGCCTGGCACGACTCGGCGGCGGGCATGGAATTCGATCCGGCGCACACGGTGCCGCTCGGCTTCCCGGCGAAGGACGGCGTGCGCACGACGAGCTTCCCGCGCATCGAGGCGACCATCGATGGCGAAACCATCTCGTTCCTGTTCGACACCGGCGCGACGCTCGCGCTGTCCGACGACGCGCTCGCGCGGCTCGGCGACGGCGGCGCGAAGGTGCGCGGCACCAGCTTCATCGTCGCGAGCATCTTCGACCGCTGGCACGCGAAGCACCCGGACTGGCGCGTGGTCGAGCGCGCCGAGGACAACGCCGGCGCCGCACCCATCATCGCCGTCCCGGAGGTGACCATCGCCGGCCACGCGGTCGGGCCCGTCTGGTTCACGCGCCGGCCCGACAGCGCGTTCCACGAGTACATGTCGCAGTGGATGGACGCCCGCGTCGAAGGCGCGCTGGGCGGCAGCGCGTTTCGCTGGTTCCGGGTCGATGTGGACTACCCCGGGGCGCGCGCCTCGTTCAGGCGGGAATGAGCCGCAAAGTGTCAGGTCCCGCCCCGGCCTGATGGGAACCGACGCCAATGCGCGCTTTCCGGTTCAGGGGCCGCCCGAGCCGGGCCGGAACCGCGCATCCGTCCCGGTTTTTTCGTGTTCCGCGCGGTAGCATTGACGCCCGGACAGGGGCCTCGAAATGAGCACCGGCGACGAGCAATCCACCAAGCGGATGAAGATCATTTCGTCCGGCAAGCCGAAGGAGCGGACGGTTGCCGTCCGTGCCATTTCGGCCGCGAACTTCGTGGAGAAGTCGCCGCCCTGCCTCGTCGTGACGCGCGGGCCGATGCTCGGCGAGCGGTTCGAGCTCGGCGACTCGGTCACGATCGGCCGCGACGAGAACGCGGACGTCATGATCGACGACCTCAGCGTGTCGCGGCAGCACTGCCGCGTCTGGCGCAAGCGTACGGAGTTCGTGGTCGAGGACCTCGGCGCGACGAACAAGACGCGCGTCAACGACGCCGAGATCGAGGAATACAGCCTGCGCGACAAGGACCTCATCACGGTCGGCGAAGTCGTGCTGAAGTTCCTCGGCGCGAACAACCCGGAAGGCGCGATGCTCACCGCGCTGCACGACCGCGCGAACCGCGATGCGCTGACCGGCGTGCTGAACCGTCGCGCGTTCATGGCCGCGATGCAACGCGAGACGCAGCGCTCCGACCGGCCGTGCACGCTCGCGCTGCTCGACATCGACCACTTCAAGTCGATCAACGACAAGCACGGGCACCCGGTCGGCGACCAGGTGCTGAAGGCGGTCGCCCACGAGCTCGAAGACCACGTGCGCGGCTCGGAAGTGCTCGCCCGCGTCGGCGGCGAGGAATTCGCGCTGCTCATGCCGGGCGTCACGCCGGCGGAAGCGGCGCCGCGCGTCGAGGCATGGCGCGCCGCGATCGAGGCGCTCGTCGTCGAGAACGCCGAAAAGGACAACATGCGCGTGCCCGTCACCGCGAGCTTCGGCTACGCCGCGCTCGACGCGGGCGGCGTGGAATCGCTGTATCGCCGCGCCGACCACGCGCTGTACCTCTCCAAGCAGGGCGGCCGCAACCGGGCGACGCCGGCTCCGGGCTGACGCCGTGTAACTTTCCGCCGTCTCGCGCATACCCTGCGCACGATGGCCACCGCACGCTTCGACGACCTCTACCGCGAGCACGCACCGGGCCTCGTGCGCTTCGCGCACTGGCTCTGCGGCAATCGGCACGACGCGGAAGACCTCGCGGCCGAGGCGTTCGTGCGCGCGTTCGCCGGTGCCGATTCGATCGTCGCGCACACGGTCAAGGGCTACCTGCTCGCGATCGTGCGCAACCTGCACCTCGAGGCGCTGCGCAAGCGCCGCCCGACCGAAGCGCTGGATCCCGATTGGCCCGATGCCGCCGACTGTCCCGCGACGCGCGCGGAATCGGAGCAGTCGGCACGGAACCTCGCCCGCGCGATCGCCGCACTCGGCGAGACCGATCGCAGCGCCTTGCTGCTGCGCGTCGAGGCGCAGCTTTCCTACGAAGAAATCGCCGCGGTGCTCGGCCTGGGCGTGTCGAACGCCAAGGTCCGCGTGCACCGCGCGCGCCTCAGACTCGGAAAATCACTGGAGGACCGGACATGAGCGTGACCCGCAACGTGATCGTCGACCTGCTGCCTGCGTGCGCTGCGGGCGAGGCGCATGCCGACAGCCTGAAGCTGGTGGAGGAATGGGCGACGCGCGACGCCGGCATCGCGGCCGAGCTCGCCGCACTGCGCGACGCCGACGCCGCCCTGTCCGGGCTGCCGCGCAACGAGCGCAGCGAGGCGGCGCTGGTTGCCCTGCGCCGCACGCGGATGGCGCTGCGCGTCCAGGCGCTGCTGATGGGCTTCGCGATCTTCTTCACGGCGCTGCCGTTCTCTTTCGGCTTCCAGGGCGAGCGCTACTGGTGGCTCGCCCGCGACAACCCCGGTCTGGCGCTGACGTCGGGTGCCTGCGCCGTCGCCATGTGGCTCGGCTGGTTCCTGTTCGCGGCGCGGTTGCGCGTCCGTTCCGGCGTCTGATCGCCGCGTGTCCGGTCGCCGCAGGCGCCTGCGTACCCCTTGCATCGTCCATGGCCGGGGAGAGCGGGGATGCACATGAATCGGATGGCGGCCCTTTCCGCAGCGATCGTGCTGGTGGCTTGCGGCGGTGGCGGTTCCGAACCCGCGAAGGCGGCGGCAGCGCCCGCGCCGGCCGGCCCGCATGCCACCGCCTTCACGCGGCACTTCTCGGTGTCGATGGACAAGCTCGAGGTGGACGAGCACCGCTACGTCGACGGCGTCGCCGTACGCGTGCCGGGCGGCGGCGCGGCGCTGTTGAGCAGCGTGCCGCTGGACGCCTGCACGAAGCTCGCCGTGATCGCGCGTCCCGAAGCCGACTACGCCGCGCTCGCATCGGAAGGCAAGCCGTCGCTCGCCATCGTGAAGGACGAGGAGCATCCCAACGGCGCGGTGCTGCAGACCGAGCCGTACATGACGCAGACGCTCGAGGAGTCCGTGCCCGGCCTCGTCACCGACGGCGCGAAGTTCGTGGCGAAGGGCGACATCGGCGACGCCGGCTGGGGCCGGATCGACGCGACGAAGTACGGCGGCACGAATTCGGCGCACGCCTCGCTCGATATCGACCTGCCGTACGCCACGATGCCGGCAAGCGACCCGGCCGCCGACGCGAGCGACGAGGGCAAGTGGCTGCGCGACCTGCGCGAACAGGCCGGCAAATCGAGCTCGACGGACATCTCCGTGACGCAGGCGACCGTCGAGGCTTCCGCCGCGATTCCCGAAGGCGACTACCGCAGCGGCGGCGAGTGGTTCGACGTGGTCGTCAACTGGAACGACCCGAAGGTCACGGCCGTGGTGCGCGACAAGGACTGCGCCACGCTCGTCATCGGCGCGATGTCGTTCAGCGACAAGCCGGTCCAGGCCGTCGTGCACACGCGCATGGTCGACGGCCAGCGCAAGGCGATCAGCGTCGTGACGACCGGGGACGACTGAGGCCAGCGCGCAGGCGGACGGGCGGCCTAGGTCCGCCCGTCCAGCGAATCAGGCTTCCGTCGGCTTGCTCGGTCGCCGCCCGACCGCGGCATACAGCGCCTCGCCCCAGCTCGCGTGCGTGGAAACGCGCTCGCCGCCCCACATCACGTGCCAGGCGCCGTGGTGGTATTCGAGCTCGAAGTCTTCCATCGTCGTCTCCGTGTCGCGGCGTGCGTGGGATGGCGATTTCAACGGATGATGCGTAAAGCCGCCGCTACGATTCTGTTAGCGACACCCCGTCGGCAGGCGTGACGATGATCGGCAGCGCAATGCTCGTCCTCGCTCTCGCGGGTGCTTCGGCTGCGGAAGCCGACGAGCGCCTCTGCCAGCGCGTGCTCGCGCTCGCGAACGACGGTGCGCTCGAAGGCGCGTTCGCCGTGGCAGGGCCCGCGAACGACGTCGACCCGGCACTGGCGGCGCGGTGGCAGGAAGCCGGCTACGCCGGCGTCGCCGGCGTCGCCGGCGCGTACGACATCGCGCGCGCCGATGGCAGGGCGCTGCGACTCTACTCGATCGACGGCGGCGGCACGTGCCACTCGTACGACCTGGCGTTCGCCGACGGCACGTCGATCTCGTTCGATCCGCTCGTCGAGGACGACGAAGCGTTCGGGCTCGACACGGTGCCGATGCTCATCGACGGAACGTCCGTTGCGCTCGCCTGGTACGGCGATCGCTGGACGCTTTCACCGCTCGCGCTCGTGCGCCTCGAGCCGGGTGCGGCCGTTCCCCTGTGTCGCTTCGCCACGACCGGCGACGTGCGGCGCGTGCGCGTGGGCGATGGATCCGACGATCGCGTGTGCGCCGCCGTGCGCAACGGCTCCACGGAGCCGGTCGAATGGTCGCCGGTCGAGGACCGCAGCGAGGTGCCCGAAGCACTCGGTGGCGTCGAGGAGCTCGCGAGTGCCGCGCCCGACTGGTTCGGCGACGGCCATCCGCGCGCGACGTGGCTGATCGGCGATGAGAGCGGCGCCGGCTGCGGCACGACCTATCGCTGGCTCGCGCTCGCCGGCACCGACGCGGGACCGCCGGTCATCGACACGACGAGCGCCGCCGGCCGTGCGCTGTATCCGCGCGTGGAGCACGAGCGCGTGGCGAACGGCCCGTGGCTGCTCGACGGCGTCTTCGCGTTCGCGGGCCGCGCGTGGTTCGCGGGCCAGCCGCAGTGGGGCGCGACGAAGCGCGGCGACTACGCGGTCTACCGCGTCGATCCCGACGGCGTGCACGCGCAATGCCAGTATCGCCGCCTGCCGCAGTTCCGAATCGAGCGGCGCGCGTTCTGAGGCAGCGGCGCGCGTAGTACGCTCGCGCCGATGATCGTCGACGACGCCAGCGCGGCATCGAGCGGAGACGTGCTGGCGCGAACGCGCGCGTGGCTGGAGCGCGTCGTGATCGGCCTGAACCTCTGCCCGTTCGCGAAGGCCGTGCACGTGCGCGGCCGCATCCGCCATGCGCTCAGCGACGCGACGGACGAGGAAACGCTGCTGGCCGACCTCGAAACCGAGCTGCGCCGGCTCCACGGCAGCGACGAGTCGGTCGTCGAGACGACGCTGCTGCTGCACCCCGGCGTGCTCGGCGACTTCCTCGACTACAACCAGTTCCTCGATCGCGCAGACGCGTTGCTGGAGCGGCTCGGCCTGGACGACACGTTCCAGGTGGCGAGCTTCCATCCCGACTATCGCTTCGCGGACGCAGCGGAGGACGACGCCGCGAACTGCAGCAACCGTTCGCCCGCGCCGATGCTGCACCTGCTGCGGCAGTCCAGCGTCGATCGCGCGGTCGCCGCGTTTCCCGATGCCGCAGGCATCTACGAGCGCAACATCGCCATGCTGCGCGCGCTCGGCATCGACGGCTGGCGCCGCGTGCGCGACGGCGAAGCGGGCGACTGAGCGCCGCCGCTAAGCGGTGGCCTTTTCCTGCTTCTTCGGCATTTCCGCGAGCGCGATCTGGCGCAGCTCGCGGCGCAGGATCTTGCCGACGTTCGTCTTCGGCAGGTCGTTGCGGAAGCGGATCTGGCGCGGCTTCTTGTAGCCGGTGAGCTGCTCGGCGCAGAACGCGGCGAGCGCACTCTCGGTGAGCGCCGGGTCCTTGCGCACCACGTAGAGCACGACGCATTCGCCCGAGCACTCGTCGGGCACGCCGACGACCGCGCACTCGAGCACGCCCGGGTGCATCGCGACCACGCCCTCGACCTCGTTCGGATACACGTTGAAGCCCGACACCAGGATCATGTCCTTCTTGCGGTCGACGATGCGCAGGTATCCGTTCGCGTCGAACACGCCCACGTCGCCCGACTTGAAGTAGCCATCGGGCGTCATGACCTGCGCGGTATCTTCCGGCCGCTGCCAGTAGCCGGCCATCAGCTGCGGCGCGGCGATCGCGATCTCGCCCGGCTCGCCCGGCGCGACGTCGCGGCCCTCGTCGTCGAGCAGGCGTACGTGCACGCCCGACATCGGCAGCCCGACCGTGCCCGTGTACGCATCGGTGTCCGTGCGGTTGCACGTGACGCCCGACGAGGTTTCCGAGAGGCCATAGCCTTCCGCGATCGGGCAGCCGGTGATCGCGAGCCACTTCTTCGCCACCGCTTCCTGCACGGCCATGCCGCCGCCGTTCGAGATCGCGAGCTGCGAGAAGTCGAGCCTGGCGAACTCCGGGTGGTTCACCATCGCGTTGAACAGCGTGTTCACCGCGGGAAACACGTTGATCCGGAACTTCGCGAGCTCGGCGATCATGCCGCCGACGTCGCGCGGGTTCGGGATCAGGATGTTCATGCCGCCGATGCGCATGCCGAGCAGGCCGCACGTGACGAACGCGAACACGTGGTAGAGCGGCAGCGCACACACGATTGCCGCCGGCGCGTCGCCGATCGGCTTGCGCGCGAGCCCGGGCTGCAGCCACGCATCGGACGAGAGCAGCGCGCCGACCAGCGTCTTGTGCAGCAGCACGGCGCCCTTCGCGACGCCCGTGGTGCCGCCGGTGTACTGCAGCACGGCGATGTCGTCGGCCGCGGGCTCCACGCGCGTGAATCCCGCGCGGCGGCCGCGCGACAGCGCGTCGTTGAACTTCACGGCGCCGGGCAGCGAATACGCGGGCACCGCCTTCCTGCGGTGGCGCACGATGAAGTTCGCGATCAGGCCCTTCGGGAAGCCGAGCAGGTCGCCGACCGCGGCCACCACCACGTGCTTCACGCCCGTGTGCGCGATCACCTGCGTGAGCGTCGCGGCGAAGTTCTCGAGGATGACGATCGCGACGGCACCCGAGTCCTTGAGCTGGTGCTCGAGCTCGCGCGGCGTGTACATCGGATTGACGTTCACCGCGATGTAGCCCGCGCGCAGCACGGCCGCGGCGGCGATCGGGTACTGCAGCACGTTCGGCATCATCAGCGCGACGCGCGCGCCGCGCTCCAGCCCGAGCGACTGGAGATACCCGGCGAACGCGCTCGAGAGCGCGTCGAGCTCGCCGTAGGTGAGGAACCGCCCCATGCAGGTGTACGCGTTGCGCGTGCGGAATTTCGCGAAGCTCTCCTCGAGCAGCGAAACGAGCGACGGGTAGCGCGACACGTCGACGTCGACGGGAACGCCGGGGGGATAGCTCGCCAGCCAGGGCTTGTCCATGGGGCTTGGTACCACAACGGCCGAGGCCGCCCAAGGCGCAGCGCGGAAGTGGCGATTTCCGCTACCCCGGGAACCTCCGTGCCGGCCGGCGCATTGAACGGCCTGGACGCACCGCTAGCGTGCGCAGGAGGAGGACGCCATGTCGAAAACCATCGTCGAAACGGGGCCGCGCGTGCTGGCGCGGCGCGGGTTCCTGGCCACGGCCGTCACGCTTTCGGGCGCCGCCGTTGCGCTGCTGGCAGGCCGGCCCGGCCTCGTCCGTGCCGCGGAGGCGGGCAGCGCCGATGCCGCGATCCTGAAGACGGCGCTGGGTGCGGAGTACAACGCGATCGCAGCCTACGGCGTCGGCATCGACAGCGGCCTGCTCGGCGCCGGCGCGAAGAAGCTCGCGGCCACGTTCCGCGACCACCATCGCGCGCACGCCGACGCGCTCGCCGGCGCGATGCGCGCGCTGAAGCTGGAGCCGATCCAGCCGCTCGCGAAATACGAGTTCCCGGTCGAGCAGCTCAAGCAGGAAGCCGACGTGCTCGCGTTCGCGGCGGGGCTCGAGCGCGGCGCGATGAGCGCGTACGTCGGCGCGATCCCGCTGTTCGGCGACCGCGAGCTGGCGCGCGCGGCGGCGTCGATCCTCGCGGACGAGGCCATGCATTGGGCCGTGCTGCGCAACGCGCTCGGGCAGGAACCGGTGCCGGAGGCGTTCTTCACGTGATGCCATCGCTGCTGCTCGCCGCGGCCATGTTCGCGATGCCCGACGGCGCCGCGATCTACGAACGCTGCCTCGCCTGTCACACGCTCGCGCACGACGCGGTCGGGCCGCGTCATTGCGGCGTGGTCGGGCGGCGCGCGGGCTCGGTGCCGGGCTACGCCTATTCGCCGTCGATGCGCAATTCCGGCCTCACCTGGGACGAAGCGACGCTCGACCGCTTCCTCGCAGCACCGACCACGGTCGTTCCCGGTACCCTGATGACGTATGCCGGCGTGCCCGACCCGGCCGAGCGCCACGCGCTGGTCGCGTGGTTGCGGCAGGCGGCGCACGATCCGGAGCTGTGCCACTGACATGACCACGCTCATCCCCCCGGCCGTCGTCGCCGCGCATCCGCGCGACGGCGCCGATCTGCCCGACGAGGCGTTCGTCGCGCGCGCGGTCGCCGGCGATGGCGACGCATTCGCCGCGCTGATGCGCCGCTACAACCAGCGCCTGTTCCGCATTGCGCGCAGCATCCTCGGCCACGATGCCGATGCCGAGGACGCGCTGCAGGACGCGTACGTCGCCGCGTACCGCGCGCTGCCTGCGTTCGCGCCGCCGCTGCGTTTCGCGGCGTGGCTCGCGCGCATCGCGACGAACGAGGCGCTCATGCGCCTGCGCGCACGACGTGCGCCGCACGACGACGTCGACGAGCGCGTAGCCGCGGCGCCGACGCACGACGAGCCGCCCGCGATCGCCGAGCGCGACGCCGCACGCGCGCTCATGGAAGGCGCGATCGACCGCCTGCCCGACGGCTTCCGCGCCGTGTTCGTGCTGCGCGAGGTGCAGCAGCTCAGCGTCGCCGAAACCGCCGCGTGCCTCGACATCGAGCCCGCGACGGTGAAGACGCGCCTGCACCGCGCCCGCGCCCTGCTGCGCGAGGACATGGCGCAGCGACTGCAATGGCACGGCACGAGCGCGTTCGAGTTCCTCGGCGCGCGCTGCGACCGGCTCGTCGCACGCGTGCTTCGGGCACTCGGGCTCCCGGTGGCGGATGCCTGACGTATGATCCGCGCATGCGAATCCGACGCTTCGTCGCCGCGGCGTTCGGCGCCGTGCTCGCCGCCTGCAAGCCGGCACCGCCACCGTCGCCCGAGACGCTCGCCTATCCGGTGCTCGTGCTGTTCGAGCAGTCCGGCGTCGTGCGGCACGACGACGTCGCGGACCTGAAGGAGATGTCGACGCAGCGCGTCGTCAACGCCAACTCGGCGCCGTTCCTCATCGATTCGAAGCTCGACGTCTACCGCCTCGAAAAGCTCGCATCGACGCACGGCGGGCTGTGGCTCATGGCGAACCCGGTCGGGCGCACGGAAGTCACGTTCGAGCTCGCGCGCGTCGCGCAGGGCGACGCGGCGCAGGCGCGCGCGCTGATCGTCGAACGCGACGTCGATTTCCGGTACCAGGGCGACGACGCGGCGAAGCAGCGGCTCGCAAACGCGAAGACGTTCGCCGAAATGCTCGCCGCGATCGGGCGCTGAAGCGACTAGTCGGTAGTGTCTCGATTTGAATTCGGCGCGCCGACGTCCAACTCCGGCATTGGACCCGGATGAGATCCCGGACTTGAGAGAGGGCGGCTCGTCCCGGACAGATCAGTTGTTTCCAATCAACCGATTTGAGCTGTTGCCAGTATATTCAGCGTTAAATCAAAGCGTTACGGCTATCGCGGCCATGTTCCTGAACGGCAAGCCAGTCGCGACTTGCTCATGTCCCATTTTGGGACTAGCATCTTGCCATGAAGATCGTGGCTGTCGGAACGCTGCGAGACTTCTGGGAAAGGCATCCGGACGCGGAACAATCACTGAAGGCTTGGTATGACGAAGCTCGGGCCGCTACCTGGGCTTCGCCAGCAGAAGTCAAAGCCAGGTACGGAAACGCGAGCATCGTTGGTAAAAACCGCGTCGTTTTCAACATCAAGGGAAACTCGTATCGCATGATCGTCGCCGTGGCATACAAGTTTCAGGCGATCTACATCAAGTTCATCGGAACGCACGCGGAATACGACAAGGTTGACGCCGCTTCGGTAGAGCACTCATGAACATCCATCCCATTCGCAACGAAGACGATTACAAGGCCGCCCTGAGCGAGCTTTCTGCCTTCTTCGACAGTGAGCCCGAACCCGGCTCTGCGGAAGGCGATCGCTTCGAGGTGATGCTGACTCTCGTGGAAGCCTACGAGCAGAAGCGCTTCCAACCTGAGTCTCCCGACCCGGTAGAAGCGATCCGGTTTCGGATGGAGCAAGGCGGACTGAAACCGAGGGACCTCGTGCCAAGCATCGGCGCACTCAACCGAGTCTACGAAGTCCTCACCAACAAGCGGCAGCTCACGATCAAGATGATCCGCAAGCTGCATAGCAACTTGGGCATTCCTGCTGAGAGCTTGCTCGGCATCACGCGTAAGAAGGTCGCCTGATCCCTGGCGGCGCTCACGTGAGCGCCGCGATTTCTTCCAGCGACCAGACGTGATCGCTCGCGCCCGCCGCTGGCTGGCGTACATCCAGAACTGAGACACTGCCGACGCGTCAGTCGTCGTCGCGTTCTTCGTGGATCACGTGCCCGTCGTAGGCGCTGATCGTGAGCTCCACCTTGTTCCCGGACTTGTCGTAGGCGTCTGCCGTGAAGATCGCACCTTCGCGCTCGATGTCGTTCACACCGCCGTAGCCGGCGTTCGTGAGTTTCGCGAACAGGTCCGACTCGTCCAGCAGCGGCCGGCCGTCCTTAACGTCGTACACCTCGCCCTGGTCGTCGACCGCGACTTCGCCGCGCGAGCCGTCGGCGCGCGTGACGTCGGCGTCCCAGATGCCGTTCTCGTATTCGAGCTCGCTCACCTCGGTGTAGCCCTTCGCCGTGAGCTGCGCGCGCACGTCGTCCTCGGTGCCGGCGAGCGCCGGCAGGGCGAAGGAGATCGCGATCGTGGCGACGAGCCAGCGCCGCTTGTGGTTGCTGGCCATGGTCATTCGTCCTTCACCTTGATGGAGAGCCCCTGGGCCGTGTTGTCCTGGAGGATGAGCTCGAAGTCCGGCTGCTTGTAGCGCTTCTTCACGAGCACGTCCTCCCAGTCGTCGCGCTCGACCTTGTGCGTGTCCTTGAGCGGCACCTTCAGCGCATCGCGGATGATGACGGCCGCGGCGTTCTCGCTGGTGCCCGCCGGAATCGCGATCACCACCTCGACCGCCTTGCCGCCTTCGGGCTCGATCGACAACACCACTTCGCCGCCGGTGCGCGTGCTGCCGTTGCACTTGATGCGCCACTTGTTGTCCGGCTTCGCATCGGCGCCCGCCGCGACGGCGAGCAGCAGCAGCGCGACCACGATCCTCATGGGCTCCACGGCATTTCCCCGGCATGGACTGCCGCCACTCTAGGGCGACACGGCGCCCGGCGGAGCCTCCCGATGGGGCAAGTCGTGCGGCGAGCCGGCGGAACGGCGCGCCGTGCCGACGCCCACCGGCGATGCCCCCGCGCGATCATGGCCGGCCGCCCGACAGGAAATCCGCATGTTCGCCATTCCCGAGGACCCGCGCTGGTTGCGGCCGTTCGCGATCGTCGCGTGGCTCGGTGTGATCACGACGGCGACGAACACGATCGTGCCCGCGCTCGTCCAGGGCGGCGTGCCGGAGTCGACCGCGCAGTGGCTGCGCGCCGCGCGCGAGCCGATCCTGCTCGCGCATTCGCTCGCGACGCTGCTGCCGATGCTCGGCCTCGCGGTGCTCGGCTTTCGCGCGTCGCCGTTCGCCGCGACGACGGTGGCCGCGGTGATCCTCGTCGAGAAGTTCCTGGAGCTGGTCGGCTTCGCGCTGCGCGTGTTCCCGCCGGAGGAATCGTTCGGCGGCATCGCCGTGCGCGACGTGGTCGCCTCGGCCTGGGACCAGCTGTACTTCGTGCTGTGGACCTGCAACACGATCGGCGCCGCGGCCGCGGGCTGGCTGATGCACCTGCTCGCGCCGGGACGTCGCGGCTGGCTCTTCGCGGCGTTCGCGTGGGCCGCGTCGGCCACCACGCTGCTGATGATCGCCGGGCCGGATTACCTGGCGTGGAACGTCCCCGCGCCGCCGATGTGGCTGTTCTTCGTGCTGTTCACCGGTTACCGCGTGGCGATCGCGCTGTCGCTGTCGCCACGGTCGACGGGCGCGTGGGCGAGCCCGCGCTCGGGCGGCCCGAACAGCTGACGCAGCGCCGCGCGCGTGCCCCTGGCCTTCCGCGCATCGCGGAACATCGCGAGCCATTCGTGGAACGTGAGCGTGATCGGGTTGTGGCTGTGCACCTGGCCGATGATGCCGTACTCGCACGGCACGGCCGGGTCTTCCTCGACGAAGCTGCCGAACAGCTTGTCCCAGACGATCAGCAGCCCTGCGTAGTTGCGGTCGATGTACTTCGGGTTGCGCGCGTGGTGCACGCGATGGTGCGACGGTGTGTTGAACACCTGCTCGAGCCAGCCCAGCTTCCCGACCGCCTGCGTGTGCACGAAGAACTGGAAGCCGAGGTTGATCGCCACCACGGCCACGATGTGCGTCGGCTCGAAGCCGAGCCACGCGAGCGGCAGCCAGAACAACCACATGCCGGAAATCGGATAGGTAAGGCTCTGGCGGAACGCCGTCGACAGGTTCAGGCGCTCGGACGAGTGGTGCGTCACGTGCGACGCCCACATCCAGCGGATGCGATGGCTCGCGCGATGGAACCAGTAGTAGAAGAAATCCTGCGCGAGTGCGAGCAAAGCGATGCTCCACCACGTCGCCGGGATGTCGAACAGGCGGTAGCGGTGCACGGCGTAGAACAGCACGATCACGAGCGCCCACGCCACGGCGTCCGCCGCCTGGTGCATCAGCGCGAGGCCCGCGTTCGAAAACGTGTCGACGAGGCTGTACATCGTCGGATCGCGGCGGCGCCAGTACCACGCCTCCAGCGCGATCAACCCGAGGAACACGGGCGCCATCGCCATCAGGATCCACTGCTCCATCAGCGCTGCTCCAGCACGGTTGCCATCGCGGCCAGGCAGCGCCGCATCGCGGCCGAGAAGAACGCATGCAGCAACGGCGCGGCGAGCGGCCAGGCGAGCGGCGAGGTGAGATCGAAGCAGTAGCGCCACGTCACGTGCGTGCCGCCGTCGCGCGCGTCGAACGTCCAGTCCGCGTGGCCGCTGCGCACCAGCCACTTGAACGGCGCGGCGAGGCGCGACAGCACGTACGCGTGCCGGCGCGCCGGCTCGAGCGCGACGATGCGCTCGAGCGGCCGCGAGCCGTCGCTGTTCTCGAGCTCGCGCGTGCTGCCGACGGCCGGCGCCGCGTGCAGGTGGATCGCGCGGATCGCCGGGATCGGGCCGAACCCGCGGAACGTCGCGGGAAACCGCACGGGATCGAGCGCGAGCGCGAACACCGCCTCGGGCGGTGCGCGGAACCCACCCTCGGCGCGGAGGCAGACGTCCATGGCGGCGAGTGTCGCCGCCCCGGTCCGGGACGTCTACCTACTGCGGCCGGGATTCGCCCGATCCGGCGCGCGCGAGCAGCGTGGCGCCTTCCGCGACGTTCACCTCGGCGAGCCTGCCCTGCGCTTCCGTGCTCCAGGCGATCGCGATCGGCGCGCCGCCCGCGAGCGAGACCCATCCGCCCGCGCGCCAGATGCCGTCGTCGCCGCGCCACGACAGGCGCACGGCCGGCGCACCTTCGTTGCGCACGAAGAGTTGTGCGGCGCGCACGCTCGCCGTGTCGGCGATCGTGGCCGCGAGCTGCGGCAGCTTCGACGCGGGCAATGCGGAGAGATCCAGCATCAGCACCTCCGTGCGCGCGTCGTGCAGCGCGACGTCGATGGCGACCGGCGCGAGCGTGCCCTGCCCCTCGAAGCCGCTCGCGAACACGATCGCGCGCGTCGCGACCGTCGCGCTGTTGTTCGCCGTCGCGCCGTCGGATTCGGTGATGCCCGTCGCGATGGTCGCGGTGTTCGAGAACTGTTCCGGCAGCGCGGCTACGGTCGCGGTGATGTGGAAGACGATGTCGCCGCCCGGCGGAATGGTCGCGAGCGCGTGCATGTCGCCCGCGCCACCGAGCGTGCACGTGCCCGTGAACGGCACCTCGCACGCCCAGCTCGCGCCCGTGAGGTTCGCCGGCAGCGCGTCGTCGACGCGCGCGGCGCGCGCGGCGTTCGCGCCGAGGTTCGCGGCCACTACCGTGTAGTCGATCGTGCGACCCGACGCGATCACGTGCGTGCCCCCCGTGCCGTCGTCGATCGCCACGGCAAGGTCGGTTGGACGTACGACGAGCGCGATGGGCAGCGATTGCGAAGCGGGCGGCGCGGGCAGCCAGTTCGGGTCGCCCGGCTGTACGGCGTCGACGACGCACGTGCCCGCGGAAATTCCGGAGACGACGCCGGCCGGCGTCACGGTGCAACTCGCGCTCGCGCTGGAGAACGAGACGGGCAGGCCGCCCGGCGTCGTCGCCGTCACCGTGCCGGTGCCCAGCACTTCCACGTTCGGCGCCGTGCCGAACGCGATGGCCTGCGGGCCGCGCGCAATCGCAATGGTCTGCGTGGCCGGCGTCGCAGCCGCGTAGTCGGCGTTGCCGGCCTGCGTCGCCGTGACGAGGCATGGCCCGGCGAGCACGCCCGTCACGGTGCCGGTGGGCGATACGGTGCACGTCGCGCTCGTCGTCGCGAATGCGACGGGATTGCCGGACGCGCCGCCCGTCGCGCTCACGGTGCCACTGCCGCCCACGACGACCGCGGGTGCGCTGCCGAACGCGATGGACTGGCTCGCGCGACCGATGTCGAGGTTCAGCGTCGCGGTCGGCGCCGCGAGGTAGTCCGCGTTGCCGGCCTGGTTGCCGGCGATCGCGCACGTGCCGCCGTGCAGGCCGCTCACGACGCCCGCCGGCGTGACGGAGCAGTTCGCGCTCGTCGTCGAGAACGTCACGGCCAGGCCGGACGTCGCCGTCGCCGCCACGCTGCCGCCGCCGCCGACGAGCACGGTCGCGGGTGCCGCGAACGTCACGACCTGCGTACCCTGCGCGATCGCGAGCGTCGTGGAATTCGTCGCCGGCTGCCAGTTGGAGTTGCCGGCCTGCGTCGCGTCGATCACGCAGTTGCCCGCATGCAGCCCGTCGACGCCGCCACTCGCGCCGACCGTGCACGTGCTGCTCGCCGACGCGAACACGACGGGATTGAACGAGCCGCCGCCGGTCGCGGACACCGTGCCGCTCGTGCCCACGCCCACCGCCGGCATCGCGCCGAACGCGATCGCCTGCGTGCCCTGCGCGATCGCCAGCGTCTGCACCACGGGCGGCGCCGCGTCGTAGTCCGCATTGCCCGCCTGCGTCGCGGTGACGTCGCACGGACCGACGCTCACGCCCGTCACGAGCCCGGCCGGCGTCACCGTGCACGTGGAGTTCGCCGACGCGAACGTCACTGCGAGGCCGGAGCTGGCCGTCGCGGCAACGCTCGCGCTTGCGCCGACGCGCACGCCGGGCGCCGCGCCGAACGCGATCGTCTGCGCGCCCTTCGCGATCGGCAGCGTGATCGTGGTCGGCAACGCCGGCAGGAACGTGCCGTTGCCCGCGGCCGTCGCGGTGATCGTGCAGTCGCCGACGGCGAGGCCGGTGACGACGCCGGCGGGCGTCACGCTGCACGCGGGGCTCGTGCTGGAGTACGTCACGGGCAGCGCGGACGTGGCCACTGCAACCACCGTCGCGCTGGCACCGTTCGCGAGCGGCGGCGGCGTGGTGAACAGGATGGTCGGCGACGCGCGACCGACGACCGCACGCATCGAGCTCGACGCCGAGCCGTTGTACGGCGTCGCACCGACGTAGCTCGCCGTGAGGAAATGCGTGCCTTCGGCGAGGCCCGCGATCGACAGCGTCGCCTTGCCGCCGACGAGCGGGCCGCTCGCGCGCTGCGTCGCGCCTTCGAACACCTGCACGGTGCCGGTGGGCGTGCCGCCCGCGGTCGACGCCACGGTCACCGTCACCGAAATGGATCCGCCGACCGCCGCCGTCGCGGGCGGGCTCGATTGCGCGAGCTGTTGCGACTGGATCGCGGCGTTGAGCCGCACGGGCAGGCCGCCCGTCGAGGGAATGCGCAGCAGCCCGAGCTGGTCGGTGCCGAACAGGTTGCCCTGGCGGTCGGCCGCGAGCACGGCGGGGCCGAACGACGTGGCGAACACGTCGCCGGTGAAGTTCTGCGGAATCGCCGTGTACGGCGGCAGCGACTTCTCGGTGCGCGACGGCGTGCCCGGCGGGCCGTTGCCGTTGATGCCGAGGAACAGGTTGCCGGCCGCGTCCACGGTGAAGCCGCCCGACGCGAGCCCGGCGTCCGCGACGATCAGCGCGGGCCCGGTGTACGGCGGATCGAGCATCGTCGCGTAGCGCGCGAACTGGTCGCCGATGTAGAGGCGGTCGGAGCCGTCGAAGAACAGCGTCGAGACGCCGCCGAATCCTTCCAGCACGAGCGTCGGCTGCCCGGTGTACGGATAGTCGAGCCGCCAGATCGCGGCGCGCGTGTTGCCGTCGGAGACGATGCCGAACAGGTTGTCGTGCGAGTCGAGCGCGAGGCGATCGAGCGGGAACGGCAGCGGCACCACGCGGCGCAACGTGCCCGCCGGATCGAACAGGTACAGCGCGTTGAAGTCGGTCGCGAGCAGGTTGCCGCGCGAATCGAACGCGCTGCCCGTGACCGCGCCGGCCTGCGGCCCCGGCAACTGTGCCGGCGCCTGCGTGTACGGCGGCGGCTGCAGTAGCAGCAGGCGCGACGGCGACGTCACGATCAGCAGGTCGGGATCGACGGACGTCGTCGGCGCGATCGCCGTGCTCGTGGCGCCGTTGCCGACGACGAAGCCCGCGTCGACGTAGGTGACGGCGTAGTCGACGCCGTTCGACGTGAACACCTGCAGCCCGCTGCAGCCGCTGATCGTGCCGGTGTACGTGCCGGGCGGCGCAGCCGCGGCCACGGTCGTCGTGCAACCCGTCACCTTGCCGGCCGAGCCCACGATGTCGCGCGGGAATCCGCCGGCGATCGAATAGCGGAAGAGGTTCGTGCCGCCGGGCAGGCGCGAGCCGTACACCTGCACGGCGACGCCACGCGGCGTCACCGTGAGGCCGCCGTCGACGTACGCGATGCCGAAGCTCGCGCCCTGCGGTCCCAGCGCGGAAAGCCCGCCGCAACCGGTGATCGTGCCGTTGTAGGTGCCGACGGGCGTGGTCGGCACGACGCTCGAGGTGCAGCCCGTGAGCGTGCCCGCGATGCCCGTGACGCCGCCCGGCAGATTCGCGGGCGGCGTGAACGAGAACGTCGGCGACACGCCGCCGCCGAACGGCTTCGTCGCCGTCACCGTCACCGCGATCGAGAGCGGCACGACTTCCACCCCGGCGTCGACGTAGCCGAGCACGTAATCCGCCGCGGCGGGACCGCTGACCGACAGGCCCGTGCAGCCGGTGACCGTGCCGTCGTAGGTGCCGAGCGGCGACCCGGCGTTCACGGTCGTCGTGCAGCCGGCGAGCGTGCCCGCGACGATCGTGCCGGTCGGCAACGTGATCGGCGTCGTCCAGGTGTACGTGACCACGCCGGAGCCGAGCACGCTGCGCCCCGCGACGACGATCGGCAGCGGCTGCGGCGTCACCGCGACGCCGCCGTCGAGGTACTGCACGGCGTACGACGCGGCGTTCGGGCCGGTCGGCGACAAGCCACCGCAACCGAAGATCGTGTTCGGGTACGTGCCCACCGGCGCGCCCGGGGAGGTCGACGAACTGCATCCGGCGAGCGTGCCCGCGACCCCCGTGACGCCCGGCGGCAATGTGCCGACCGCATACGCGAACGCGACGTCCGCGTTGCCGCGCACGCGCGTACCGGACACCGTGACCGGCACGGGCGACAGCGTGATCGTCACGTCGCGCGCGCCGCTCGATGCGGGGAAGTTCGCGCTGCCGTTGTAGGTGGCGGTGAGCGCATGCGCGCCGAGCGCGAGCGCCGACGTGCCCAGCGTCGCCGTGCCGGAAGCGAGCGCCTGCGTGCCGAGCACCGTCGGCCCGTCGCGGAACGTGACGGTGCCGGCCGGAAATGCGCCCGCGGGAGCGCTCACCACGTTCGCCTGCAACGCGACGGCCTGCCCGAACGGCGCCGACGCGCGTGCGCGCGTCGCGATCGCGCGCACGTCGCGGCTGTCGATCGCGAGCGGCGCGCCGGTGTACGGCGCGGGCAACCGGTAGACCACGTCGTTCGCCACGAAGTAGAGCGTGTCGGCCGCATCGACCGCGAGCGCCGCGGCCGGCATGCCGGTGAGCACCGTGGTGCGCTGGCCGGTGAGCAGCGATTGCCGGTAGATCGCGTTCGCGCCGGTGTCGGCGAAGAACAGGTTGTCGGCCGCATCGACGGCCAGGCCGCCACCCTGCACGAGGCCGGTCGCGACGCGCGTCGGGGTGCCGTCGTACGGCGGCGACACCTGCAGCACTTCCGACGAGCTGCCGGTGAAGTTGATCGCGTACGCGTTGCCCGCGCTGTCGACGGCGCATTCGCGCAGGAAATAGTTGCTGCCGGTCAGCGGCACGCTGGAGCCGCCGGCGGGATTCACGCGCTCGATGCGCGTGCCCTGCACGACGTACAGGAAGCCCTGGCCGTCGACGCCGAGCCCGTACACACCGCCGGGGAAGCTGCTCGGACCGATGAACGTGGACGTGCCCGCGGGCGTCGTCTTGCGGATGCGCGTGTTGCCGAGATCGGAGCCGAACGTGTAGGTGTTGCCGGCACTGTCCACCGCGAGGCCGGTGCCGATCGCGGACACGCCGATGTCGAGGCCGCCGAGCGACGCGTTGTACACGCGGCCGTTCTGCACGAACACCTCGTTCGTCGCGGGCGTCACCGTGAGCGTCGTGCCCGATGCCGGGCCCGACACCACGCTCACCTGCTGCGTGAGCTGCCCCGTGCCCGTGCCGTAGATGCCGCCGGGCAGCACGCGCGCGGTGACCACGTGCGGGCCGCTCGCGAGCGCCGTCGTTTGCGCGGTCTGCGTGAAGCCGGCGCCGTTCGTCTGCAGGAACGCGCCGAACTGCTCGCCGTCGACCTTGAACTCGATGTACGGATCGTCGAGGTCGGGGACCGGCGACAACTGCGCCGTGAACGACACGCCCTGCGCCGGCGCCGACGGGTTCTGCGTCGAGCCCACCGTCACCGTGAACGGGATCGGCGTGACCTGCACGCGGATCGCCTGCGTGACGGGCGCACCGACGCCGTTCGCCGCGTTGAGCGTGACGTTGTAGACGCCGCCGACGCTCGCGGTGCCGGCGAGCTGGCCCGTGCAGTCGCCGTTGTCGAGGAGCGCGAGCCCGGGCGGGACCGTACCGGACAGCGTCAGGGTCGGCTGCGGGTATGCGAAGTTGCACGCGACGGCGAAGCTGCCCGCCGCGCCGACTTCGAAGAACGACTGCAGCGACGGGTTCGCGAAACGCGCCGGTGCGCGCACCGTGATCGTCACCGACTGCGACGTGGCGTGGTAGACGCCGCCGCTGTCGGTGTTGCCCGCGACGACGGTCGCGGCGTACACGCCGCCGGCGTAGAACTGCGGCGTGCCGGTGAGCGAGAGCGTGCCGTCGCCGTTGTCCTGCTGCAGCACGCCGGCGGGCAGGTTCGCGATCGAGATCTGCGGGACGGGCCAGCCGCCCGCCGCGAGCGTCGTGTTCACCGGCGTGCCGACGGTGAACGTGAACGCGTTGCCCGAGACGATCGCGGGGTTGGTGTCGAACGGCACGATCGAGACGATCGCCTCGTCGGGCAACGTGCAGAAGCCGATGCACGCGCGCTGCAGCGGCTGGTCCAGCGAGACGACGCCGGAATTGAAGAAGCTCGCACCGGCGCCACCGCCACCACCCGCGGCGGCCTGCGCGCCCGAGTTGTCGCTGCCGCCACCTCCACCACCGCCGCCGAAGAATCCGGCGCCGCCGCCGGCGCCCGTTCCCGCCTTCGCGTTCGCCGGCTGGCATCCCGTGGTGCCGCCCGGCGAGCTGCCGCCGTTGCCGCCGCGGCCGCCCTGCATCGCGCTGCCGACGCCGCCTGCGGTGCCGCTGATGCAGCTCGGGCTGCTGCCGGGCGCGCCACCGGCGCCACCGGCGAAGATCGTCGCGCCGAGGCCGGGGCCGCCGTCGTCGCGGCGATTGCTGCCGCCGGCGTAGCCCGCACCGTTCGCGACGGTTTCCGTGCCGCCGTCGCCGCCGTTCGCGAACGATGCGGCACCGCCGCCACCGCCGCCGCCCGCCGCGATCAGCAGCGGGCTCGCGTTGCCCGGCTTGCAGCCATCGACGCGCGGGTCGTTCGCCGTGATGAACGTCATCGCGCCGCCGGGGCCGGCGATGTTCGTCGGCCCGAGGTTCACGCCGAGGCCGGGCGCGCCGCCGAAACCGGAGCCGGGCGGCGCGTTGCCGCTGAACGCGTCGGCCACGCCGACGTACAGCGACTGCCCCGGCACGACGTTGAACGTGGCGATCGCGCGCGTGCCGTAGCCGCCCTTGCCGCCGCGCCCGAGGTGGTTCGGCTCGGTGTCGGACGTGCCGTTCTCGCCCTGCGCGCCGATCGCGGTGACGTGCAGCTTCGTGATCGCGGGCGGCACCACGTACACCGCCTCGACACAGGTCGAATTCGAGATCCAGGTGATCGCGCCCGCGGGCGGCACGACGAACAACGCAACGAGCACGAACATCGCGCGCACGAGGCGCGGCAGGAACGGATTCGGCATGGCGTGTGTCAATCCGCGCGTTGCGCGCGGCTCCCTCGGCGACGAATGGCGCCCTCGGTGAGCAGCAGCCTACGCCGATCGCATCGCTGCGGCATACCACCGTTGGGTGAATCGCCGACCGTATCCTGCACGCGCGGCCGCGCTTCCTGACCCGCCGCGCCAACCTGCGCCATGTGGCGTACGCAACTGCCGCGAAGCGGCAGTTGCGTGAAGCGCAGGCCGCGATCGAGCGCGCCCCGGAGTTCGCGCCCGCGTCGCAACAGGGCGCCGTGCTGCTCGCGATCGTTGCGGGGCTGCGCGGGCGCGACCAGGACGCGATCCGCATCATCCGCGCTTCGCAGCGTTCTGCCGGGGTCGCGCCCGGTCGCTGGCGTCGCCCGGCTCAGCTGGCCGGATGCACGGCGCGCAACGCGAGTGCCTGCCACTCGGTCGCGTCGGGGAAGGATTCGACGAGGAAGCGCGGCGGCGACTCCGCCTGCGCTTGCAGCCGCCCGCCCGCGACCGCCACGACGTCGTCCCACGCGACGAACAGCATCTCGCCGTCCCCGGGCGCGAAGCCGACGATCTCCGTGCGCGGCAGCAACGCCACCACGCCGTCGGCCCACGACGTCCAGGTGGACAGCTCGCCGTCCTTCTCCATCGTGCCGCAGCTCGCGACGTAGACGTCGCGGTGCTCGCGCGCGAGCCGCTTCTCGAGCGCCGCCTTCTGGTCGGAATAGCGACAGGCGCGCCACCAGCGCTCGAGGTTGCGCACCGACGCGGGCGCGTCGAGCGCGCGCCATTCGCCGTTTTCGCCTCGCTGCAGCAGCGCCGCCGACTGCGGCCACGGCTCGGATTCCATCAGCCTGCGCACCATGCCGGCGAGCATGTCCACCGCCGCTGCAGAGCGACCGTCCACGGCCAGCAGCCAGCCGCGGTTCGGCGAAGCGAGCACCGCGTGCGCCGCGAACGGCAACTGCGCGACGACGCGATCGACCAGCAGGTACGACTCCGTGTAGCCCTCCGGCGCGGACAACAGGAACACGCCGTCGTTGTCGCTCCATTCCACCGCCGAAAGGCCGGCGACGTTGCGCGTGCCGATCGCCAGCGCGGTGTCGGCGTCGACGCCCCAGGTGGCGAGCTTCGCGCCAGGGACGAGCGCCATGTGGTGCTCGAAGTCGCACGCGAGCCTGCGCTCGAAGTCGGCCGCGATCGGCGCACGCACGAGGTCCATCGTCGCGCCGCGCGCGTCGATCTCGCTCAGCGCGAGGTCGTGCACGCCGCGCACGACGGTGCGCAGCTTGCGCTGGGCGACGACCCAGAGATCGGGGATCTCCTGCCGCGAGCCGATCGCGAAGCCGCACCAGCGACGCAGCAACTCCCCGCGCTCGCGCAGCGGCGCCGCGAGGTAGGCCATGTGCATGTTGCCCGGGTTGATCGTCTGGCCTTCGTCGTTGACCAGGCTTCCCGCTTCGGCGTCGAAGCGCCATGGCGAGCCGTCACGACCGAGCTGCGCGATCATCAGTCGCGCGAACGCCGCCAACGACGGCTTGTAGCCGAACCATTCGAGCCAGCGCATGGCGCGAGCCCTATTCGAATCCGTCCTTGAACAGGTCGTCGCCGACGCCGCCTTCGAAACCGTCGACCAGCAACGCGCCCGGCGGCGTGACGCCGCAGGTCGTCGAGCACTCGGGCAGGCGGAACTTGCCGATGCGCGTCGTCCAGTTGTTCGCGCTGGTCGAAGCGAAGTACTCGCCCGTCATCCAGAACGTGCACTCGTCCTGCGGGTCGAGCACGACGGCGGCGTAGTCGCCCCAGCGGTTGCTGCCGGTCTGCACGCCGGTGCCGGCGAACAGCGTGGCTTCGGCCTGCATCGTGCCCGCCGGGTCGCCCGCGAGGCGCGTCGCGTAGCGCAGCGAAGGCGTCGTCGTGCCGGACGACACGCTGTAGCCGACGGCTATGTTGCCGCAGCGGTCCATCGCGGTGGACGTCATGAAGCGGTTGTCGGTGCCGCCGCCGATCGTGCCTTCCTGCTGCAGCGAAAACACGGATGCGTTCCTCCGCACCTCGAACCAGCGCACGGCGGCGACGTCGGCGCCGCCGTCCACGGTGAACGAGCCGACCAGGCGCTCGTCGCCCACGCCGAAGTTGCGGTACTGCAGCTGCCACATCGGCCACTCCGAAACCGCGTCCACGCGACGCGTGGTGCCGGGTTGCGGCACGCAGCCGAGCACGAAGAAGCCGCAGACCGTGTAGGTGAACGATGCCACGGGAATCGTCGCGACGAGGTTGAACGACGCGTTCGCCGGCGTCTGGAAATCGACGTGGAACTGGTAGAACTCGAGGCGGTCGGGGCCGCCGCCGTGGAAGGTGTCGTCCTTGAACGTGTAGAAGAGCCCGTCGTTCGGCTGCGGCGGCGCGGTCGTGCCACCGAGCGTCGCCGGCATCAGGAAGTTCTGCTGCCCGGAGAAGCGCAGCGACGTCGCCGCCTGGCCGGCGAGCATCGCCGTGCGGTTCAGGGCGAGCGCGGAGTACGTGCTTTCGTTCGCACCGACGAAGTACGCATTGCCGAACGCACCGATCTTGAAATAATCGGGGAACGACGGCGTCGCGAACTCGTAGGTGAAGTACGCGCCCGTCGCGCTCGGCGTCTGCGACACCGCGACGCAGATCGCGTCGCCCGTGCTGAACTGTGCGATCACCCAGCGATCGGCGAGCCAGTCGTACGTCACCGTCGGGTCGCCGTCGTTGCTCGCGGCACAGTTGCCGCTTGCCCACAGCGTACGGACAGCGACGTTCTGCACGATCGGCGCGCCGGTCTTGTCGTACACCGACAGCGACGTCGCATTCACCACCTGCACGACCTGGCTCGGGCCGGCGGCGATCATCGGGTCCGGCGGCGAGCAACCGCAGGTGTTGCTCATGCCCTGCACGGTCGCGAGCGGGCTCGGCGTGTTCGGGCCGCCTTCGGGCATGCGCGAGATCAGCGGATCGCGCGGGCCGACATCGGCGCCCCAGCCGACGCGATCGGCGAGCCAGTCGGGCGGCACGCGCGGCTCGTTCTCACCGACGGCCGACGGCCGCGCACCAACGGTCGGCAGCTCGCCGAGCGGCCGCGAATGGCCGGGCTCGACGCGCTGGATGTACGGGCCGGCGAACGTGGCGTCCGCCGATGCGGGCGCGACGAGGACGAGCGAAAGCGCGGGCGCGAACCGCGCCGCAAAGCGAAAACCCGTCATGGCGGGCCCCCTGTGGACGAACGGAATGGCGCGCAGCATAGCCCGCTGCGCGCCCGTTCCGGCAGTGTCGCTTCCTGCGGTCAGCCGCCCACGGCGAGGTCGAACAGGTTGCCGAGGATGCTGCGGTCGGCCTTGTAGAACTCGGTCAGCTTGCAGCGCTCGCAGGTCACGGTGGTGAACTTGCGGCCTTCGACGTCGAACACCTTGCTCCAGAAACCGCCGGCGGCGCGAACCTCGCCGACGTCGCACTCGGTGTGCTGGCAGCGGAGACAACGATAGTTCCTGATCGCGCTCAACGTGTTCCTCCCGGTGCGGAAGATTCCGCGACGCCACATTGCGCGTCGTACGACGCGGGCGCATGCGGAGGAAGTAACCGGGACTTCAGGCACCCCGCTCAGCGCGCGGGGAACCAGCGGTAGTGGCCGGTGATCGGGTAGGCGAACAGGGCGTCGTCCTCCGACGAGCCGCGGCCGATGTTGTGCAGGATGAGCGGCCGCGCGCCGTCGGCCGTGCGACGGTCGGAGACGATGCCGATGTGCGGCAGGTTGCCGGGCAGCATCCACGTCACGAGGTCGCCGGCCGCGTAATCCGCCGCGTCGCGCGACACCGCGAGCGCCGCGCCTCGACGCTCGAAGAATGCCCGTAGGTTCGGCACGCGGCGGTGGTCGATGTTGCGGTCCGGACCGCGCAGGCCCCAGGACTGCGGATAGGCGCGGAAGTGCGCGCGCATGTCCTCGTGCACGAGCACCTGCAGGTCCAGGCCGAGCGCGCGGTAGGCGCGGATGATCACGTCGGTGCAGACACCCCGGTCGGCCGGCACGTCGCCGTTCGGATAAGCGAGCACGCGGTAGGCACCGTCGTAGGTTTCCGGCGCGAGCGTGCGCGCGCGTGCCGACGCGATCAGCGCCGCCGCGTCGGCCGCTTCGTCGGCCGCGCACGTCGCGCAGGCGAGCAGCGCGACGAGCACCAGGGCGAGGCGCAACGCCATCAGTCGTATTCGCGCGGGAGGTACGGCGTGCCCGGCGCGCTCGCGCGCTTGCGCGCGACGCCGGCGTTGCGGCCGCGCAGCAGGCGCAGCTGCCAGCTCTTCTCCAGCCGCAGCGCGCGCGACGGTGCGTGCTGCATGGCGTCGAGCACGCGTTTCGCCGCGAGCACGGCATCCGGTGAGCGCGTCGCGATCTCCGCCGCGAGCGTACGCGCCGCGGCGAGCGGATCGGCCGCCACGTGCGTGACGAGGCCGAGCCGCTGCGCCTCCTCGCCGCGTACCACGCGAGCGGTGAACACGAGCTCCTTCGCGACATCGGGGCGCACGATCCCGCGCAGGCTGCGCGTGAGGCCCATGTCGGGCACCAGGCCCCAACGCGCTTCCATGATCGACAGCTCGCAGTCCGGCGTCGCGAAGCGGATGTCGGCGGCGAGCGCGAGCTGCATGCCGGCGCCGAAACAGTGGCCGTGCACGGCCGCCAGCACCGGCACGGGCAGCTCCTGCCACGCGAGGAACGCCTGCTGGAACAGGCTGCGGCCGGGTTTCAGCAGCTGCCACGCGGCCCACCAGCGGTTGCGCGGGTCGCCGAGGTCGGCGAGGTCGATGCCGGACGAGAACGACGCGCCCGCGCCGCACAGGACCACCGCGCGCAGCGTGCGATCGCGACGCAGCGAGCGCGCCGCGGACTCGAGCTCGCGAAGCAGCGCGAAGCTGATCGCGTTGCGCTTGTCGGGACGATTCAGCCGCACCTGCGCGACGTCGCCGTCGCGCTCGACTTCGAGGATGGCCATTGCGCCCTCGCGCGTTGCGTTGCCCGCAGCGAGGTTACTCGAAGCCGTTCGCCAGGAGCGCGTCGTCCGGCAGCGTGAAGCGGATGCCGCTCGTGCGCCGCGGGTTCCGGCGGGCGGAGCGGATTTCCGGCAGCGTGCGGGCAAGCCGGCGCTTGCGTCCTCTACCGGGCGTTCGCGGCGCCGCAAAGCTCCTCTATCCTCCCACCATGGCGCGAATCCTCCTGGTGGAAGACGAAGGCGCGATCGCGGAGGCAGTGGCGTTCGCGCTGCGCGCGGAAGGCCACGAAGCGGCGCACGCGCTCACCGGGCGCGACGCGCTCAAGCTGGCCGCCGCGAGTGCGTTCGACCTCGCGATCCTCGACGTGGGCCTTCCCGACATCGACGGCTTCGCGCTGGTCCGCGAGCTGCGCCGTGGCCGCGAGCTGCCGGTGATCTTCCTGACCGCGCGGGCGACCGAGGCGGAACGCGTGCTCGGCTTCGAGCTCGGCGCGGACGATTACGTGGCCAAGCCGTTCTCGCCGCGCGAGCTCGTCGCGCGCGTGCGCGTGGCGTTGCGGCGCGCGCCGACGCCTGCGCGCAGCGGCGCGTTCGAGCACGACGCAGCGGGGCATCGCATCGCGTTCCGCGGCCGCGTGCTCGACCTCACGCGCTTCGAGTACGGCGTGCTCGCGGCACTGCTGCAGCGGCCGGGCGCCATCCTCACGCGCGCGCAACTCATGGCGCGCGTCTGGGACGACGCGACCGACAGCGACGAGCGCACCGTCGACACGCACGTGAAGACGCTGCGCGCGAAGCTGCGCGAGATCGATCCTTCCGGCGATCCGATCCGCACGCAGCGCGGTCTCGGCTACTCGATCGCCACCGACTGACCGTGCGCATCGGCTGGCGGATACTCATCGGCACGCTCGCGCTCGTCGCGGTCGCGGCATTGCTGCTCGGCCAGGTGTTCCTCGCACAGGTGAAGCCTGGCGTGCGGCAGACGACGGAGGACACGCTCGTCGACGCCGCGAACCTGCTGGCCGAGCTCGCGAGCGACGACCTGCGCAATGGCCGCATGGCCGACGGCGCGTTCGCCGCGGCCGTGGCCGCCTACGCGAAGCGCGATCCCGTGGCGACGATCTGGGGTTTCCCGAAGCGCTCGACGAGCCTGCGCGTCTACGTGGCGGACGCGCGTGGCATCGTGCTGTTCGACAGCACGGGCCGCGACACGGGCGCGGACTATTCGCGCTGGAACGACGTCGCGCGCACGCTGCGCGGCGAGTACGGCGCGCGCTCCAGCGTGCCCGACCCGGCCGACCCGGAAGCGACCGTCATGCACGTGGCCGCGCCCGTGCGCGATGCGCGGGGCGGCATCGTCGGCGTGCTCACGGTGGCGAAGCCGAACGCCGTGATCGCGCCGTTCATCGCGCGCAGCCGCGCCACGATCCTCGCCTGGGGCCTCGTGCTGCTCGCCGTCGCGCTGCTCGCGGGCGGCGGGCTGGCGGCGTGGATCGCACGTCAGCTCGGCGCGTTGCGCCGCTACGCGCAGGCGGCCGCCGCGGGCGAGCGTGCGGCGCTGCCGCGCACGGCCGGCGAGTTCGCCGAGCTCGGCGAAGCGCTCGCCACGATGCGCGCGCAGCTCGAAGGCAGGCAGTACGTCGAGCGCTACGTGCAGGACCTCACGCACGAGATGAAGGGGCCGCTCGCCGCGATCCGCGCGGGCGCCGAGCTGCTCGAGCAGCCGCTGCCGCCGGCCGACCAGGCGCGCTTCGCGGGTGCCGTGCTCGCGCAGTCCGAGCGCCTCGCACAGATGATCGACCGGATGCTCGCGCTCGCCGCGCTGGAGCACCGCCAGCAGCTCGATGCGCCCGTCGCGATCGACGTGGCGACGCTCGTCAACCAGGTCGCCGTCGACCAGCAGGCGCGGCTCGCGACGAAGTCGCAGCGGCTCGCGGTCGACGTGCGCAGCGCGCCGCGCGTGCGCGGCGACGCGTTCCTGCTGCGCCAGGCGATCGGCAACCTCGTCGAGAACGCGGCGGCGTTCGCACCGGTCGGCGGCGATATCGACGTCACGGCCTGCGTCGACGGCGGGAACGTGTCGATCGTCGTCGGCGACCGCGGTCCGGGCGTGCCCGACTTCGCGCTTGCCCGCGTGTTCGAGCGCTTCTACTCGTTGCCCCGCCCGGACGGCGGCAGCCGCAGCAGCGGGCTGGGCCTCAACTTCGTGGCGGAAGTCGCCGCATTGCACGGCGGCTCGGCCGCGCTCGCCAACCGCGACGGCGGTGGCGCGCTAGCCACGTTGCTCGTGCCGCTGGCCGACGCGTAGCGACCGCGCGTCGGGCGACGCGACCACCTGCATCGGGAAACAGGGCGTGGTTCACGGCCGCGACCCCGTTCGCGCTGTTACGGTCGCGCCCGGTTTGCCAGGGAGAGACGGCCATGCGTCGCATCGCGTTATCGCTGTGGGTGGCGGCTCTCGCGTGTGCGCCGCTGGCGCACGCCACGGTCGGCGACCCGAACTGGACCGAGTCCACGTTCACCACGGACGGCTCGCAGCACACCGGGCTCGCGTGGGCACCGGACGGCAGCGACCGCCTGTTCGTGATCGAGAAGACCGGCCGCGTGCGCGTGTTCTCCGGTGCGCTCACGACGGGCACGGGCACGTGGTCCACGTTCGCGACGATGTCGCCGATCACCACGACGAGCGAATGCGGCCTGATCGGCATGGCGTTCGATCCGAACTTCGCGATCAATCATTACGTCTACTTCTTCGTCACGGTCAGCTCGAGCGAGCAGCAGATCATCCGCTACGACGCGAGCGGCGCGATGGGCACGAACCGCACGGTCATCAAGACCGGCCTGCCCACGACCGGCAACAACCACGACGGCGGCGGCATCGGTTTCGCGGCCGACGGCAAGCTGTACTGGGCGGTCGGCGACAACGGCGCCGGCATCGGCGTCGACAACAACCTCACGCTGCTCGCGTCGAAAGTGGGCCGCGCGAATCGCGACGGCACGCTGCCGCCGGACAATCCGTTCGACGACGGCAACGGCCCGAACAACGATTACATCTGGGCGCGCGGCATGCGCAACCCGTTCACGATGCAGATCCAGCCGTCGACCGGGCTGATGTGGCTGAACGTCGTCGGCGACGGCTACGAGCAGGTGTTCGTCGTCAATCGCGGCGACCACGGCGGCTACAACGACTTCGAGAACAACCAGCCGGCCGGCTACATCACGCCGAAGATCGTCTACCGCACGAACGGCGTCGACGCGCGCAACGTGGTGACGGCGACGCGCACCGGCGGCGTCTCCACGTTCACGACCACGGCCGCGCACGGATTCCGCGTCGGCAGCAACATCACGATCGCGGGCGTCGCGAACACATCGTTCAACACGAACCCCGGTGCTAACCAGTACGTCTACGTCGCATCGGTGCCGACCGCGACGACGTTCACGGTCGCGCAGGCCGGCGCCGACGCCGCGAGCACGGGCGGCACCGCGAGCACGCTGAACCAGGGCGGTTGCCTCACGGGCGGTGCCTTCTACGACGGCTCGGCGGCCGACGCGTCGTACCGCGGCAACTTCTTCTACGGCGACTGCAACTCCGGCCGCATCATGCGCGCACGCATCGACGACGCGACGAACGCGGTGCTGAGCACCGACTACTGGGCAACGGGAATCTCGTCGCAGGTGGACATCACGAGCGGCCCGGACGGCGCGCTCTACTACGTCGGCGTCGGCACTTCGAACGTCTTCCGTGCGACCTACAACGCGAGCTCGCAGGGCATCATCGTCGGCAACCTCAACCTGCGTGCCGACGAACACGGCCAGGTGGTCACCACCGTGCGACTCGCCACCCAGCCGGCCGGCAACGTGCAGGTCGACGTGGCGCGCACGGCCGGCGACACCGACGTGACCGTGCTCGCCGGGGCTACGCTCACGTTCACTCCGACGAACTGGAACCGCACGCAGGTCGTGCGCCTCGGTGCGATCGGCGACCTCGATACGACGGACGACCTGGCCACGATCTCGGTGAGCTCGACCGGCCTCGCCACGGTGCCCATCCGCGTCACCGTGCTCGACCTCGGCTCGATCGAAACGCCGCTGTTCGCGAACGGCTTCGAATAGCGGTTGCGCGGCGCGCGCTCGCGCCGCTAGTTTGGCGGCGCGAGCGCGGCGTCCCGCCGCGTACCGGAGCCGGCATGGCCAGGCAGCGACGCGCGCGGCAGTTCGTGCCATCGCCGGTGCCGGCTGCCGCCGCGCGCATCGAACCGCTGCCGGCGGCGCTCATCGTGGCCCGCCACGCGGTGCCACTGGTCGGCCTGCTCGCGTTCGGCGCGTCCGTCGAATACTTCCTGCTGCTCTCCGTGTTCGACATCGCGGTCTCCGTCGCGTGCATCGCCGTGGTCGCGCTCGCCGTCTCGACGCGCCGCGAAGTCGGCGACCGCGGCGCGGTCGACGCGCTCGCCGCGCTGCTGTTCCTGTTCGCGCTCGGCATCGCCGCGGCGCTCGCGTTCACCGCGATGTTCGGCTGGGTGAGCGTGCTGCTCGCCTCGTGGACGCCGGGTGGGCTCACCAGCCCGCAACTCTGGGGCTCGGCGCTCGCGATGGTCGTGTTCGCGGTGCCCGGCGTGGTGCGCCAGTACCGCGCCGACATGGCGGCGCGGCTCGACGACGAAGCGCGCAAGCGGCGCGACAACCCGCTGGTCGGCGCGCACCTGCTGTGCGCCGGCTTCGTGTTCCTGCTCTCGGGTTACGCCGGTGACTTCGGCCAAGCCGGTCGCGTGGTGGTCGCCTTCCTGGTCACGGCGCTGTTCGTGTTCCGCGACCTGCGCCCGGATCTCGTGCAGGCACTCGCGCCGCGCGCGTGAAGCTGTTCAACGGGCCGCGCGCCGAAACAGCGCGGCCGACGCGAGCCACATTCCGCAGAACACGGCGGACGGTGCGTTTGCGGCGGGCCAGCCCATCGCGATCGCCAGCACGATGGTGGCGAGCTGCGCGAGCGCCGTGGCCGCCAGCGCGACCGCCATGCCGCGCGCGCGGAAGCGCGCGAGCACCGCACCGATCGCGCCCGTCGCGAGCACGCCGGGGAACAGGACGTTCGCCTCGTCGTTCTCCGCGCCGATGATGCCGACGGCGAGCGTGACCCACATGAGCAGGAATCCGGTGAGCACGGCGAGCCCGAACGCCGCGCGATAGGTGCGGTCGGCGGACAACCACGCGCCGAGCTCGTATGCGCCGCAGGCGATCGCGAGCAGCGTGCCCATCACGGCGAAGTCGATGCCCGTCCACTGCACCTCGCGCGTGAACTGCATCGCGACGAGCGGCAGCGCCAGCAGGCACGCGGCGGCGCCCCGGATGACCCAGCGCAGGCGGTTCGGTCGTCGTTCGGTTACAGCGGCAGTGGCGGCCATGGCGTACTCGGGTTGCGAGGCCGCGATCCTCGCGCAGGCGCGTGGCCGCCGGATGGGCCGCGTGTGAAGCGGGCGCGAAGTCGCGTACGCTGCGACCATGCGAACGCTCCTCGTCCTGTCACTCGCCTTCCCGCTAGCCGCGCCGGCCGGCGAGCTCGAGTACCGCGGCACGCTCGGCGAGCAGCCCATCCACCTCTACCTGGACGCGTACTCGGACGGCGCCGTCCGTGCGATCTACGCGTACGACCGCCACGACGCGCCGATCCGCGTCGACGGTCGCGTGCGCGAAGGCGCGCTGGAGCTGTCCGAAGGCGCGGTTGCGACGCTGCGCATCGCGCCGTTCGACGAGTCTGCGCCGATGCTGAACGGCGAATGGATCGCGGCGTCGGGCGGCAAGCGGCTGCCGGTCGCGCTCGAGCTGCTGCGCGACGACGAGCGCACCGTGCTGCAGTCGGCGTCGACACGCGAGCACTACTTCGTGCTGCTCACCGATGCGCCGGGCGACTCGTACGACGCGCAGGCCGACACCATGAAGGTCGTCGCGAAGGGCAGCGATCGCGTACTGCAGGAGATCGAGCTCGGCACGCAATGGCGCGGCATCGACAGCGTGAGCGTCGGCGACTACAACTTCGACGGCATCGACGACTTCGCCGTGTTCGAGGCGAGTGCCGCCGGGCCGAACACCACGAGCCGCTACTTCCTGCGCGAACCGGGCGGCAAGTACGTCGAGGCCGACTACGAGGGCACGTCGCTCGAGTTCGACGAAGCCGCGAAGCTCGTGCACGAGACCAACTCGTGCTGCGCCGGCACCAGCGTCATCAACGCCACCTACAAGGTGGTCGCGAACCACCTCGAGCTCGTCGAGCGGACCTGCCTGAAGTGGGACGAGGCCGAGGACGGCCTCGTCGACGCGCCCTGCGAAGAATAGCCGGGCTCAGGCCGGCTGCTTGCCGTTCGTCGGGTTGCGCGGCAGCACCAGTCGGAACGTCGTCGCGTCGTCCTGGTTGTCCACCTCGATCGCGCCGCCGTGCGCATGCGCGATCGCGCGCGCAATGAACAGGCCCAGGCCGAGGCCGTCGCCGCGCGTGCCGAGGTGGCGGCCCGAGCGGAACGGCTCGAAGAGGCGCGGCAGGAGCTCCGCCGGAATCGCCCCCTCGTTGCGCACCTCGACGGTCACGCGGCTCGCCTCGCCCGACAGCCGCACGTGCACGGGCGAGCCCGGCGTGCCGTGCGTGACGGCGTTCGACGTGAGGTTCGAAATCGCCTGCATGATGCGGTACTCGTCCCATGCGCCGTGGCCGTCGCCGTCCGCGTCGAACGTGATCGTGCGGTCGCGCGCGATCGATTCGAGCTCGCCGACCATGCGGCGGCAGACGGCGTGCAGGTCGATCGGCCGCGGCTCGACGGCGATGCCGCAGCCTTCGCGCTCGCGCGCCAGGTCGAGCAGGTCGCCGACGATGTGCTGGATGCGGTTCGCGCCGCGCGTCACGACCTCGGTGTGGCGCTTCACGAGCCCGGTCATGTCCGGCACCTGCCAGAGCACGTGCGACGCGAGCTTGATCGAGTTCAGCGGGTCGCGGATCCCGTGCCCGACGATCGCGAGGATCCACTTCTCGAAATCGCGCGCGAGCGCGAGCTGCTCCTGGTCGTGGCGTTGCTGGTCGGCCTGCGCGCGACGCCGGTCGTCCACGTCGACGCAGCTGCCGATGAAGCCCGCGAACTCGCCCGACTCGTCGGCGAACGGCACGCCGCGATCGAAGATCCAGCGGTACTCGCCGTCGTGGCGGCGCAGCCGGTATTCCATCTCGAACGCTTCGCGGCGGCGGAAGTGGTCGAGGTAGTGGCCGACGCAACGCCCGAGGTCTTCCGGATGCACGCCTTCGGCCCAGCCGTCGCCGAGCTCCTGCTCGAGCGTGCGGCCGGTGAACGCGAGCCACTTCGCGTTGAAGTAGTCGCATCGCGCGTCCAGCCCCGCCCGCCAGGTCATGACGGGCGAGTGCTCCACCAGCAATCGGTATTCGGTGGCGGTGAGCGCGCGCGGCATCGCGGAAAAATACGCCACAACGCGCGCGACCGACAATGTGCTGCCCGGCTCGGCAAATGTGTCCAGACGTGTCGCGCCCGCCCCGCGGGTCTCCTCCTCCGTCATCCCCGCGTGGCATCGAGCGGTCGCCCCGCGCGCCTCGGACAAGGCGTGTTGCGAACGCTCCCTGCCGTCGCGGGAATGACGAAAGGAGGAGGAGGAGGAAGTCAGTGCGTCGCCCGCGCGCGTTGCTGCGGAATCGCCGTCTGCTTGATCGACACCTGCTTGCCGTCGCGTGCGAACGAGAGCCGCAGCACCGCCGTGCCGTCGCCGCGCAGGCGCCGCACGTCGTTCGGCGCGAACTCCGCGACCTGCGCCACCATGCGCCCGGCGCTCCCGTTGCGCTCCCTCGTCCAGATCTCCAGGCGCACCCGGCCGTTGCCGACGAGCGGCCCGGCGCGGCCGCGCAGCTGCGCCGAGAGTTCGGCGAGCGTGCGTGAATCCGCGCGCAGGTAGATCGCGCGATCGACGATCGAGAAGCGCTCGAAGACCACCTCGCGCGTCGGGTCCGGATTCACCGCGGCGACGAGCTTGATGAGGTACATGTTGCAGGCACCGAACTGGCAGACGTCCCACCAGACCTGGAACGGGCAGGACTTCGGCGCGAACTGGCAGGCCATGTCGCCGAGGTTCTTGTGGTGCACGGGACAATGGTCGTCGGCATCGGCAATGCCGTCGTTGTCGTCGTCGGGGTCGTTGCAGTTCGGCTTGTTGTCGTTGTCGGAGTTCTCGCCGGCCCAGCCGGACACGCTTTCGCTCTGCTTCGGGCAGTTGACCAGCAGTCGCGAGCCGATCACCTGCGAGTCGTCGAGCGGTTCGTCGTCGACCGTGTCGAGGCAGGTGTCGTTGTCGTCGTCGGTGTCGCAGGCGTCGCCGCCGTCGTTCGCGCCGTCGGTGTTCTTCTGGTCCTGGTTCGCGACGCCAGGGCAGTTGTCGCACGCTGATCCGAGCGTGTCGCCGTCGGGATTGGCCTGGTCCGGGTTCGGCACCGACTTGCAGTTGTCGACGTCGTCCAGAATGCCGTCGTCGTCGGCATCGTTGTCGGGCATGGTGCTGCAGTTCGGCAGCGCCGTGCCGTCGCTGCCGTCCGCGACCGCCGTCTTGCACTTCGCCTGGTTCGGGTTCGAGCAGCAGCTGTGGATCTCGGCGACCGCGTCGCCCCACGATGCCGTCCAGTCGGCGTTCGAGCCGCTGAAGCCGATCGGCATCCAGTGCTTCGTCGCGACTTCCGCGACGCTCACGTGGCCGCCGCCGGCGTCGCCCTGCGCGCACACCTGGTCGCCGAAACGGTGGTGGCAACCGAGGCACGCGTTGTCAGGCCGGAAAACCTTCACGGTGGCGCCGAACATGTCCTGGAAGTTGGAGTTCCAGCGACCGCAGGCGTTCCAGTTCGACGTGTCTGCCACCTGGTCGATGTACTGCGACCAGATGAACGGATCCGCGTCGTGGCATGCGGGGCAGTGGATGCCTCGCACCGAGGATGGCTCGTCCCAGAAATCCGAGGCTGCGCTCGAATTGCTCTGCGGGCTCGGCACCGACGTGCCGTCGAGGTCTGCCAGCAGGGGACTCTGGAAGAAGCAGGTGTTGCCCGTCACGCGGCTGTGCTGGATCACGGCGATGTCGCTGAAGTGCGGATCGTTCGCGCCGTCGTCGTTCGCCTCGTACTTGCGGCAGATGACGATGGTCTCGACGTCGGGCTTCGTGTCGATGCGCAGGAAGCGCGAGAACGGCACGCACTGCGAGTCGCCCGCGAGACCGAGCTGCACGGGCTTGTCGCAATCGTCGACCGCGTGGTTCTGCGCGACGCCGCCGACGGTGATCGGGATCACCGTGCCGGTCATGCAGTTGAACGCGGGGATCGCGCCCATCTCGGCCGCGCAGGATTGCGCGTACGCGAGGCGCGAGGCGGGCAACCCTGCCACGGCGGGGAGCGCGAGCAGCAGGAGCGAGACGGCGATCGTTGCGAGGAAGGTGCGCATGCTCATTCCTCCCGCTGCTTCAGGCCGACGATCCACTCGGACGAGGCCTGCTTGCGCCGATCCCTGAATTGCACGCTTGCCGCGAGCGCCATCCGTTCGCCCGTCGCGGTGGCATCGCGCTCCACGTGCGTCATCGCGAGCTCGCGGGCGCTCGCGCGCTCGAGCCCCGGACGAGTGCGCAGGCACTCGCGCGCGGCGCGCGCCGGAGCGACGACGATGTCGTGCTTGATCGTGGGCTCGAGCACGAGCGTCTTCTTCACGCTGAAGCGACATGCCTTCGACGTGCTGCCCGGCAGGCGCACGTCGACCTGGTCGAGCGTGACGGTCAGCTTCGTCCAGTTCGAGACCTCGACCACGAGTGCATCGTCGCGATCGAATCGCGGCACGAGCTGCAGTCCGTTGAAACCGTCGCCGGCGAATGCCGATGACGCGGCCGCCAGCGCGGCCACGGCGAAAGCGAAGCGGATCATGTTGCGCTCCTTCGCGGAATCCCTGCGGCGCGGAACGCTATGCCGCTCGAAAACGCCGCGCAAGATTGCTCGAAGTGCGCGTTTCCTCCCACTGGCACGCGTCGGCTCGCGCGCGCGACGCGTTACGCGCTGCGCATGGTCCGACGGACAAATTCCGGAAATCAGCCGTCGCTACGCGCGCGCTCGCGACCCAAGTCGCGCCCCGCGAGCAGCGCCGCCGCGCGCGAAGCTGCTCCGTCGCCGAACCCGAGCTCGCCGTCGAAGTCGCGCGGATTGCTGAATCCGTTCCAGCAGAAATCCCACAACGGGAAGTCGCTGTAGTTGCCGGCGTGGACGCCGCGGCGATGGTGCTCGCAATGCTGCTCGGGGCGCTGGATGAGCCAGCCGAGCCAGCGCGGCGTGCGCGCATTCCAGTGCTGGAACATGCCGTAGAACGAGGCGAGGAACGCGACCGACATCGTGGCCACGGGATCGAGCCCGAGTACGAAGCGCGAGATCGACACGAACAGCACGGCCGCGCACAGCATCTCGAGCGGCGACACGATCATGACGCCGGATACGCCCATGCGCGCCGGCGCATGGTGCAGCTGGTGCACCCAACGCCAGAGGAAATCGCTGCGGTGGTACGCGAGGTGCAGCAGTGCATTGCCGAACGTCTGCGCGAGGAAGCCGACGACGATCGCGCCCGCGAGGCCGAGCCGCATCGCATCGAACAGGTGCGCGCCGGGCAGCATCTTGCCGAGCGCGGCGGACACCGTGCCGTTGACGAGCGTCTGCAGCAGGAAGCACGACACGCCGATCAGCTCCCAGCCACGGTGCGCCGGCCACCGCCAACCCGTATCGAGGCAACGTTCGATCGCGATGAGCACCGCGTACGACAGCGGGATGGCCAGCGCGATCCAGTATTCGACGGGGACCTGCGGCATCGCGGCGCTCAGCGTTGCGGCGCGAGCAGGAAGTTGCGCACCAGCGCGTCGAGCGTGCGACGGTCGTCCTCGATGCCCGCGCTCGCGTAGCCACCGCCGCGCGACACCCAGGACGACGCGACGCGCGCGCCGTCTTTCGTCGGCTCCAGCCGCAGCTCGAAGATGCAGTCGCCGGTCCAGCTGCGATGGAATGCGACGCGGTCGCCGTCCGCGACGATCACCCACTTGTCGTCCATCGATTCCGCCTCGAATCCGTGCGCGATGCGCTCGAGCTCGGCGCGCGTGAACGTGGCTTCGTAGCCCACGGCTGCCCGCGCTTCGGGAAGCGGCGTGAGGTGCCAGCGGGCAGTGCGTGCAGCGATGTCGCCCGATGCCGTTTCGGCGGCGAGCGCCGGGAGGGCGAATGCGAGCAGCAGCGCGACGAGGGGCCGAGGCATCGGCGCCAGCGTAGCGTGTGAGGCGCTACGCCGCGATGCGGACCGGCCGCGCCTCGTGCGTGAGCACGACTTCGCAGAGCTCGCCGCTGCGCTCGAGCACGCGGCTCATGCGTTCGGCGTAAGACAGGGCGCCGGCCTGCGTGGCGCACACGCACACGCAGGTGTCGTCCATCTCCACCTGCCAGGCGTCGTTGCCGCCGGCGTGGGTGGGGCTGATTTGCAGGATCTTCGTCATGGGGTCGAGGTACTCCTGGCGAAGAAGTCTACGCACTTCGGCGTGACGACGCCGTGGCGAAAGTCGGATGTCGCGTGCGATGTGCGTCACGAAACCGCGCGCGGCGCGTGACGCAGTTCGCATTTCCGACGCCGCTGCAGGATGCGGCGCGCGCTCAACGCTCGTACGCCTTCGCATCGGCACGGACGGCGAGCGTCGCGCAAAGCCCGCGCGGCGCCGCGACGTGGTCGTTCACGAGCGCGTCCTGCGTCAGTCGGCACTCGAACAGCTCGTCGCCCAGCCGCACGACGACGACGCGGTAGTAGAGCGGCCGCAAGGAACCGCGACCGTCGAGCGAGTGCGCGATCAGCGTTCCCGTGCTCGCGTATTCCACCGCGGGGTGTCCCGCGATCGTCGTGCGCACGGGGGCTTCGCGCACGGCTTCGCCCGACGCGGGCCCGACGTCGGCGAAGTCGATGCCTTCGATCCGCGCCACCTGGAGCGAGGGATGCGCATACACGCCGCCCTGGCACGCGTGTGGCAGCTCGAACTCGAGCTCCGGACGCTGCGGGTACGCGCCCGACTGCAGCCACCAGCCGTCGGGCACGACGACGCTCCAGCTCGAGCCGGGCAGCAGCACTGCGTTACCGGCGGCGAAGCGCGCGCCGTCGCACGGCGTGGACGCCGTCGCGATGAGGAGTGGCAGCAGTGCGAGCATGTCTGGCGGCGTCGGCGACCGGTGCGCAGCGGGCGACACGTCAGCGGATTTCGCTGGTGCGGAAGCGGAAAAGCGCCGCGAGCCGGCGCGGCGCTTTTCCTGGTACCGAACGTGGTACTGCACCCCACCCTGCCCTCCCCTCCCCTGCCTCCGCAGGGAGGGAGAGCAGGGACGACTACGCGGCCTTCTTGCCGTACTTCAGGTCGAAGCGGTCGTTGTTCATCACCTTCGTCCACGCGGCGACGAAGTCGCGCACGAAATGCGCTTCACCGTCGCTGGCCGCGTACACCTCGGCGAGCGCGCGGAGCTGCGAGTTCGAGCCGAACACGAGGTCGGCGAGCGTCGCCGTCCAGCGCAGCTCGCCGCTCTTGCGGTCGCGGCCTTCGAACACGCCGTTGTCCTTGTCGGACGGCTTCCACGCCGTGCGCATGTCGAGCAGGTTGGTGAAGAAATCGGTCGACAGCGTGCCCGGGCGCTTGGTGAACACGCCGTGCTTCGAGTGCCCGCTGTTCGCGTCGAGCGAGCGCATGCCGCCGACGAGCACCGTCATTTCCGGTGCCGACAGCTGCAGCAGGTTCGCGCGATCGACCAGCGCCGTCGCCACCCACTTCTCCGAGCCCTTCTTCACGAAGTTGCGGAAGCCGTCGGCCGCGGGCTCGAGCACCTCGAACGAATTGACGTCGGTCTGCTCGAGCGACGCGTCCATGCGGCCCGGCGTGAACGGCACCGTCACCTTGTGGCCGCCTTTGGCAGCGGCAGCCTCGATGGCCGCGCTGCCGCCCAGGACGACGAGATCGGCCAGCGACACCTTCTTGCCGTCCTTCGCCGCCGCGTTGAAGTCCTTCTGGATCGCTTCGAGCTTCGCCAGCACGCCCGCGAGTTCCTGCGGATCGTTCGCTTCCCAGCCTTTCTGCGGATCGAGGCGGATGCGGCCGCCGTTCGCGCCGCCGCGCAGGTCGCTGCCGCGGAACGTCGACGCCGATGCCCACGCGGCCTTGATCAGCGCGCGCGGCTCGGCGCCCGAGGCCATGATCTTCTGCTTCAGCGCGGCGACGTCCGCGTCGTCGACGAGCTTGTGGTCGACGGCCGGGATCGGGTCCTGCCAGATCAGGTCTTCCTTCGGCACGAGCTTGCCGAGGTAACGGACCTTCGGGCCCATGTCGCGGTGCGTGAGCTTGAACCACGCGCGCGCGAACGCGTCGGCGAATTCCTTCGGGTTCGCCATGAAGCGGCGCGAGATCTTCTCGTAGATCGGGTCGAAGCGCAGCGCGAGGTCGGCCGTCGTCATCATCGGCTGGTTCAGCTTGCCGGGGATGTGCGCGTCGGGAATGTTGCGGCCCGCGTCGCCCTTCGGCTTCCACTGGTGCGCGCCTGCCGGCGACTTCGTGAGCTCCCACTCGTGGCCGAACAGCGTCTCGAAGTAGCCCATGTCCCACTTCGTCGGATTCGGCTTCCACGCGCCTTCGATGCCGCTCGTGATGGTGTGCGCGCCCATGCCGCTCTCGAAGGAATTCTTCCAGCCGAAGCCGAGCTCTTCCACGTTCGCGCCTTCCGGCTCGCGACCGACGTGCGATTCCGGCCCGGCGCCGTGCGCCTTGCCGAAGGTATGGCCGCCCGCGACGAGCGCGACGGTTTCCTCGTCGTTCATCGCCATGCGGCCGAACGTGTCGCGGATGTCGCGGCCGGACTTCACCGGATCGGGATTGCCGTTCGGGCCCTGCGGGTTCACGTAGATCAGGCCCATCTGCACCGCGCCGAACGGATTCGCGAGCTCGCGTTCGCCGCTGTAGCGCTCGTCGCCGAGCCACGTGGATTCCGGACCCCAGTCGATCGGCGCCGGCTCCCACACGTCGGCGCGACCGCCGCCGAAGCCGAACGTCTTGAAACCCATCGACTCGAGCGCGACGTTGCCGGCGAGGATGAAGAGGTCGGCCCACGACAGCTTCTGGCCGTACTTCTGCTTGATCGGCCACAGCAGGCGACGCGCCTTGTCGAGGTTGCCGTTGTCGGGCCAGCTGTTGAGCGGCGCGAAGCGCTGGTCACCCGAACGCGCGCCGCCGCGGCCGTCGAAGATGCGATAGGTGCCGGCCGCGTGCCACGCCATGCGGATGAAGAACGGGCCGTAGTGGCCCCAGTCCGCAGGCCACCAGTCCTGCGAGTCGGTCATCAGCGCGTGCAGGTCCTTGATCGCCGAGTCGAGGTCGAGCTTGCGGAATTCCGCGGCGTAGTCGAAGTCGTCGGCCATCGGGTCGCACGGACCCGTGTACTGGTGCAGCACGTCCAGGTTCAGCTGGTCCGGCCACCACGTCGCGTTGTTGCGCGTGTGCTTCGCGTGCCCGAAGGGACATTTCGGTTCGGCGCCCATGGATTCTCTCCTCGAGTGGCGTGGTGGGACGTGTACGGTACGCCCTGCGCAGCGATAGCTGAAATGCAATCTTTGGATGGCGACGATAGCTGCGCTGTATCGCGACGAGTTTCGTTGCGGCGCAGCAGCGGGCGATGCAACGCGTGGCCGGCAGCGCTGGCCACCCTGCAAGGCTACGGTTCGCGGTGCGCTGCGACGTAGGATGGGCTGCTCCGCTGCCCACGCGTGCTTCGACCTCAGCCGTCGTGCCAGGGCGACGCTTCGGGATGCCGGTCCTGAAGCGGGAAGAAATGCTTGAACGCACCGGCCTCGGCCACGACGCGCGCGACGGACGGCCGCGCGAGCACGCGTGCCTTGTATGCATGCAGCGCCGTGCACGACGCGGGGATCGGATGGCCCCAGTGCGCGTAAACGAGTGCCGGTGCGGCCGCGCACTCGGCGATGCCGAACGTATCGTTCGCCGCCCAGGTGCGTCCGGCGAGCCAGCGCTCGAGCCAGGCATAGGCCTTGTCGAGCACGGCGTGCATCTCGGCGTCGAGGTACGCGTCCTGCCTGCCGGCCTCGCGGATCACGTTGGACACCATGCGCGACAGCGGCGCCATCACGTAGTCGTCGAAGATGCCGTCCATCTGGCGCGCCTCGATCGCGAGGCGCGCATCGCGCGGCACCAGCGGCGGCGCGCTGCCGTGGTGGAGGTCGAGGTATTCGATGATCGCGGCAGACTCGAGCACGCAGCGGCCGCCGTCGACGAGCACCGGGAACTGGCCGGTCGGCGCGAGACGCTTCACCGCTTCGCGGTTGGCCGGATGGTCGGGATCGACCATGCGGAACTCGAACGGCACGCCGCGCTCGTACAGCGCGATCGCGACCTTCCAGTAGAACGCGGCGAACGGGTGTCCGTAGATCTCGAGCATGGTTCGTCCTGTCAGTCGGCGGGCAGCGCGCGGATGCGCGCCGGGAAATCGGCTGCATCGCCCGCGGCAGCGGCGCGTTCGTTGATGCGGAAGCGCTCGCGCGCCGCGGTGATGTCGCCGTCGAAGTCGATGAGGCCCAGCTCGAGCGCGCGCTCGTCGGAATGGCCGGGCAGCAGCAGCTGCCACGAGAAAGGCACGGCGCCGGGCTTCAGGCGGTTCGCGTGCCCGGCGATGTTCGTGGTGCAGGTGTTCGTCAGCGAGTTGTAGAACTCGGGATGCTCCGCGAGCCGGTTCGCGCGCGCGAAGATGTCTTCCAGCATGGCGCGCGCGACTTCCGGCGACACGCGCAGCGGGTACGCGTAGACGGTGTCCTTGCGGAACGCGGAGCGCAGCTGCACGAGGTCGCGCTCGTCGCCGAACACGTACATGAGCTCGTAATTGCGATAGAGCCCCTTCAGCGCCGAGAACGACTCGCCCTTCTCCTTGCGGATCTCCACGCTCACCGCCAGGTACTCGCCGTTCGCGAAGCCGAAACTCAGGAACGTGTGCGCGGCGCCGGCGAAGTCCGAGAACGGCTCCACCACGAACCACGCGCTGCGCAGCTGGGCGAGGTCGTAGCGGCGATCCTCCCAGCGCGCGTCGTAGTCGCTCGTGCTGCGGTAGTGGAAGTTGCGGACGTCGTGCACGGTCGCCATGTCGCCCTCTACCTCGATCCGCGCGAGCCGCGCCTGGTCCGGCGACCAGTCGCGGTCGTTCGACGGGCGCAGCAGCAGCTGCGCCGCGACCAGCGGCAGCGCCGCGAACACGATCAGCCAGCCCGCGACGAGCGGTGCGGGCTTGCCGTTGCGGCGCAGGACGCGCCACGCGAAGGCCACGGCGAATGCGAATCCCAGCGCCAGCGCGTAGCGCACGGCTGGCGTTGCATACGGCGAGAAGGCGAGCGCGCCGCAGGCCGCGACCAGCACGAGGCAGAGGGCGACGACGGCGATTCGCGAGGCGAGATTCATGCGCACGCAGCGTAGCGTGCCATGATCGCGCGTGGCCAACCCCGACCGCCCCGGCATCACGGCCGTGCTCCGGCACGGCGCGCTCGATCTCGTCTCCGCCGCGGCGTTCCTCGGCGTGTGGCTGATGCGCGATCGCTTCGAGTACGACACGGTGCGCTCGTTCCTGCTCTGGCCGGTCGTGTTCGAGGCGGCGCTTGCGGTAACGCTGTTCGTCGCCGGCCTGGCCAGCGGCATGTCGAACGTCGCGCTGCGCGTCGCGTGGCTCGCGTTCTTCACGCTCGCGTACCTCGGAGGCGCCTGGCTGCTCGGCGCGACGGCGGAGATGCCGCAGGCGTGGCTCATCGCGCTGTGGCTCTGGGTCGCGCGCGTCATGCCGCCGCGCGGCGCGCGGCCCGTGTCGCGCGAGCACTTCGCGTGGCTGCACGAAGGCGCCGGATGGTCCGGGCTGCTGTGGGGCGGCGGTTTCGTCGCGACCGTACTGTTGATGCTGGTGGTGCCGGCGCCGGTCGTCGTCGGCGCCGACGGCGAACGCGTGAGCCAGACGCCGGCGTGGATTTTCCCACTCGTGTGGACGCCGTATTTCGTCGCCGAGGCGCTGGTTCGCGCATGGCGGACGGTGCTGCGCGAGCGCCGGCGCTGATTACGCCGGCGCGCGCGCGCGTCGTTGTGCGTACGGCAGCACGAACAGGTACAGCCCGGACAGCAGCAGCAGGACCAGCGGCACGAGCGCGAGCAGTCCCACCCAGGCGGGCGGCGTGCCGTTCTGCATCACGACGACGTACGCGATCACGCCGAACGTGAAGGCCATCGACAGCCAGCGGTGCAGCTGGCGGATCCATCGGCTGAAGTTCATGGCGAATCCTCCTCAGCGCGACTGGATCATCTTCCATCCGTTGCCGGATGGATCGCGGAAACCCGCATCGACGGTGCCGTAGCGGTCGACCGGCTCCTGCGTGAACTCCACGCCGGCCGCCTTCATGCGTGCGTGCGCGGCGCGGCAGTCCGACACGACGAGCACGAGCGGCGGCATCGCGCCCTTCGCGACGAGCTCGCGCAGCGCCTGCGCGCTCGCGGCGTCCAGCGTCGGCGGTCCGGGCGCGAACAGCCCCAGCTGGAACGACGACTGCTCGGGGTGCTGCACCGTGAGCCAGCGGTAATTGCCGTTCTTCGCGTCCGTATGGACGGTGAACCCGAGCTTGTCGACGTAGAACGACAGCGCTTCGTCCTGGTCGCGCACGTAGATTCCGGCCACTGCCACACCCTGGGTCATTTGCGTTGCTCCTCTGAAGGTGCGGCGATCGTATCGGCGGCCTCCAGTCGTCGCTTCTCCGAAACTGCGATGGTGAGGTCGGGCCGGTGCGCGGCGCTGAGGAAGCACCCCGGCACCTTTTCCGGCTCGTGCGCGACCGCTTTCTCGCGCGCGCGCCATTCGCCCGGCGATTCGCCCGTGACGTCGCGGAACGTGCGGCCGAACGTGCCGAGGCTGCTCCAGCCGGTGGTGAACGCGATCGCGGTGATGTCGGTGTCGGTGTCGCGCAGCAGCGCGGTCGCGCGTTCGATGCGCCGCGTCAGGAGATAGCGATGCGGCGGCACGCCGAACGCCTGCTTGAAGCAGCGTGCGAAGTGCGCTTCGGACACGCGGCTCACGCGCGCCAGCCGCGACACCGGCCACTGCTCGTGCGACGCCGCGTCCATGCGGTCCTTCGCGCGCAGCAGGCGGCGCAGCAGCGCCGGGTCCTGGCCCGGGGGAGCCGGCGCCCTTCCGGCGCCCTTCTTCGTCGACATGCGCGCATGCTACGCCCGCCCCTTCGGGCAATGCGCATTGTCCGCGCGGCCGGGCGGGCCTATCGTGCGGACATCGCCCGCGGAGGTGCACCATGAAACCGCTACGCTCGCTCGTTGCACGCGCGATGTTCGGTGCAGTCGTCGCGCTGTACTGGACGGTCTCCGCCAGCGCCGCCGACGCGACGGTGGACCTGAAGTCCGAGGAGATGCGCCTGATCATGGGCGGCACGGCCGGCAAGGGCACGCTGCACTACGGCGGCAAGGACTACGCGTTCACGTTCAAGACCGCGAGCGCCGGCGTCGGCATGAAGGCGGTGAAGGAAGTGAGCGCCACGGGCGACGTGCTGAACCTCGTGAAGCTCGACGACTTCGCCGGCAAGTACACGTCGGTCAGCCGCACCGCGATGGCGGGATCGAGCGAAGTCCAGGCCGAATACGAGAACGACAAGGGCGTCGTGCTGAAGCTGCGCGGCACCGTCAAGGGCGTCGGCCTGAGCCTCGGCGGTGGCATGGCCACGGTCGAGCTCGTCGAGGAGTAGGTCCCCGCGCGATCAGGGCACGTGCCGGATCCACTGGCGCACGATCGCGGTCACTGCCGCGGCGTGGTCGCGAACGTCTTTCGTGCCGGTGAAGGCGATCGACGCGCGATCCGCACCACGCCACTGCAGCAGGCCCTGCGGATCCGCGATCGCTCCTTTCGGGAGCGTGCGCGGCCTGGCACCGAGGTGCAGGATCAACAGGATCGAGCCCTTCGCGCGCAGGTGCAGCGTCGCGAAGTCGCCCGACGTGCGGAAGCTGGGCGAATTCCATTTCACCCCTTCCGAAATGGACGCGTCGGCAGCGAGCACGAGCGCGCGCAACGCGGCGATCACTGCCGCGAGCGGGTGGTCGAGCGCGGCCACGAGCGCATCGACACCGGGATCCGAGCTCGCCTTCTTCGCTGCCATGGGCTTGCGCGACCGCGTCAGGCGTAGGCGGCCTGCGCACCGGTCCGCACGGCGTCCATCGCACGCACGTACGCCGCGGGACCGTGGCTGATCCGCGCGACACCCGCGGCAGCGAGCGCGCGCACATCGGGCAGCGCAGGCATCACCATCACGTTCAGCGGCAGCGGCGTCGCGGCCGCGATCTTCGCGATCGTGTCGATCTCGACCAGGCCGGGCAGGAACAATCCCGATGCACCGGCGTCGGCATAGGCCTTCGCGCGCGCGAGCGCGTCGGCTACCGGATCGCCCGCGGCGGCGCCGAAGAACACGTCGCTGCGCGCGTTGATGAACAGCGGCACGCCGCGCGCGTCCGCCATGCGGCGGATCGCGGCGATGCGCGCGGCCTGCGCGGGAATCGCGTGCAGGCCCTTGCCCGCGACGACGCGGTCCTCGAAGTTGATGCCGACGACGCCGCGGTCGACCAGCCGCGCGACGTTCGCCGCGCAGGTGGCGGGATCGTCGCTGTAGCCGCCTTCGACGTCGGCCGTCACCGGCAGCGGCACCGACGCGACCACGCGCGCGACCAGCGCCTCGACGAACGCGAACGGAATCGCCTCGCCGTCCTCGTAGCCGTGCGCCGCCGCGACCGCCCAGCTGCTCGTCGCGATCGCCGGCGCGCCGGCCGCGGCGATCGCCTTCGCGCTGCCGGCATCCCACGCGTTGAACAGCACCACGGGCCTGCCCTTCACGTGCAGCGCGGCGAATCGAGTGGCGAGCGATGGCTGGGACACGGCGCGATCTCCGGCTGGGGGAGCGCAGTGTCCCACTGGCGCGTACGCGCCGCTGTCGAATTCCTCGGCGACATCGCTCGCAGCCGGCCCGCCCGGTCACTGATTGAAATCCAGGGCGCGGTCGAGCGCCGGGCCCTCGAAGTCGGACGCAAACCGCCCGTCGCCGCGGTATTCGGCCGACAGCGTGAAGCGCAGCTCGCGCGGCGCGCCGGGCCGCGTGCCGATCTGGTAGATGCCGAAGGTCTTGTCGTCGGCGTTGCTGCCGCCCACGAAGTCGTACGGGCCGCCCGGGCCGAGCAGCGGCACGGCGAGGTTCTGCGTGGCCGTGCTGTCGAGGTCGACGCGCACGAGGCTGTTGCCGTTGCCGATGTAGGCCCATCCGCGCGCGGGGTTCGCGACCGCGCCGTAGCCGGTCCAGTTGAAGCCGTTGCCGCCGGCCGCGCTGCCCTTGTTCACGAGCGTCGGGGCGCAGGTCTGCACGGGCGATCGCACCAGCTCGGCCGTGCCGTTGCGGTCGGGGTCGCCCGCGCTCGTCGCCGAGTTCGCGAGCGTCGCCAGCCCGCGCAGCGAGATGATGCGGCCTTCGCGCACCACCGTGAACGTGTTCGGCACCGGCGACTGCGTGAACAGCAGGCAGGTCGCCGCCAGGTTGATCGGGTTGAGCTGCACGACGTAGTTCGCGATCTGGCCGTTCGTGCGCTGGTACTGGACCACGATCACGCTGCCGAAGAACGAGCCTTCGATCGTCGCCATGATCGGGCGGATGCCGCCGTTGAACGGCGACAACAGCTGCGGCAGGTTGGTGAACACCGACGCGGGCACGCCGGCGCCCACCTGTTTCCAGAGCTCGACGCGCGCCTGCGTGGCGTTCGCCACGGCGTAGTACACGTCGTTCCCGTTCGGGTCGGTCGTGCACTCGATCGAGTGGATGTTGTCGCTGCCGGCGATCGCCAGCGGCGACACCAGCGGTACGCCGTTCGTCACGCGCATGACGTACGGCCGGAAGTTGTTGGCGTTGTTCTGCACGAACGGGAACACCGCCGTCGCGCCCGAGCGGCAACCGCCGCCGAGCGAGAACGCCTGCACGTTCGACACCGCGGTCAGCGGGATCGCGTTGATGTCGATCGTCGCGGGCGGCGTCGTGCCGCCGAGCCGGCGCACGTTGAGCAGGCTGATCGCCGTCGTGCTGCCCGCGCCGCGCACCAGCGCGGCGACGTTGAACGTGCCCGGGTCCGAACCCGGTCCGGCGCGCAGCTCGAGCACGTCGCCGGGCGAGATCGCGGGTGCGGCGACGATGTCCTTGCTGCCGATCACGTTGAGCGGCGTGGCGAACTCCGGCCCGCCCGCGAGCGCGGGCGCGGCGGTCAGCAGGCTGGCCAGCAGGAAGGCACGGGTGGCGGCGGGCATCGGCGGATTCCGTGGGGGACCACCCGACCATGCGACGCGAGCGGCAGGAACGCGCCACGCCGCCCGTCGCGGCCCGCCGCAGCCCGGCGGCGCGCTGCCGTCGTCCGTCGCACGCGCATTCCGCGCACGGCGCGCCGCGCGCATGCTCGCCTCCAGCCCAAGGCACGGAACGCACCCATGGCACGCCGACGATTCACGAAGATCCTGCGCGCGCTCGCGCTCCTGGCGGTGGCCGCGACGATCCCCGCCGCGATCGTGGTGAGCTGGGATTCGGCGTGTCTCGCGCCGCCCCCCGTGCCGACCGGCACGACACTCATGAAGGCGATCGTGCAGCGCTGCTACGGCGCCGCCGACGTGCTGGCGCTGGAAGACGTCGCGAAGCCCGTGCCCGCGGACGGCGAGGTACTCGTGCGCGTGCGCGCGGCGGCGGCGAACCCGCTGGATTGGCACTACCTGCACGGCACGCCCTACATCATGCGGCTCGACGCGGGAATCGGCCGGCCGGTCAGCTCGCGGCTCGGCGTGGATTTCGCCGGCACGGTCGAGGCCATCGGCGCCAATGTCACGCGCTTCAAGCCGGGCGACGAGGTGTTCGGTGGCCGCACGGGCGCGTTCGCCGAGTACGTCGTCGTGCGCGAGGACCGCAACGTCGTCGCGAAGCCGGCGAACCTCACGTTCGAGCAGGCGGCTGCGGTGCCGGTCGCCGCGATCACCGCGCTGCAGGCGTTGCGCGACAAAGGTCGCGTGAAACCGGGCGACAAGGTACTCGTGAACGGCGCATCGGGCGGCGTGGGCACGTTCGCGGTACAGATCGCGAAGACGCTCGGTGCGGAGGTCACCGGCGTCTGCAGCACGCGCAACGTCGACCTCGTGCGCTCGCTCGGCGCCGACCACGTGGTGGACTACACGCGGGAGGATTTCACGCTCGGCAGCACGAAATACGACGTGATCGTCGACATGGTCGGCAGCCACGGGCTCCTCGAGTACCGGCGGGTGCTCGCCGACGACGGCCGCTTCGTGATCATCGGCGGCCCCGACGGCAAGTGGCTGGGGCCGCTCGCGAGCCCGATCAAGGCGATGTTCCTGTCGCCGTTCGTGCGCCAGGAGTTCGGGATGATGCTGTCCGAGCTGAACCCCGGCGACCTCGCGCTGCTCGCCACGATGATGGCCGAGGGCAAGGTGACGCCCGTGATCGATCGCCGCTATGCGCTCGCCGAGGTGCCCGACGCGATCCGCTACCTCGAGACCAGCCGCGCACGCGGCAAGGTGGTCATCGCGATACCGTGAGGACGGGCGTTGCCGTAGCTGCGCGGTCCGATCGGTCGCAACGACCCGTGACGATCGGCGTGTGCCGCGCCGGGCGCACGGGTGCCACGATGGCCACGTCACCCGAGTGCGCCGCCATGGCCCTGCCGCAGGATTCGTTCGTCGAGTTGCCGCCCGCGCCGGGCGGTGGCTATCCGGTCACCGTCTCACGCGAAACCGACGGCACCTGCGTCGTCGCGGGGCCGCGGCAGCCTCGCGCGCTCGCGCCGCAGGTGCGCCTGTGGTCGACGGCCGCCGCGTGCAGCCGCGAGCCGGCGGTGCGCGGCGTACTCGTCGTCGACGCCATGTTCGGCACGCCCGCACTGCACGAGGTGCAGACGCTGGTCGACGACGTGATCAGCCGGCACTGGGGCCACGCGAAGCTCGCGTGGGTCGTGCTGGAACCGTCGCCCGAACGACGTGCGAGCGTCGCCGAAGTCTGGACCCGGCTGCGTGGCATCGACGGCCGCGCGTTCCTCAGCGAGGCGGCCGCGCGCGAGTGGCTGGCGGGCTGAAGCGGGCCATGCTCGCGGCGTTGCTACGCAACAGGCGGCGCATGGCGACGCAGGCACCGACGCACGATCCCTACGCCGCGCCGCGCGCCGCGCTGGTCGTCGCCAGCGCGCGGCCGGGCGCGCCGCTCGACGCGCTGCTGCTCGGCTTCCTCGTCGCATTCGTGGGCGCGAGCGTGGCCGGCAGCCTGCTGCACCTCGCCACGCTGCTCGCGCCCGTGCAGGCGCGCTTCGACCACCTGCAGCTCGCGGTCGCCACGCGACTTGCGATCCAGCTGGTTTCCGTCGCGTCCGCGTTCGCGGGCGGCTACTGCTGCGCGCGAGCGGCGCGGCAGCGCGAGCTCGCACTCGGCGCCGTGCTCGGCGCGATCACGCTCGTCGTGGGCGCGCTGTCCGATGCCGGCAACGACGGCGCGTTGCGCAACATCGTCTTCACGGCTGCCGTCTTCGCGACCACGCTGCTCGGCGCGCTGCTGGGCCGGCGGCAGAACGGGCACGCCGTCGGCGCGACCTGAGACGCTGGCGGGCCGACGCGCGGCGGCGCCACGCGAAGTTCGCAGCAGCCGATGCTAGATTGCACGCGACCTCCGCGCCGCGCCCCGGCCGGAGGACAGGGGGTTTTCGTGCAAGGCAGCGGATCGGCCGGCCACCGGCGCTTCACACGCGTGCTCGCGCATTGCGTGCTGCTCGTCGCCGTCGCGACGCCGGCATCGGCATTCGTCGGGCGCGTGGCCGGCGTCGCCGGTGCTTCGAGCGGCTCGCGCTTTCGCGTCACGGGCGTTTCCAGCTCGATCCACCAGGCGCCAGGCACGAGCGCACGGTTCGTCGTCAGCGCATTCCCCCTGCAATCGATTTCCATCCCGCCGGCCGACCCGCTGTTCGCCAACGGCTTCGAATGAGGTGCCCCGGATGCGCATGCGCCTGATACTCCTCGTTGCGTTGCTCGTCGCCGGGTCGCTCGCGACAGTGCGTGCGCAGCAGCCCGACACGAAGTTCTCGTACGTCGGCACGCTGACGGACACGGAAGCGCCAGTCGCCACCGGCAGCTATGACCTCCGCGCGCGTCTCTACGACGCACCCACCGGCGGCAATGCGATCGGCAGCCAGTTGGAGCTCCCGGCCACCCCGGTCGTGGCCGGCCAGTTCGCGGTCGACCTCGACTTCGGGCTCGACGTGCTCGACGCCGAGGCCTGGCTCGAGCTGGACGTGCGGCTCGCGGGCTCGCCCGTATTCGAGACACTCGCGCCCCGCCAACGCGTGGGATCGGTGCCGCTCGCGCTCTGGTCGCAATTCGGCGAGTCCGCGCTGACGGTGCCGCGGTCCGGCGTCACCGGCGTGCCGCCGACGCTCGCGGACGGCGCCGACGCCGATACGCTCGCGACGCTCGCGTGCGGCGCCGGCCAGTTGCCGGCGAAGGGCGCCGGCGGTGCGTGGCAGTGCGTCGACGCGCCGGTCGACGGCCTTGCCGTGTTGAACGGGGCCGGCGCGCCAGCGGCGGCGCTCGGCCGCGTCGGCGAGTTCTACCTCGATACCGAAGCGACGCGCCTGTACGGACCGAAGACCGCCGCGGGCTGGGGCGCCGGCGTCTCGCTGATCGGCCCGCCCGGAAGCACCGAGCCGCCGCCCGTGGTGGACACGCCCATCGGCACGATGACGCTCGAGCCCACCGGGCTCACGGGCGCGCCGACGACGTTTTCGCTGCGCTCGATGTCGATCGGCCTGAGCCGCAACCTGGCGAGCATCGGCGGAAACGCGGGCTCCCCCCAGGCACAGGAGCTGCAGGTGACGATCGCCGCGGACGGTTTCCTGCCGCTGCTGTTCGACAACCTCGCGCGTGGCGTTACCACGTCTTTCCAGCGCGCCAGGATCGAGCTCGTCGCGGCGGGGACCACGTCGGCCGCGCTGTTCCAGTTCGACGACGTCCGGATCGCCAGCGTCCAGTACGAACCGTCGGCGGATCCTGGCTACGCGCCGCGCGTGCAACTGTTCCTCGCGTACCGGAAGATCACCGTCAACGGCGTGGTCAGCTACGACGTGGCGCTGAACCAGGTCAGCGGCAGCGGCGGCTGCGGTTCGTACCTGTCGACGCTCGCGCAGGGCGATCCGCCGCCTGGCTTCACTGGCCGCCGCGTCGTCGCGACGAGCCCACTGCTGCAATTCCGCACGATCAGCGGTTCGACCGTCGGCGCCACGAACTACGGCCTCGCCAGCATCGTTCTCGACGCCGCCGGCGGCACTGCGCTCGATGCGCACACGACGGTTCAATGTGCGTTCGCGGCCTCCGTCGGCAGCCCGATGACGAACGTGACGCTGTCGCGATACGCGGCAGGCGCGCAGGACAGCAACGACTGGCTCGATCGCATCACGTGGCCGAGTGCGTGGTCGCTGCTCTTCCAGCTCCAGTCCGGCTCGATCGACTCCATCATCGTGCAGCTCGGCCTGGAACCGCGCGCGATCCGCGTGCAGACGCCCACCGTGAGCAAGTGCTGGGACCGGGTCACCGATACGGCGTGCTGACCGGATGACGCGGCGCGCTGGCGGCCCATACACTCACCGCATGCGCCTGGACGAACTCGCGACGCCCTGCCTCGTGCTCGATCCGGTCCGCATGGACCGCAACATCGCGCGGATGGACGCGAAGCTGGCCGTGCTCGGCGTCGCGGCGCGGCCGCACCTGAAGACCGCGAAGAACGCCGAGATCGCGCGGCGCATGATGCGCTCGGCCGCGGGCCGCGCGACGGTGTCGACGCTCGCCGAGGCGGAAGCGTTCGCGGACGCGGGCGTGCGCGACATCCTGTACGCCGTCGGCATCGCGCCGGGCAAGCTCGCGCGCGTGGTCGAGCTGCGCCGGCGCGGCATCGACCTCTCGATCATCCTCGACAGCGAGGAACAGGCGCGCGCCGTGGCCGACGCGTGCCGCGCGCACGGCGAGCGCATCCCGGTGCTGATCGAGATCGACGCGGACGACCATCGCGCGGGCGTCGCGCCCGGCGATGCACGGCTGGTGGCGATCGGCCGCATCCTCCACGACGGCGGCGCGGAGCTGCGCGGCGTGATGACGCATGCGGGCGGCTCGTACGACACCGCCGGCGCCGATGCGATCGCCACGGCCGCCGAAGGCGAGCGGGCCGGCGTGGTCGCGTGCGCGAACGCGCTGCGTGCGGCCGGCCTGCCCTGCCCCGTCGTGAGCGTCGGCTCGACGCCGACCGCGACGTTCGCGCGCGACCTCGCCGGCGTCAGCGAGGCGCGCGTCGGCGTGTACGTGTTCATGGACCTCGTGATGGCGGGCCTCGGCGTGTGCGCCGTCGACGACATCGCGATCTCGGTGCTCGCGAGCGTGATCGGCCACCAGCGCGCGAAGGGCTGGATCCTCGTCGATGCCGGGTGGATGGCGCTGTCGCGCGACCGCGGCACGGCGAGCCAGTCCGTCGACCAGGGCTACGGGCTGGTCTGCGACGTCGATGGCAATCCCTACGGCGACCTCGTCGTGCAGTCGGCGAACCAGGAGCACGGGATCGTCGCCGTGCGCGCGGGCTCGAGCGCGGCGCTGCCCGAGCTGCCGGTCGGCACGCTGGTGCGGATACTGCCGAACCATGCCTGCGCGACGGCAGCGCAGCACGCGGCCTACCAGGTGCTCGGCGGCGGACCGCGCGAGATCGCCGCCTGCTGGCCGCGCATCGCCGGCTGGTGACGCGTCACCGCTCGTCACGCGCGGCTCGCGCTCGATCGCGTACCCTCGCGGCATGAAATCCTCCCGACGCAGCCCCGCCGACCACCTGCAGGCGATCGCGCTGCAGGCGCCCTTCGTCGCCGCGCATCGCCTCGCCAACGAGCTCACGTCCAGCGATCCGGTGCGCGCGTGGTTCGGCTGGCAGGCCGTCGCGTGGGAGAAATGGTTCGCCGGCGCCGAGGCCGCGGCGTCGTTCGCGCAGGCCGCGCTGCGGCCCGGTGTGCACGACGTCGCGGGCGCCGCGCTCGCGCCGTTCGCGCGCCGCGTGCTGCGGAATGCGGGCGAGATCCGCCGCGCGGGCGCACGCCGGCGGCGCTGAGGCACCCGCGCCGCCCGGACGTCAACTCAGGTCGCAGCTTGCCCGCCGCCGCGGCGCGACGCCCCACAATCGCGGCTCGATCCCGCGGAGATGCAACCATGTCCCTTTCCCGAGTCCTGGTCGGCGCCGCCGCGCTGGCCGCCGGCGTCTACCTGGTGGCGAAGTCGATGGCGGCGAAGGTCGCCGACGCACGGTTCGACGGCATGGACACCGACCACAACGACCGCGTGTCGCGCGCCGAGCACGACGCCGCGACACGGCGGATGTTCGACTCGATGGACGCGAACGCCGACGGCAAGGTCACGGCGGCGGAGATGGACGCGGCGCAGGTGAAGGTGACGGGCCGCAAACCGAAACGCGGCGCGATGAGCGCCAAGCGGAAGATCGCGGCGATCGACGAGAACGGCGACGGCGCGCTCACGCGCGGCGAGCACCGGCGCGGCGCGCGGAAGATGTTTGCTCGCATGGACGCGAACGTGGACGGCTCGCTCACTCGCGAGGAGCTCGAGGCGGGCCGCGCGAAGCTCATGCGACGGACACCGCGCAAGCGCGTCACGCGCACGAAGCGCTAGCCGGCGACGCGCGCCTGCCACGCGCGGGCGCGTTCGAGCTCGGCATCGCGCTCGAGGGCACGCGCCTTCCGGAGCTCGGCGCTGGCGAATCGGTCGAGCAAGCCGAACCACGGCTCGCGGTTCAGCAGGCGCTGCGGAAAGCGGCCGAACGCGGGCGACCACGCGTTCCAGCTCGCGGCGACCGCGAGCGCGAGCCACGCGGCGATCCCGGCGCACGCCGCTGCGACCACCCAGCCCGATACCTCGCCGCCGAAGCCGCGCTGGATGGCCACGATCGCGATGCACGTCGACCACGCCGGCATGCCGAGCAGCACGCCGAGGCGCAGCGAGAATGCGCGGTCGTTCGCGTAGGCGAGCACGCGCAGCCGCTCCAGCTCGTCGCGCGGCGGCATCCAGACGACGGCAAGGAAGCGCGGCACGACGAAACCCACGGCGAGCAGGAACGGCGACGCACCGACGAGGTGGGCGAGGACCAGCGCGGGGAGCGCGAGGAACCACATCACGGCGAGGCTCATCAAGAAGCCCGCGAGCCGCCAACCGAGCGCGCGCGTTTCCAGCGCGGCGGTTCCCATCAGGTCCACGAGGCAGCCGCCGATTTCCATCAGCGTGCCGATCAGCGCGAACGCCGCGAGCCGGCGGTCGAAACCCGACCAGCCGCCGAGCGCCGCCTGCACGCCCACGACGGCGAGCATGCCGATCACCACCAGGGTGGGCAGCACGTCCAGCAATGGCCGCAGACAGGAACGCGCGCCGCCCATCGGGTGCCCCACGAACTGCCGGATCTCCATCCTACGCAGGAACGGCATGCAACCGGTCGTCGCCGGCGGGGCCCGGGTTGCATCTCGCTACATCGCGGCGCGCGGGACGCGTCACACTGCGCGAGGCGAGGAGGTGGCCGGCATGCGCGGTTTCAATTTCGATTCCTGGGAAGCGGCGCTGACCACCATTGTCGGCCTCGCGCTCGTCACATTGATCGGCGTCGGCATCCGCCTGCTCACGATGCAGCTGGTGCAGCAACGACGCGAGCGCGAGAACCGCCAGATCAACGAGCGGCTGCGCACGCTGATCGCCGCGTACCGCACGCTAGGCGGCTCATTCACGGGCGACATCGAGGTGGATCCGGCGCACAAGCGCGAGCTTCGCCGCCGCGGCGGCGACGCGACGGGCGAGGGGTCCGATCGTGCGCGGCGCATCCGCGACGCGGTCGAGGCGGCGCTCTCCGATATCCTGCTGCTCGGCACCGACGAGCAGGTGCGGCTCGCCGCGCGCGCGGCGTCGGACCTCGCGGCCGGGCGCAAGGTGCGCACGACCGAGCTCGTGGTGTCGCTGCGCGCCTTCATCCGCGACGTGCTCGACCTCGAGCCCGTGCCGACCGATCTCGAGATCCCGCACCAGGGCCCGACGCGGCAGGGCGGCGGTGGCGGCGGCAAGGGTCGTGGCGAAGGCGCCCGCGACGGCGGCGACCGTGGCGAGCGCGGGGTCGGACGTGGTGGTGGCGGTGGCGGCGGTGCGGGTGCCGCCGGTGCCGGCGGCCTCGGGATCGCGGCCGGACTGCACCTCGGCGGCGACCACGATGCCGCGCGGGACGCCGACGAATCGTCGGCGCGCTGAGCGGCGAACGGAGGCACTCGCATGGCGACGAGGCACACGACGAAGCGCATCGAGTCGGCGAAGCAGCCGCCGCCGTGGCAGCGCGCGAAGCCGAAGGGCAAGCGCCCCACGGCAAGGCTCGATGCGGCCTGGAAGGCGAAGGCGAAGGCGCGCGCCGAGCGCGCCGGCCGCCGCTACCCCAACCTCGTCGACAACATGTGGGCGGCGGCCGAGCAGAAGAAGCAGCGCTGAGCGCTCGCGCTCGCGCGCGGTGTCGATCGAGCCGGCGTGGTAGTCGTAGCCGACGCTCGTCAGCCGTCGCCGGCCACCGCGCGATCCAGCGTGGCGATGTCGATCTTCTGCATGGTCATCATCGCCTTGAACGCGCGCTCGGCGGTTTCGCCGCCCTTCGCCAGGTATTCGGTGAGGCGCTTCGGCGTGATCTGCCACGAGAGGCCGAAGCGGTCCTCGCACCAGCCGCACATGCTCGCGCGGCCGCCGTTCCCGGTGATCGCGTTCCAGTAGCGATCGGTTTCGGCCTGGTCTTCGGTCGCGACCTGGAAGCTCACCGCTTCGTCGAACTCGAATTCGGGCCCGCCGTTCAGCAGCAGGAACGGCATGCCGAGGATGTGCATCTCGATCGTCAGCACGTCGCCCTTGCTGCCGGACGGATAGTCGCCGGGCGAGCGGCGGATCGCGTCGATGCGCGTGTCCGGGAACGTGTCCGCGTAGAAGCGCGCGGCCTCCTCGCCGTCCTTGTCGAACCACAGGCAGGGCTGGATCTTCGCGACCACGATCTTGCTTCCGTCTTTTCCAGGGCGGTGCGTAGCCCCTCGCGAGGCTGTCTGGCGTGACGCAACCGCTGGTGGGCTCACAGTGCCGTCCGGCCGTCAGCGACGCGAGGGCATCATGATCCAGAGGACCAGGTAGACGAGGATGCCGGGGAACGCGACGGACAGCACCGAGACCAGCACGAACAGCAGCCGCGTGAGTCCGACCGACCAGCCGAGGTACTCGGCGATGCCGGCGCAGACGCCCGCGATCATGCGGTTGTCGGAGCGCGTGAGCTTCTTGCCTTCCATCTTCGACTCCGGGATCGGCAGCGGGGGACTATAACGGCGTGCAGGTCGTGCGCGGCGCCCTGGTTGACGACCTTTGGCATCGTGCATTCAGTTCGCTGCAGATCGGCAACCGCCGCGTTACGCTGCACGACCACATCGCATTACATGGGGAGCCGCGCTTGGCACTCAAGTCCACGGTCGTGAAGATCGAGCTGCAGGTGAACGACCTCGATCGCCACTACTACGCCACGCACGGACTCACGATCGCGCAGCATCCGTCGGAGACCGCAGAGCGCGTGATGGTGCGCGTGCTCGCGTTCGCGCTGAACGCCGCCGAGCGCCTGGAATTCGGCAAGGGCCTGAGCACCGACGACGAGCCCGACCTGTGGGAGCGCGACCTCACCGGTGGCATCGAGCGCTGGATCGAGGTCGGACAGCCCGACGAGCAGCGCATCCGACGCGCGTGCGGCCGCGCGCGCGAAGTCCGCGTGTACCCGTACGGCGGGCGCAGCGCCGGGATCTGGTGGGAAAAGACCCGCGCCGCCGTCGAGCGCTGCGGCAACCTGCGCGTGACGGCGATCGCTCCCGAATCGGCCGCCGCGCTCGCCGCGCTGCACGGCCGCGGCAAGTCGCTGCAGGTGCTCGTGCAGGACGGCCAGGTGCAGGCGATCGACGACGACACGACCATCGACGTCGCGCTCGCACCGTGGTTCGGCGCGAGCGACTGAGCGCAACGCTACTGCGGCGGGGCGACGACGACGCAGTCGTGCTGATGCCGCTCAACTGCCGCCCCGCACCATTGGCCAATGGCCGCGGACGGCCATCGGGCCGGTACGCCTGCACGCGGCACCGCCAGGGACAATCAGGCCACGGTCCAGATGCGCGTGTCGAGGTCCAGCTCCTCGACGATGGCGACGAAGATGTCGAGCACGTCCCAGAATTCCTGGAACAGCGCGCGGTCGATCGGCGTGAACAGGCTCGGCTCGAAGTTGTCCTCGCCGGTCTCGATCGCGATGTAGAGGTGCGAGCTCGCGATCGCGATGCGCATGGGCTTGCGCGTGCGCGCTTGCAGCGCGACGAGCTTGCGCATCAGCGACGACGACAGCACGTAGCGCGCCTCGACCTGGTTCGTCGAATACACGACGAACTGCTTCTCGAATTCCGGATCCTCGAGCTTGACGAGCTCGCCGTAGGTCTTGTCGCCCGATTGCAGCAACTGGCCCAGGCCGCCGAGCAGCCGTTGCGCGCGATCCGGGAAGACGTAGGTCCTGCCGCTGACGTGCTTGTTGAACTCGGCGACGTAGAACAGGCCCTTGAAGACGTGGATCGTCTTCGACTTGTTCTGGCCGTCGTCGCCCACCCACGTCTTCTCGTGCTCGGCGTAGACCTCGGAGAAGCGGAACCGCACGTCGCCGATGGTGCCGTCGACGCGGTCCTCGCCGCGCACACGGTTCGGGCTCGGGTTGCGGAACAGGCCGGAGCTGTCGAGCTCGTGCCGCTCGATGCCGGCCGACGGCGAATAGCGCGTGCCCGGACGGTACGCGGCGACGAGCGGCGCGACGAGCGACTGCTTGAAGTTCTTCTTGTACGGTGTGTGGTATCGGTTGATCGGCACGAAGATGCCGAACAGCAGGCCCAGCAGCGGTCCGTACATCAGGAATCCGGCGAAGTCGCCCCAGTCCCTCTGCATCAGGAAGCCGAGCACCGAGAGCGCGACGAGCGGCGTGCAGTACATGAACCACGCGACGACCATCGAGCGGAGCGTCTGTCGGCGCTCGGCATTCGCGGCCTCGAGCTTCTCGGCCAGCACCTGCTCGAAATGCGCATGGAACCGCTCGGAGCTCGCAGCGGATTCGTTCATGACTTCGTCCATATCCGGGTGTTGAGGTTCAGTTCCTCGACGATCCCGACGAAGATGTCGAGGACGTCCCAGTACTCGCGGAACAGGCTACGCTGGATCTCGCGGAACAGCCGCGGCTCGAAATGGTTCTTGCCCGAGGCGATCGCGACGTAGAGCCGCGAGTTGGCGAAGCCGATGCGGAGCTTCTTCTTCGTGCGCATCTTCAGCGCGTGGAGCTGCTGCATCATCGCCGAGGACAGGATGTAGCGCGCCTCGACCTGGCCGCTCGAGTAGACGACGAACTCGCGCTCGAACTCCGGGTCTTCGAGCTTCACGAGCTCGCCGTACGGCGACTTGCCGGACTGCAGCATCTGGCCGACGCTGCCCAGCAGCCTCTGCGCGCGATCGGGCAGCACATAGGCCGTGCCGTTGAAGTCCTTGTTGAACTCGGCGACGTAAAACAGGCCGCGGAAGATCGGGTAGGTGTGCCGCTTCTTGTTGCTGCCGGAACCGCTGCTCGTGACGTTCTCGGCGTCCACCTCGGAGAAGTGGAACGGCGTCGCGCCGATGCAGCCGTCGACGCGGTCCTCGCCCTTGAAATTGGTGAGCGAGCGTTCGCGGAACATGCCCGAGTCGTCGAACTCGTCGCGCTTCACCGAATCTTCCGGCGCATAAGTCATCCCGTCGCGGTACGCGCGGATGAGCGGCGCGATGAGCTGCTGCTTGAAGCTCTTGCGGAACGGGTCGTAGTACTTCGTCCAGGGCACGATCAGCGCGACGAACAGGCCGAAGAACCACACGGAGAAGCAGAACTTGCCGGCGTCGCCCGACAGGTCGAGCTGCATCAGCCCGTAGCCGATCGCCAGCAGCACCGGCACGAGCACCGACCACCATCCCACGATCGCGCGCATCGTGCGCGTGCGGTGTTGGTTGACGGAGACGAGCTGGCTGCGCACGACTTCCTGGAAGTGCGCGTGGAACCGTTCCGCGCTCGCGTCCGCGCTCATGCGGGCTGCTCCCTCAGACGCGAACCGCGCCGCGGGCGAATTCCGGCGCCTCGAAGAACGCGCGCCGCTTGAAGCCGGCGATTCCCGCGACGAGGTTGATCGGGAACATGTCGACCGCGTTGTTGAGCTCGAGCACGCACGCGTTGAACGCTCGACGCGCGGCCGAGATGCGCTCCTCGACCTCGTTGAGCGCGCGCTGCAGCTGCTGGAAGTTGTGGCTGGCCTTGAGCTCGGGATACGCCTCGCCGAGCGCCATGAGGCGCTGCACGCCGTGCGCGATGCTGTTGTCGAGGCGCACGCGCGCGTCGACGTCCAGGTTGCCGGCGAGTGCCTGCTGGCGTTGTTCGACCACGAGGGCGAGCGTCTCGCGCTCGTGCTGCGCGTAGGCCTTCACGGTCGCGACGAGGTTCGGGATCAGGTCGTAGCGCATCGTCAGGTAGGCGTCGACGGCCGCGAACGCGTTGTCCGCGGCGTTGCGCCGCCGGACCAGCGTGTTGAACATTCCGATCACGACGAGCGCGAGCGCGCCGCCGCCGATCAGCCACCACGTGGTCGTCATCGCGTCCGCGCCGAGCCCGCCCGGGGCGAAGCATGCCATACAGCGTCGGCGGACCGAGGGAATCGCGGCACGCGTTCGAGCTCGGCGCAGGCGCCGACCCGGCCTTCCGCAACGGCTTCGAGGACACGGCGGGCGGCGGCGCGAGCTGCCCGCCCTGAGCGCGCTCAATCGGCGTCGAGGAGCCATGCCTGCGCCAAGCGCGAGCGCGAGTGCTCGGGCCCCAGCTCGCGGCTCAACACCGCGGTCGCCGCCTCGAGCAAGGGCTTGCCCGCCGCGGCGTCGCCCGACAGCACGAGCGCGTGGCCGAGCAGCGCGCGGCTCCATGCGGTGCCGGGACGGCCGGGCGCCGTCTCCTCGCCGAAGGCGAGCGACTCCCGCGCGATCGCGACCGCCTTGTCGTAGTCGCGCGCCGCCAGCTCCACCTCGACCGCGACCGGCATGACGCGCGCGAGCGTGCCGCGGGCGTCGCCGGCACGCGCCCAGTCCACGGTGCGGGCGATCGCGCGCCGCGCGTCGTCGATGCGACCGAGCCCGAGCAGCGCCCGCGCGCGCGTCGCTTCCACGAAGTAGACGTCGGCGTGGTCGTCGCCGAGCACGGCGCGGAACACGCGTTCGGCCTCGGCCAGCTCCTCCAGCGCACGCGGGTAGTCCGCGAGCGCCGTGCTCGCCTTGCCGAGCTCGAGGAACGCGTGGCCCGTGCCGACGCCTTCGCCCGCGCCGAGCGCCGCCCGGATGGCCTGCGCGCGCTCGATCAGCTCGCGCGCCGGCCCGGGCTGCTCGAGCGTGTTCTTGAGCGCAGCCCACTTCAGCAGCCCGTTGGCCATGGCCACGCTGCGCGCACCGAGCTTCTCGAAGTCGGCGATCGCCTGCGCGAATGCGGCGTCCGCGTCGCGCGGGCGGCCGAGCGCGCCGAGCTGGCCGGCGAGCATGATGCGCGTGCTCGCGTCGTCGGCCGTGGCCGTGATGCCGAGCGCCTCGCTCGCCGCGAGCGCGCGGCGATAGTGCTCGACCGCCTGCCCGGAGCGTCCGGCGGTCGCGTGCACGTTCGCGAGGTCCTGCTCCAGCTTCGCCCGCGTGCGGCGCAGGCTCGGCCCGTCCGGCAGGCGCTGCGCTTCGGCGATCGCCTCCTCGATCCGCGCGAGCGCGCGCGCGCCGTCGCCGCGCTCCGCCGCGAGGCGCGCGTCGGCGCCGAGGCAGGACAGGTAAGGCTCGCGCGCGGTGCCCACGAGCTTGGCGCCGCGCGGCAGCGCCGATGCGAGCGTGGACCCGGCCTCGTCCAGCTTGCCGATCGCGATCTGCATCGACGCCAGCGTGCAGCGCGCGAGCACGTCCGCATCGGCCGCGATCGCCGGGTCGTACTGCGCGACGAACGGCTCGAGCAGCGCGATCGCCGCCGCCGGGTCGCCGCGCGTGCCGTAGAGCCCGGCGAGCGCGATGATGCTCTCCGGGTCCGGGTGCGGATCGCCGCCGAGCAATGCGGCGCCGCGCGCGAGCATCTCGCGCGGCGTCAGCCGCTCCTCGTCGGCGATCGTGTCGCGGAGCATGGCGGTCAGGAAATCGTTCAGTGCGTAGCTGCGGCCGGCGAGCGCCTGCGCGGCGGCGCGCTCGGCGCGCGCCGCGTCGCGTTCGCGCGCGGCCGTGCGCGCCTGCCCGGAGACGCCGACGATGCCCGCGAGCAGCGCGACCACGAGCACCGCCGCGAGCGCGCTCTCCGCGCGATGCGCGCGGATCCAGCGCCGCATCCGCTCGGCGCGCGTCGGCACGCGCGCGGCAACCACGTCACCGCGCTGCCAGCGCTCGAGGTCCGCGCGCATCGCGTCGGCCGAGGGGTAGCGGCGCGCCGGGTCGCGCTCGAGCGCCATCAGCGCGATCGCGTCGAGGTCGCGGTCGATGCCGCGGCCGGCCGCGCTCGGCGGCAGCGGGTCGCTGCCGCAGACGCGCGCGACGAGCGCCGCGAGCGGCAGGTTTTCGGTCTCGTGCGGCGTGCGGCCGGTCAGCAGCCAGTAGAGCAGCGCGCCGAGCGCGTAGACGTCGGTGCGCGTGGTGATCGCCTCGCCCGCGAGCTGCTCGGGCGCAGCGAACGCGGGCGTCAACGCGCGATCGCGGGCTTCGGCCTGCGCGTCCTCGCCGTCGAGCAGGCGCGCGATGCCGAAACCGAGCAGTCGCGCGCGGCCCCTGGCGTCGACCATGACGTTCGCGGGCTTCAGGTCGCGGTGCACCACGAGGTTCGCGTGCGCATCGGCGACCGCGTCGGCCACCTGGCGCAGCATCTCGACGCGTTGCGCGATCGTGGGCTTCTCGCGCGCCAGCCACGCATCGAGCCCGACGCCGTCCACCCATTCCGTGACGAGGTACGGCCGGCCCTCGCTGGTGACGCCGCCATCGAGGAACTGCGCGATGCCGGGGTGACGCAGCCGCGCGAGCAGCGCGCGCTCCTGCACGAGCCGCTCGGGCGGCGTCGGGCGGTCGGTGCGCAGCAACTTGATCGCGACGCGCCGATCGAACGTCCCGTCGGCGCGCTCGCCGAGGAACACCTCGCCCATTCCGCCCGGCCCGATCACGCGCACCACGCGCCACGGCCCGAGCTGCGAGCCCGCGGCCACCGTGGAACCCGGCGCGGGCAGCGCGTCGGAACGTTCGATCGCATCGAGCCAGCCGCGCAGCGCGGCGGCGCGCGCGGCGTCGCTGCGCGCGATCAGGACGAGCCGCGCCTCGCGCTCGATCGGCGGCAGGTCGACGAGCGCATCCATGTCCGACGCGAGCGCCGACCACGATTCGGGTCCGTTCACGGCAGCCTCGCATCGCGGCGCAGGGTCGCCGCGGGGCGGTTAGTACAGCACAACGAGGCGCCGGTTTCGTGCGACGCGTGCCGTCAACCCGACGTCTCGAACCCGTCGCTCAGGATGCGCTCGCCGTATTCGTCGAAGCCCACGTCGTACGGACCGCCGACGTTCGGCAGCGGCGCGTCGACCGGGCGCAGGTCGAATTCGAAGTCGTCGGGATCGCTCGTCGTGCCGGCCGGACACAGGTCGGTGGCCTCCGCCGTCGGTCGCAGGCGGTAGTTGCCGTTCGCCGCGTCCGCGAACCCGGGGGTGGAGAACGCGAACGACAACGGGTCGACGCTGACCGCGCTCGCGATCTCGTGGAACATCGAGCACTCGGTTTCCGGCACGTAACCGGCCGGCAGCGAGAATGCCGGGCGCGTCGGGATGTCGTTCACGATGCTGTGGCTGATGCGCACGGTGCCGAGCGGGTTCACGCGGATCACGCTCGTGGCGCCCAGGTTGCCGGCGATGGTGCTCTGGTCGATCACCAGCCGGGCCGCGCCCTCGGAGAGCGACTCGCGCACCTGCAGCACCGACGGGCCGGCATTGCCGGCGACCAGGCTGTTGCGGATGCCGATGAATCCGTCGGAGCCCTGCACGCTGGCGGCGCTGCCTGCGCCGCCGGCCGAGTTGCCCTCGATGAACGTACGGCGGAACACGATGGTGCCGCTGAAGTTCGCGAGTGCGCCACCGCCGTTGTTGGCGGAGTTGTCGACGAGCGCAGAGCAGCGGTCGCCGCGCGCGCACAGGCGGCGGTAGCGCGTCATTTCCACCTGCGCGCCGGTATTCGCCACGATGCCGCCGCCGATGCTGCCGGCGCGGTTGCCGGAGATGACCGCGTCCTTGATCGTGATCACCGTGTCGTCGCCGGACGCGAAGATGGCGCCGCCGCCGACGCTCGCCTCGTTCGTGAGCAGCGCCGGTGTCGGGTCGTCCGGGCCGAGGCCGAGGCCGAGCGTGAGCGTCGTCGGCCCGAGCCCCGACCGCGTGAAGAGGAAGCCGCCGTAGGCGGAGCTGTTCGAGCGCGCGAGCACGTTCGCGTAGCCCGCGCAGCCATCGGCGAAGATGCCGCCGCCGGAGGTCGCGGCCGCATTGCCGCTCACCTCCGTGCTCGACGCGAGCTGCATCAGACCGCCGCGCGTGCACGAGATGCCGCCGCCCTCCTGCGTCGCGGTATTCGCGATGACGCGCGTCGTGCCGTTCGCGACCACGGTTGCGCCGAGCCCGGTTCCCTCGAGCTCGATGCCGCCGCCACGCAGCGCGGAGTTCCCGGTGGGGATCACGCGCTCGAGCGAAACGGTGGCGTTGCGGATGGAAATGCCGCTGCCGGTGCTGCCGCTGCCGCCGCGCAGGGTGAGCTTCGCGAGGTAGACGGTCTGGCGCTCGGTCGTGCCGCGGACGCGCACCGGTCCGCCGATGACGCCGGTCGCGTCGATGGTGGTGTTCGTGCCGCCGGGCAGCGCGCTGGCGCAGGTGGCGTAGCCGCCCTCGATGCGCAGCGATCGATCCTCGACGAGCACTCGCGTGCCGACGTAGCTGCCGCTGCGGGCGACGTGGACGACATGGAAGTCGCCCGGCGGCACGGTGGTCGGCACGGCGTCGATGGCCGACTGCAGCGCGTTGGGCAGCACGCTCGTGCGATAGCCGCACGCCGGGTCGTCGCCGACGAGCGCGACGAACACGGCGGCGCGCGCGGACAGGGGGAGCAGGAGGACGGCAGCCGCCGCCAGCATCCTCGCGGCACGGATTGCATCCACGTCGGCATCTCCGATACGGGTTCGTGCATCGGAAACGCAGCCGCCGGGCGGATCGTGCCAGGCCGCGTGCTTCCCGGGCGTGCGCCGGGAGCGGATCGGCGATAATCGCGCTCCGCTTCCCGGCGCGCGCGCGTGGGCGAATTCCCGAACATCCCCGGATTCACCTGCGACGGCGTGCTCGGCCGCGGCGGCATGGCCGTGGTCTATTCCGCGATCGACCTCGCGCTCGGCCGGCGCGTCGCGATCAAGGTCGTGTCGCCGGGCGACAACGACGAAGCGCAGCACGTGCGCCGGCTCGAGCAGGAAGCACGCGGCCTCGCCGCGCTCCAGCATCCGCACATCGTCGAGCTGCACGCGTTCGGACGCACCAGGGAAGGCGCGCTGTATTACGTGATGCCGCAGCTGCACGGCGGCGACCTCACGGCGTGGTCCAGGCCGCTGCCGGAAGCGCAGCTGCGCGAGCTGCTCGATCCGCTGCTCGGCGCGCTCGCGCATGCGCACGCGGCGGGCATCGTGCATCGCGACGTCAAGCCGGAGAACATCCTGTTCGATCGCCATGCGCGCCCGCTGCTCGGCGACTTCGGCGCGGCGTTCGTGCGCGGCGCCGAACGCATCACCGATCGCGACATGGCGATCGGCAGCTCGCATTACATGAGCCCCGAGCAGGCGCGCGGCCAGGACGTCGATGCGCGCGCCGACCTCTACGCGATGGGCGTGCTCGCCTGGGAATACCTCACCGGCGCGTTGCCGTTCGCCGGCGAGGACGACCTCGCGATCGCGCTCGCGAAAGTGGAGCAGCCCGTGCCGCGCCTGCCGCGCGCGCTCGCGCACTGGCAGCCGTTCTTCGACCGCGCGCTCGCCGCGCAGCCGGACGCGCGTTTCGCGAGCGCCGATGCGATGCGTGCCGCGCTGCCGCTGCCCGCCGCGTCGGCGCCGCCGAGGTCGCGGTCGCGCACGCCGTTGCTCGTGGCTGCGGCCTTCGCCGTGGTCGCGGCCGTCGCCGGCTACGCGCTGTGGCCAGATGCGGCGCCGCCCGCCGTCGTCGCCACGCCGCCGCAGCCCGCGGTCGAACCGAAACGCAGCCTGGCCGACGCGATCGGCGCGCCAACACCGACGCAAGCGCCGACGCAATCGCCGACGCCGGCGGCGACGCCACGCGCACCGGACGGCCCACTCGTCGCGCTGGGCGCGCTGGCGCTCACGCGCGCGCCGATCGACGCGGCCTCGTATCGTCGCTTCCTGGAAGCGACCGATCGCGTGGTGTTCGATTGCCCGGCCGCGCCGCGCCCGGCGCAGGGTTGCATCCGCGCGGAGGACGCGGAGCGCTACGCGGCGTGGTTGTCGCAATCGACGGGCGCGCGCTGGCGCCTGCCGACGAAGGCCGAGCTCGCGTCGGCGGCGCCGCAGCTGGACGTGGTCGCCGCGCGCGCGTGGACCACGACCTGCGAGGAACGCCGCGTCGCCCAGCCGCAGAACGTCGCGCGCCGTGCCTGGTCGGGCGTGCGCCAGGCATTCGGTCGCGACCGGCTGCGCGCGCGCACGAGCGTGCAATGCGTCGGCAACGTCGCCGTCGCACTCGATGGCCGCGGCGGCGACGCGCGCGCGCTCGATCGCGCCGCGCCGGACACCGTGTTCGTGCTCGTGCGCGAGGGCGGCGGATGAGCCGCGACGCGCTCGCGCGCGTGCCCACCCGGTAGCCGGCCGGCTCGAGGACCAGCGCGCGCCCGGCTTGACAGCGTCGTTTACGCGTGTAATCGTCGGCACCGATTACGACTGTAAACGGAACCGGGCGATGCAGATCTCCGAGGCGGAAAGCGTGGTCATGAACGTGCTCTGGAACCGGCATCCGCTCGCGGCCGACGACGTGGTCGCGGTGCTCGCCGGCGAGCAGCACTGGCAGGAAGCGACCGTGAAGACGCTGCTGAACCGCCTGCTCGGCAAGGGCGCGATCGCCGCCGAGAAGGACGGCCGTCGCTATCTCTATCGCCCCGTGCTGGCGCGCGAAGACTATGTCGCGAGCGAAAGCACCACGCTGCTCGACCGACTTTTCGACGGCCGCGTCGCGCCGCTCGTGCAGCACTTCTGCGAGCGCCGGAAGCTGTCGAAGCGCGACATCGCGGAGCTGAAGCGCCTCATCGAGGACCTCGAGCGGTGAGCGCGCTGTCGCTGTTGTGGAACGCAACGATCGCGCTGACGGCGACCACGCTCGTCGTGCTCGCGATGCGTCCGCTGCTGCGTGCGCGGCTCGGTGCGGAGCTCGCTTACGCCACGTGGCTCGCGGTGCCGCTCGCCGCGCTCGCGACGCTGCTGCCCGGTTCGGCGACGCCGCTCGCGGGTGCCATGCCGTCGCTTCCGTCGGTCGCCGTGCTGGCGCCCGCGGCGAACGCCGACGGCGTCGCATGGCCGACGCTCGTGCTCGGTGCGTGGCTGCTCGGCGCCCTCGTCACGCTGGCACTGTTCGTGCGGCAGCAACGACGCTACGTTCGCTCGCTGGCGCTCGACCGTGCCGCCGGACAGCGTGTCGATGGCGTGCTCGTCGTGCGCGCGCGCAGCGAGCAGGCATCGCCCGCGACGATCGGCGCGCTGCATCCCTGCATCGCATTGCCGGCCGACTTCGAGCTGCGCTACGACGCGACCGAGCGCGAGCTCGTGCTCGCACACGAGCGCATGCACGTCGCGCGGGGCGACGGCCTGGCGAACGCCGTGCTCGCCGCCCTGCGTTGCGCATTCTGGTTCGATCCCGTGCTGCACTTCGCCGCGCGCCGCTTCCGCTTCGACCAGGAGCTCGCATGCGACGCCGCCGTGCTGCGCGACCGCCCCGGCGCGCGACGCGCCTACGCCGAAGCCATCTTCAAGACGCAGCTGGCCGTCCCTGGACTGCCGGTCGGCTGCCACTGGCAGTCCAGCCGACCCTTGAAAGAGCGAATCCTCATGCTGAAGAAAGATCGCGCCACGCGGACCCGCCTCGGCGGAGCCGCCACTGCGTTGTTCATCGGGCTCGTCACGCTGTCGTCGTATGCCACGCAGGCGGACGGCACGCTCGCGACGAAGCCCGCCGTCCCTGACGTCGAACCGACGTTCGCGAAGCTCGTTAGCGTCTCCTACCCGAAGGCCGCGCTCGACGAGCGACAGCAAGGCAACGTCACCCTGAAGCTGCACATCGGCGCCGACGGCAGGGTGCTCGAGGCGATCGCGGACCCCGACCTGGCGCAGCCCGCGCTGGTGTTGCAGGAAGCGGCCGTCGCGGGCGTGAAGGAGTGGACGTTCAATCCCGCGCGCCGTGCGGGCGAGCCGGTGGACGCCTGGGTACGCGTGCCCATCACGTTCAGCCTCGACGAGGAAGCACCGGCGGCGACCGACGACGACGGCCTCGACGCGATCCGCGTGATGCCGGAAGCGCAGCCCCACTGACGGCGGCGCGCGCAGCGGCCGCGACGGCCGCTGCGCTCACGCTGCCGCGATCGCGTGCTCGCGCACGGCGGCGCCGACACGATCGAGCCGCGTGACGACGACGCGACGCCCATGCGGAACACGAGCGTGTCGTCGCCGCGTGCGGGCGGCGGGCCGGTCGACGATGCGAACGAAGAGCGGCGGCAATTCCAAGGCGCGACCCTGGACGCTGGCGATTCCGGCGGGAAACGGGGCGTGGCAGGGGCCAGATAACGGATCGGCATATCCGTGCGCTGGCGACCGCGGGCGATTGCGGTAGGATCGGCCACGTACCCGGTCCCATCCAGGGCCGAGGAGCTCGTCGTGGCCAAGCTGTCCAAACGATTCCCGTGTTGCTGGCATCCGTGCGCCGCCCGTTTTCCGGGCCCGTTCGCGGGCCTGCCGCACACCCCGAATCGAGGCAACCGCCATGACGCTCAACCAGCTCCGCATCCTCGTCGCGATCGTTGACGCCGGATACAACATCACGCACGCCGCCGAGCGCGTGCACGCGACCCAGCCCGGCCTCTCCAAGCAGCTGAAGCAGCTCGAGGAATACCTCGGGCTCGTGTTGCTCGTGCGCCGCGGCAAGAGCCTGACCGGGCTGACGCCCGCGGGCGAGCGCGTCGTGGTGCACGCGCGCAACGCGCTGGCCGAGGCGCGCGCGATCCGCGCGCTCGCGAATGCCGAGCGCGGCGTCGAGCGCGGCCTGCGCATCGCTGCGCTGCACGCGCAGGCGAGCTGAACGCGTCCAGCGGGCTCACCGAGCGGTGCGAGCTCGCGCGCCGACGGACGGGTGCGACGACCGCAATCGATCAGTGGGCGATGACGGTACGGTTGCGGCCCCCGGCCTTCGCGGCGTACAGCGCCTCGTCCGCGGCCTTCACGAGCGCTTCCCAGGTGCCGGACGGCGCCGGGTCGACGGCGTGCGCGAGCTGCGCGACGCCGATGCTGAGGGTCGCGAGCAGCACGGTGTCGTCGGCGAGCGGCGCGGCAGCGACGGCGTTGCGCATGCGCTCGGCGAGCACCTGCGCGGCGCTCGCGTCGGTGTCGGGCAGGATCGCGAGGAATTCCTCGCCGCCCCAGCGGCCGAACGCGTCGTTGGCACGCAGCTCGGCAGCGAGGCGCGACGCGATCGCCTGGATCGCGCGGTCGCCGACCGCGTGGCCGTGGCGGTCGTTGATCGACTTGAAGTGGTCGACGTCGCACAGCAGCACCGAGACCGGCGCGCCGAGGCGCGCGCTGCGCTTCAGCTCGCGCGTGGCGATCTCCTCGAGCGCGCGCCGGTTCAGCAGGCCGGTGAGCGCGTCGGTGCGCGCCTCGAGCTTCAGCTGCTGCTCGAGCATGAATGCGCGGCGATTCGCGGCTTCGAACACGCGCGCGAGCATGAGGCTGACGGCGAGCGCGAGCGCGATGAAGATGGCGGAGTTGACCACCACGAAGCGATCGAGCCCCGCCGCGTACATGATGATCGCGATCGCGAGCAGCGGCAGCGCGTTCATCGAGATCAGGTGGCGCCGGTCCAGCGCCATGTACGGCGCGCCCATCAGCACGGCGAGCAGGCCGGCGATCCCGACGAGGTAGCCGCGATCGAGCACCGCGAGCGCGGCGGCGACCGTGATCACGCCCGCGCCGTAGCGCAGCCGCGCGAGCCCTGCCGCCCAGTCGACCCGGCCGGACACGCGCTGGATGATCCCCGAGCCCAGGATCAGCACCGAGCCCGCGCAGCGGATCGCGAACGCCTGCGCCCAGTGCGCCGGATCGACGTACCAGTCCCACCAGGAAAACAGCATCACGAGCGCCGCACCGAACCAGAACGTGCTCAGGTTGATGCGCGTGAGCGCGACCAGCCGCGCGGCGCGGAACGCCGCGTCGACGTCGATCGCCGGCTCGCTCGCGCGGAGCGCCGATGCTGCTCCGTTCCCCGTCGGCACAGGGCCACCCCCCAACCCTCGCCGCCCTCCGCGGCTGCACTAGCTTATGGCACGAACGTGCGTGCGAGTGCGGCGCGCTCGTCGGTTCGAATGCCGGCGAAACGCAGGCACATCCTTCCCTACGCGCAGGAAGCGGTCCGGGCGGATCACCGGCTTTTCGCCGGCGGCCCGGCCGCTACTTCAGGTCGACCGCGAGCGAATAGTCGGCCTCCTCGCCCTGCGCCGCGTAATAGCCCGCGATGTACACCTTGATCGTGTATTCGCCGTCGGCGGGCAATGCGCCGGTGAACTCGTCGCCGACGCGCGTGCCGATGAAGAGGCGCTCGCCGCCGCCGGGCGGCGTCACGTCGAAGTACTCGTTCTCGCCCGACGACGTGAGCTTCGCATGCAGCGTCTGGCCCTGCTTCGCCTGCAGCGTGTACTCGACGAAGTCCTTGCCCTTCACGTGGCCCTTCACGGTCGTGGCGCCCTTCGCGAGGTCGATCGCGGTGCCGGCTTCGGCGATCCCGACGAACGACACGGATGCGGCAACGACCAGCGCGAGCGCGACACCACGAAGCGTGCGGGTGCTCATGACGAACTCCTCGGATCCGGGCGACGCGATGCTGCGTCGATGCGGAGTACGCCGATCGCGCCGCAGGCCGGACATGGGTCGCAGCGTCCGCCTGCGCTAGGCTGTCGGGAGGCGGGCGGCGCGAGGTTGCCATGCGCACCATCGGCGACTACGAAGTGCACGAGGCGCTCGGGCGCGGTCGCTGGTCGATCGTGTACCGCGCGCGGCACGTCGCATCGGGGCGCAACGTCGCGCTGAAGCTGGTCGCCGTCCCTGCCGAGGATCGCTGTGGCAGGCGCTTCCTCGCCGAGGCGCGCTGCACGCGCGACCTCGCGCATCCGAACCTCGTGACGGTGCACGAGTACGGTGCCTGTGCCGAGGGCATCTTCCTCGCGCTGGAGCCCGCCGGCCGCGTGCTGGCAACGGCAATCGCCACGGCGCTGCCGCCCGCTCGCGCGCTGCGCATCGCCCGCGACGTGGCTGCCGCGCTCGATTACCTGCACGCGCGCGGCATCGCGCATCGCGACGTGCGCCCGGCAAACGTGTTCCTTCGCGACGACGGCACCGCGCTGCTCGGCGAGCCGCTCGGTTGCGCGCAGCTCGGCTTCGCGTCCGACGGCGTCGAGCGCCTGCGCGGCGCGCTCACCGACTACGACAGCCCGGAACAGCTCGCGCAGCAGGCGGTCGATGGCCGCGGCGACCTCTACGGCCTCGGCATCGTGCTGCACCGCATGCTCGCCGGTACGTTGCCGTTCGCGGGCGAACCCATCGTGTCCGCGATGAACCGGATGACCGGGCAGTCGCAGCCGCTGCCGACCCTGCTCGCGGTGTACCAGCCGCTGGTCTCCGCCCTGCTTGCGCGCGCACGCGACGATCGACCGCGCGACGGCGCAGCGGTGGTGCGCGCGATCGACGCGCTGCTCGCGTGAACGCGCGCGTCAGCGGCGACAGTCGAGCACGCGCGTGAGGCGCTGCACGGACGCAGCGATCGCCTCCGTGCCGAGCAGTGGCGCGGCCAGCGTTGCGGCCGCCGCGATCGTGCCGCCACCGTCGTCGCGATAGGTGCGCGACAGCGTGCCGACGTTGCGCGGCACGACCGGTGCGTACGCGCAGCTCGGGCAGAAGCCGCGGTACTGCTGCAGCGCGAGCGTCGCCGCGCCGGGTGCGTTTTGCGCGTAGAGCCAGCGCGGATTGCCGGCGGCGTCGTACGTGTAGAGGACGGATACTTCGGTATCGCCTGTATCGACCACGCTCAGGCCCACGCCGTCGCGCGACGGCACGGTCCACGTGCCGCTGCGTCCCGTACCCGCACGACAGTTCGCGAGTGGCTGCATGCGCTCGCTGCCGGCGCGGCCGTCGATGAACCACGAGAACGCGAGCGAGCCGTCGCCGGCATCGCTCACCACGGCGTAGCCCATGCTCGCGAAGCTCGCGATGCCGCCGCCATAGCGGCGCAACGGCACGCTCCACGCGGCGGGTTGCCCGAAGACCGGCGTCTGGCCGAGGTACCAGATGGGCTGGCCGTCCGCGTCGTACGTGAACCACAACAGCACGCGATCGCCGTCGCCGCCGCGGCTGATGAACACGCCGTGCCCGGGTCGCAGCAGGTTCGCGTACGCACCGTCCGCGATGTCGGGCGGCGAAGTCGTCGTGGCGTAGTACGGCGAGAGGTTCACGGAGAGCGGCCGTGGATCCGGGTTCGAAAACGTGAGGTACCAGCGGCCCGGCGTGGGCATCGGCACCGAGAGCTGGTTCGAGCCGAAAGGCGTTTCGGTGAACGTGGTCGTGTACGGCGCGTTCGCGGCCGGCGGCGCCGGCGGGATCGCGGTGTCCGACGTGGCGGCGACGGGCGCCGGCGCGAACCAGATCGTGAACGGATGGAAGCCACCGAAGACGATCAGCCGCAACGTGATCCGCGTGGCACCGGCGGGCACGTCGATCGCGATGCGATCGCGCGTCTCGTTGCCGTCGATCGTGATCGAAGCGGAGTTGATGGGCGCGAGCACCAGCGCCTCGCGTGCGAGCGGCGTCGCCGCGACGACCTCGAACGGCACGATCGTCGGCACCGGCGTCGATGGGATGTCGAGGAAGCCGATGCGTGTCTCGCCAGCGCGCATCTCGGGTTGCGCCCAGGTCGCCTGCAGCGTGCGACGTTGCGGATCGCCGGCGGTCGGGCCGCGGCTCGCCAGCTCGAATCCCGCGCGCGAGCCGAAGAAGGACGGGCCGTATTCCCACGCGAGCGTGTGTCGCACCGAAAGTGCGCCGGTGTTGCCGGGGCTGCGCGCGACGCCTTCGACGCGGAACGCCGAGCAGTCCTCGACCGGGTCGATGATGGCGAGGCACTGCTGCTCGCCGCCGCGCGATTCGCAGCGCAGCTCCAGGTCGCGCGCATCCCCGAGCATCGGCACGAAGCGTGCGGTGACGGACGGCGCAGGCGTGCGCAGCAGAAGGTAGAAGCGCGAGTATTCCGGCGGCAGGAGGGGCACGGGCACGCAGGTCGGCGAAAACGGCACATTGAACGCCAGCTCGGCGCCCGTGCCGTCCGTGCGCGTCTCGCGCTCGAGCTCCGACGTGGCCAGCACGCGGTCGCCCACGCCGGCCGGGAACGGCAGATCGACGATCGAGCTGCCGGCGTCGCGCGTGGTGTCGATGTGCACGATGGGTGCCAGGACCGGCGGCGCCGCGAGCGCGATGCCAGAGTGCAACAGGAACAGCAGGGTGACGGAGTTGCCTGCACGCATGCTTGTGTCCTCGCGACGCGCCGTGCGGCGCATCGTGTGTCGCCCCTGCCCCGGTCATCGTACCCTCTGCGCTCGTTCGCTGCCGCGGAACTCGCCATGAAGCCCAGCCTCGCCGTTGCGTTCGCCGTCGCACTCGCTTCCGTCGTCGCGCATGCCAAGGGCTTGGCCACGGCGATCACGCAGGATCCCGCTACCGACGCGACGCATCCCGCGTCGACGCCGTCGATCCAGATCGCGAGCCAGGGCGCGCTCATGAACGGGCGCGCGTACCTGCCGCCGGGCGCCGGCCCGCACCCCGTCGTCCTGCTGCTGCACGGCTTTCCCGGCAACGAGCAGAACGTCGACCTCGCGCAGGCGATCCGCCGCGCAGGCTGGGCGGTCGTGACGTTCAACTACCGCGGCAGCTGGGGCTCCGGTGGCACGTTCACGTTTGACGGCGCGGTGGCCGACGGCGTCGCGGCGCTCGCATGGGTGCGCGATCCGGCGAACGCGAACAAGCTGCGCATCGACCCGGCGCGCGTCGCCATGATCGGCCACAGCTGGGGCGGCTACGTCACGGCGAGCGCGTGCGCAGCGGACGCGAAGTTGCTCGGCTGCGCGCTCATCGCGCCGTGGGACGTGAGCGCGGACGTCGCGATGGTGAAGGACCGGACGCCGGAGCAACGCGACGGCATCGCGCGCATCGCATTCGACGACGTCGACGGACGCCTCACGGGATTCACCGCGCGGCAGACGGTCGACGCGATCGCCGACCGCGGCTCGACGTTCGATCTCGCGAAGCACGCGCCCGGGCTCGCGGACCGTCGGCTGCTCGTCGTGGTCGCGTCGCGCGATGGCGACGACTGCAAGGCGCTCACGCTGAAGCCCGCGCTCGAAGCGGCGAAGGCCGGGGCATTCCGGTTCGAAACGATCGAGTCCGACCACAGCTTCAACGACCGGCGCATCGCGCTCGCGGGCACGGTGTTGTCGTGGCTGGACTCGTTGCCTCACTGACGTTGCGAGCGCCGCAGCGACTTGCGCATGTCGCCCGCCGGGCGGCCGAACCAGCGCAGGCAGGCATGCTGGAACGCGGCCGGCTCGGAGAAGCCGAGCAGGTACGCGACTTCCTTCGTCGACAGCCCGCGACCGAGATGGTCGCGCGCGAGCTCGCGGCGCGTGGCGTCGAGCACCGCGCGGAACGAGCTGCCCTCGCCCGCGAGCCGGTTGCGCAGGCCGCGCGGCGTCGTGTCGAGCGCGGCGGCCACGTCGGCCAGCGCGACCGGCTGGCCGCGCAGCAAACGCTCCGCGACGAACGCGCCGACGCGTTCGGCGACGCCCTGCGGATCCGCGATCGTGCGCTCGCTCGCGACCGCAGCCAGGATCGCGTGCAGGTAGTCGTCCTGCGTCGCGAGCGGCCAGTCCATCGCGGCCGCGTCGAAGTCGAGCTCGTTCGCGCCGGCTTCGAACGCCGGTGCGACGCCGAAGCGCGCGAGGTACGCCGCGAGCGGCGCCTGCGCGGGCGCGGCGAAGCGCACGGCACGGATCGGCAGCGCGCGGCCGCTCGCGCGCGCGAGGAACACGACGGCCATCGACAGGTAGTGTTCCGCGATCCACGGATTGGCTGGTGACGCCACGCGGCACGCATAGGCGAACGTGGCCGTGCGGGCTCGGACGCCGACGGCCATGCGATCCGCGCTGCTGGTCACGGAGGCGTGGCGCGACACGTCCTCCAGCGCCGCGCCGATCGTGCGCGAGCGCAACGCGAGGTGCACGAGCAGGTGCATGCTGCCCTCGCCGAAGCGCTCGACCATCGTGAGCCCGATGTCCGGCTCGACGGCGGCCGCGCGCCGCCAGAGCTCGGCGAATGCGGCGAGCGGAACCGCGACGTCGGGCTTCGCGATGGCGGCGCGCGGGATGCGCGCCGCACGCAGCACGTCGTCGACCGGCCGGCCCCTCGCGTCGAGCAGCGCAACGAGGTAGCGCGAGGTGATGGAGCTGGTGGTCGGCGTCGCCACGGGGCGTTTCGGATCACGCTTTGCGTCACTGCGATCATCGCCACGCGGTCGCGCGCTGTCCATGCTTGCCGCATCTGGTCAGGAGCCGCGTCGATGCTCGCCTGGATCGCGCAACACCCGGCCGTCGTCATCGCTGCGATGTTCCTGCTGCTGGCGGCCGCCGAAGCCGGCATCGGCCGGCTGCGCAGCGCCAACGGCTCGCGCGAAGATGCACCGCTCGAAGCGTCGATCACGCTGCTGTTCGCGGCCGTGATCTACCCGGGCGTGCTGGCGCTCGTCGGCTTCCTGGCCGGGCGCTGGACGCCGCAGCTCGCGGGCTCGCTCGCGCACCTGCCGGCGTGGTTCATGGTGGTCGCGCTGCTCGTGGCCGACGACCTCACGCAGTACTGGTGGCACCGCGCGTCGCACACGCCGCTGCTGTGGCCCCTGCACCGCGCGCACCACTCGGCGCCGCACATGGGCGTGCGCGTGGTGTACCGCAACAACTTCTTCTACTACGCGCTGATGCCGGGCATCTGGATCGGCGCCTGGCTGGTCTTCCTCGGCTTCGGTGCGGTGTATCCGTGGTACCTGATCGTGAAGATGATCGTGATCTTCGGCGCGCACAGCGAGCTGCGCTGGGATCGCGTGCTGTACGCACGCCGCTGGCTGCACCCGCTCGCGTGGATCGTGGAGCGCACGATCTCGACGCCCGCGACGCACTTCGCGCACCACGCCATGTACCAGGACGACGGCGTCGGGCACTACCGCGGCAACTACGGCAACCTGCTGTTCGTCTGGGACGTGCTGTTCGGCACCGCGCGCATCACGCGTCGCTATCCGCCGCTCGTCGGGCTGGTCGACGACGTGGCCCACGGCCCGGAGCGCTGGCAGGTGCAACTGCTCTACCCGCTCGTGAAGTCGCACCGCGCCCGGTCCGCGCTCGCGGAGGATGCGACGATCGTGGGCTGACGCGGCGCCGGCCGCGGGGTGCGTCGTGCTGACGGCGATCTTCGCCTCGCTCCTGTTGCAGCGCTGGCTGGTGCGACGTCGCGACCGGCGCGGATGAGGGAATTGCGCGCAGGGCGACGCTATTGCCCTGAGCAGGCGCGCTCGCCGCCTTCCGGGGGAAACCATGAAGCATCCATTGCTGCTCGGTTCGCTGCTGCTGCTCGCAACCGCTGGCGCTTCCGCGCAACAGAAGGGCGACTGGGTGCTGGCGCGCTGGAAGGGCGACCGCTTCTGGTTCCCCGGCGTCATCGAGAGCCGCGCGGGCGACAGCATCACGATCGCTTACGACGACGGCACGCGCGAGACGTTGCCGCTGAAGCTCGTTCGCCCGTACGACTGGACCGTCGGCAGCCGCGTGCAGTGCCGCTGGCAGGGCGGTACCGAGTGGTACTCCGGCAAGATCGCCGCGATGGGCAGCGACGGCGTGACGATCCACGTCGCGTACGACGACGGCGACCGCGAGCAGACGCGCACGGGTGCGTGCCGGACGGAATGACCGTCGAGCGGTCCCGGCGAGTGGGAGGATCGGCCCACTCGCGACGCGAGCGAGCTCGTGCGTGTGACGAATCGTCCCGGACACGCGCCCGGCGGTGACATGCCGACGCGCCCGGGCGTAGGCTCCCCCGCAGTGTCTTCGCGTTCGCCGCGGCGACCGGGGACTGGGGGAAGCATGCGGGCAAGCAGCGGTTTCGCGCGGTTGCCGCTGGCGATCGCGTTCCTCGCCGCCGCGACGTTCGGCGCCGGTGCGGCGCCGTCGTTCGTGCCGATCGACGAAACACCGCCCGGTTGGTTGCCCGAGCTCGATTCGTGGCAATCGCCGAACCCGTCGTCGCCGATGTCCGAAGGCGTCGAGCTCGATCCGGCCGTCCCGTCGGAAGCGGAGCCGAACGGCAGCGCGAGCGAGGCGAACGCGCTCGTGCTCGCGCCCGACGGCGCGGCGCGCCTGCAGGGCAGGATCACGTCGTCGAGCGACGTCGATTTCTTCAGCTTCCCGGCGCAGCCCGGCGACCGGCTGTACGCGACGGTCGTGACCTCCGCGTCGCTCGACTCGGGCGACTCGCTGCTGACCGTGCTCGGCGCCGACGGATCGACGGTGATCGAGCAGGACGACGACAACGGCTCGCTCGGCGCGTCGTCGTCGGTGGTCGCCGGCACGCCGCTGGTCGCCGGCGGCACGTACTTCCTGCGGGTCGGCACGCCCGGCGCGTTGCCGGTTCGGCCCTACGTGCTCTACGTGCAACTGCGACGCGACGCGCCCGTTGCCGAGGCGGAACCGAACGACGCCTCGCCGCAGGCGATTCCGGACGGCGCTTCCGTACAGGGCACGCTGTCGTCGAACCTGGACGTCGACCTGTACTCGGTGTCGCTCGCGGAAGGCGAGACCTTCGTGATGACGGTCGACGCCGATCCCGAGCGCGACGCGGTCGACACCACGCTGCGCATCGCCATGGGCCCGTTCGCGGGCGAGCTCCTCACGCTCGACGATCCCGGCGGCACGGGGCCGGACGCCGAAGCGCTCGCCTTCACCGCCGTGGCCGCGGGCACGTACACGTTCGGCGTGCTCGGTGGGCCGTCGGCCGGATCCGGTACCTATCTCGCCAGCACCACGATCGTGCCGGCCGCCGCGCGCGTGGGCAGCTGTTTCACGGCGACACAGTCGACGCCGTTCACGATCGCCGCCGGCGGCTCCGAGGTGACGTCCGCGCTCGCCGTGCCGTTCGCGCTGCGCGTGGAGGATGTGGACGTGCAGATCGCCGGCACGCACGCGAACCTGCCCGACCTCGACGTTTCGCTCATCGCCCCCGGCGGCGCGCGGACGCCGCTGTGGGACGACCTCGGCAGCGCCATGTTCCAGTCGCTGTCGCTCGTGCTGGACGACGAAGCCGCGACGCCGCCGCTCGGCGCGCTGCTCGCGGGCCAGCGCGTGCAGCCCGAAGCGCAGTACCGGCTCGCAACGTTCGACGACGTCGATTCGCAGGGCACCTGGGGCCTGCGCGTGGCCGACGACACCGCGAACGCGGCGGGCGGGCAGATCACGAGCTGGAGCCTGCGGATCTGCGGACGCGTGCCGGTGTCGTGCCCGCCGGGCCGGACGCTCACGCAGGCCTACGCCACGAACTTCGAGGCGGACGACGGCGCCTTCACGCACGCGGGCGCGGCCGACTCGTGGGCGCGCGGCACGCCGGGGCCGGTTGCGCCGTTCAACGACTGCGCGTCGGGCACGCAGTGCTTCAAGACCAACCTCACCGACAGCTACGCGAGCAATTCCGACCAGGACCTGCTGTCGCCGTTCATCAGCCTCAGCGGCCTCGAGCCGCCGATCGTCGTGCGCTGGTCGCACCGCTACCAGCTGGAGAGCGCGACGTTCGACCATTACAGCGTCGACGCGACGCCGCTGGGCGGTACCGCCCGACGGCTGTGGGAGTGGAGCGACTATACGTCGGTGACGACGCACGGCACGGCGGGCACGACGATCGCGTCCAACGCCGGATGGGCCGCGAAGACCGCGCGTGCCGACGCGCTGGCCGGCCAGACCGTGCAGCTGAAGTTCCACCTCGACTCGAACGCCTCCGACAATTTCGCGGGCGTCGCGATCGACGACGTTTCGGTGATCGGCTGTCGTGCCGACCCGATCGCCGACCTCGCGATCACCATCGACGACGGAACGACGAGCGTCGACGCGACCGGCAGCACCACCTACACGATCGTGGCGACCGACACGACGCTCGCGGGCGCCGATGCGACCGGCAGCGTGTCCGTCGATTTCGATCCGCGCCTCGCGTGCACCTGGACCTGCAGCGGCGCCGGCGGAACCTGCGCGCCCGCTGGTGCGGGCGACATTGCGGACGCAGCGACGTTCGTGCCGACCGGCTCGGTCACCTACATCGCGAGCTGCGTGTTGTCGGGCAGCGCGACCGGCAACCTGGTGTCCACCGCATCGGTCCTCGTCGGTGGTGGGCTGATCGACCCGGACTCGAACGACAACAACGACGCCGACCTGGACACCATCGTCGCGGCGCCGGACAACCTGTTCTCGGACGGATTCGAGTAGCAACGGAGCCGCGCGCGGGCACGCGGCTCCGCATGGCCCGGGCTCAGTTGCGCTTCGTGTAGAAGTAGTAGTCCGCGGCGTAGTCGACGAACGCCGAGTGGCCGACGTCCGCGACGGACGCGCAACCCTGCGCCGGCGCGACGCCGCCAACGGTGTTCACGCGATGGATCTGCGTGGTCTTCTCCAGCAGGTCGCCGCCGCCGAGGCCCTCGGCCGTGCCGGCGACGTCGAGCAGCAGCCACGCGAGCGCACCGGGCGTGACGTTCGCCGAGCCGTTCGCATGCAGCTTCACCCACACCGAGCTGTTGTCCTTCGCCTGCCACGTCGGGCGGATCGCGCCGTCGGCGATCACGGCCGGATTCGTGTTCGGATCGGCCACGTTCGGGTTCGGGCTGAAGAAGTGCGTGGTGATCTGCCGCCCGTGGTTGTCGAACAGCGCGGCGATCGGCGTGAACAGCACGTAGGCGACGCCCGACGGCGACGCAGGCGAAGGCGAGCACACGTAGTTCTGCGTGCCGAGCGCGTGGCCGACGAGGAACACGCGGCTGCCCGCGTCGACGTGCAGGTTCGCCGGCACGACCGGCGGCGTGATGCGCGCGGCCTGCGCGGGCGAGACCGCGCCGACCAGCAGCAACGCGGCGGCGCCGACGGCTGCGGCGATGCCGCGACGGGTGTGGAACGAGAGGGCCTTGCAGTTCATGGTCGATGTCTTCCTGGCGCTGGTGCGCGATGGTTGGGGTAGGTCGAAGCCGTTCCAGCGGCGTCGATGTCAGGAACGGCCTGCGCGCGGCGCGCGGGACATCGGCGACGACGGGTGCGCAGCCCCGACTTCGGTGGGATGACTGTCCCGCGTGGACAGGAAGCGCGATGGCGCGGGTCGCTACACTCCGCGCTTCGTGACGAGGAGCACCGCATGCGCGCGACCACCGCGATCGTTTCCGGCCTGCTGTTGTGCGCGTCGTTCGTCACGAGCGCAGCGCCCATGCGCGTGTTCATCGCCGGCGATTCCACGTCGGCCACGTATCCGGAATGGCGCCGACCGACGACCGGATGGGGGCAAGTGCTCGGCACGTTCTTCGACGACAACGTGGAAGTGGTGAACCGCGCGGTCAACGGACGCAGCACGAAGAGCTACATCGACGAAGGACGGCTCGACGCACTCGCTGCGGAGCTGCGTCGTGGCGACGTGCTGCTGGTGCAGTTTGGTCACAACGACGAGAAGCTCGAGGATCCCGCGCGCTACACGGATCCGCGGGTCGAGTTCAGGGACAACCTGCGCCGGATGCTGGCGGTGGCGCGCGCTGCGGGCGCCGAACCGGTCCTCGTGACGCCCGTGGCGCGCAGGCGCTTTTCGTGGGGCGACGTCGCGGACACGCACGGCGATTGGGCGGAGGCGGTGCGCGACGTCGCGCGCACCGAGCGCGTGACCCTCGTCGACCTCGACGTGCGCAGCCGCGACCTGTTGCGCGCGCTCGGCGACGGGCCGTCGCGCGCGTATTACCTCTACGACGACGCGAAGGGCCTGGCCGACGACACCCACTTCAGCCTGCGTGGCGCGACCGCGATGGCCTGCCTCGTCGCCGACGAGCTCGCGCGCGCCGGGTCGCCACTGGCCGCGCACCTCGCGCGCGACACCGATTGCGGCGCGCCACCGGACGCGATCGCGCGGCGCCCCGCGGCACCACGCGACTCGCGGATCGAGCACGAGTCGACGCGGGCGGCGCAGCAGCCGGGCCCGCACGGCGGTCCGGGCATGACCACGGGCCACACGTTCTTCGCCGACGCTGCAGGTTTGGGCTTCGTGTTCCGCAAGCGCGTGTTGCATCGGGGCGCCGGCATCGGCCTGCACTTCCACGACCACGACGAGGTCTACTACGTCGTGAGCGGCCGGGGTCGCTACACGCTCGACGGCCGCGACACCGACGTCGGACCCGGCCATGCGCTGCTCACGCGCGTCGGCAGCACGCACGGCATGCAGCAGGTCGGCGACGAAGACCTCGTGCTGATCATCGCGTACCCGCCGAAGCCGGCGGGTCACTGATCCTCGAAGCCGTCCCCGTACAGCGTCGGGCCGAGCTCGTGGGCGCCGACGTCGACGGCGCCGCCCTGGATGCGCGCCTGTCCGTCGAGGTCGAGCGTGGACAACGCGCCCGTCGCCGCCATGTCCATGCCGGCGTCGCGCAGCGGCGAAGCGCCGCGCAATCGCCACGAACCCGGCTGCAGCAGCGGATCGCCCGTGCCCGCGTGCTGCAGCGAGTTGCCGAGCACGACGCTGCCCGCTGCCGCGTCGAGGTCCTGCGCCGCGCCGTTGCCCCAGGTGAGGTTGTTCGCGATCGTCGCTGCGCGACCGCTGCGGATCGCGATGCCGCCGGTCGCGGGATTGAACGCGAGCGTGTTGCCGAGCACGCGGCGCATGGCGCTATCGTCCTGGCTCGCCGCGTAGAGGTCGACGTCGATCGCGCGGCCCGCGAACGCGTTGCCGATGAACGCGTTCTCGAGCACGTCGACCGGCTTGACCGTGCGGATCGCGAGCAGAGCGCGGGCAGCGTTCGACGCGACGTTTCCCTCGAACACGCAATGCGACACCACGACCGTCGCGTTCTGGCCCTGGATCGAGACGACGTGCGCGCCGCCGGTGTGGCCGCCGCGCAGCGTGAGGTGCTCGAGCGCGAAGCGCACCGGCGGCGCGCCGGGCTCGCGGATGTCGAACAGCGCGGACGCGCCCTGCCCGTCCACGACGGTCGCGCCGGGCGCGCGGTCCTGGATCCAGCAGCCGTCGTTCCAGCCACCCGTGAACGATGCGCCCTGCGCGTCGAACGCGTAGACCTGGACCGGCGCGGCGAGCGCGAACGTGCCGCGCCGCAGGCGAAAGTCGTCGGGCTGGTGGTTCAGGCGGCCGGCCACGATCGCCGCGCTGAGCTCGTCGGGCGTCGCGACGCAGAACGTCGCGGCCGTCGCCGGCAGCGCGGCGAACGCAAGCAGCAGCAACGTGCCTGAACGCGCGAGGAAGGCCATGGATTCCGGTACCGCCCTGCCGCCACCGCGGCGGCATCGTCGGGCCGGTGCATTGTCGCGCCTCGCGACGCCGCCGGTATCGGGCGTCCGTGAAGGCGCGATCCGGGCCGGCGCTGAAAAATCGGCCGGCGAGCGGCTAAAATCGCCCCCTTTCCCGTTTTGCAGGTGTTTTTCGATGGGCGCCCAGTGGAAGACGAAGATCAAGGAACAGAACGCGAACGCGCGCGGCAGCGTGTTCACGAAGCTCTCGCGTGAAATCTCGGTGGCGGCACGCGCCGGCGCCGATCCCGCGATGAACTCGCGGCTGCGGCTGGCGATCGAGCAGGCGAAGAAGATGTCGATGCCGCGCGACACGGTCGAGCGTGCGATCAAGAAGGGCGCGGGCCTGCTCGACGACGGCGCGCAATACGAGAAGCTGACCTACGAAGGCTTCGCGCCGCATCGCGTGCCGGTGATCGTCGAGTGCCTGACCGACAACGCGAACCGCGCCGCGTCGTCCATCCGCGTGCTGTTCCGCAAGGGCCAGCTCGGCAACGCCGGCTCGGTGAGCTGGGACTTCGAGCACCTCGGCATGATCGAAGCCGAAGCGAACGACCCGAAGGCCGACCCGGAGAGCGCCGCGATCGAAGCGGGCGCGCAGGACCTGTCCACCGACGACGGCGTGACGTTCTACACCGCGCCCACCGACCTCGACGCCGTCCAGAAGGCGCTGCCCAACTTCGGCTACACCGTGCAGAAGGCGTACATCGGCTGGCGCCCGAAGAACCCCGTGAGCCTCAGCGGCGCCGAGCTCGAGGAAGTCGAAGCGTTCCTGCAGGCGCTGGACGCCGACGACGAGGTCCAGTCGGTCTACGCGGGGTTGGCCTGATCCACTGCCCGTCCCGCCCTGCCGTCGTTGCCGGCGACGTCAGGGGTTCTCGAAGCCGTTGGCGAACAGCAGGTCGGGCCGCGCGGTCTGCCGCTCATAGGCGCCGAGGTCGCGCTCGCCGCTGAAGTTCATCTGCGGCAGGTCCACCGAACGCGGATTGCGCAGGACGTCGAACACGAAGCCGTCGAACGTGCCGTCCGGGAACACGGCCGGCGCGTAGTCGACGGCGATCGCGTTGTCGCGCGGTCGATAGTCGCCGAGCGTCGGATTCTCGAACGCCGGGTTGCCGATGAACACCGTGCCGCCGGACGCCCCGGCCCGCAGGCTCGCGATCTCGCTGGCCAGCACGTACCGGATCAGCGTCTGGTCGGCGGCACCACCGAGATCGAGCGACGTCTTGCCGGGCTGCGCGATGATGCTGTTCGTGATGCTCGCCACGTGCTCGTTGCCGGTTGCCGCCGACTCGACGATGCGCAGCACGAACTGCCCGCCCAGTGCGTTGTCCGCGATGGTGCAATGGCGAAGCATCGTCTCGTCCGCATCCGAGTCCACGGCCGGCCCGGAAAGATCGTTCATCACCATCACGCAGTTCAGGAGCTGGAGCAGGCTGCCGTCGAGGCCGTCGCCGAAGTGCACCAGGCTGCCGGCGATGTTGTCCTTGAACACCGCGCCGCGGTTCTCGAAGCGACCGACGCTCCCCTCGAACTCGGCGACGGCGCCGTTCGTGCGCGCACCGTTGTCGGCCCGCACGGTGCGATTGCCCGAGAACTCGTTGCAGGCGTTGCCCGCGGGGCAACGCCGTACCGGCGGGCCACCACAGCCGGGCCCGCCGTTGATGCTCAGGTAACCCTGTTCGTTGTTGTCGGTGATCGATTGCGCACTGTCGTAGTAGATCGCCGCGCCATCGGGTGCCGTGTTGCCGCGAAACGCGGTGTCGTAGGCGCAGAACCATCCCGACGACGACGTGTTGATGGTGACACCGACGCTCGTGGCGCCCGAGAACAGCGCACCGCCTTCCACGTCGGCCTGGTTGTCCTGGAACACGAACGGGCCGCCGAGCACGCCGGGCGAGATGCGCACGTAGGCGGCGCCGTTGAAGTTGTCCGCGCCGACCGCTGCGATGGCGCCGCCCTGTCGCGCGCGGTTGGCGTAGAACACCGGGAACTCGTTGAACAGCGTGAAACCGGTCGCGCTGATCTCGGCATCGGCGGGAATCTTCAGGTAGATGCCGCCGCCGCGACCCTGGCTGCCGTTCACGCCCACTGCGCGATTGCGATGGATGCCCACGCCGTTGCCGGTCACGTTGAGCGTTGCGCCCAGCACGTGGATGCCGCCGCCGTTGACGTAGGCGGTGTTGTCGGCGATGAGCACGTCGTCGAGCACGTTCACGACCAGCGAGAACGCGTCCGTGCCGGCGAGGATTCCGCCGCCGTAGCCGGCCACGTTCTCGATGATGCGCATCTTCGTCAACGTGAGGCTGCCGTTCCCCTTGAAGTCGATGCCGCCGCCGTCGCTGTCGGGATCGTCGTCGCCGCCCGTCACGACCAGGCCCTGCATCGTCACGTTCGAGGTGCCACGGATCGTGAACACCGAGTTGGTCTGACCGCCGGCGCCACTGATGGTGGTGAAGCCGCCGGGCGTCGCATCGAGGCAGTCGTCGAACCCGCCGATGATCGTGACGTCCTGGTTGTCGATGTTGACGGTGCCCACGCGGTATTCGCCGTTGAGCACGTCGTTCGTGACCCAGACCTCGTCGGCCCACTCGGGCAGCTTCGCCTTGTTGATGGCATCCTGAAGCGACGCGGTCGAGCAGTTCGCGCCGAGGCCGGACCTGCCGACCGTGACCACGCCGAAGCAGCCGATGCAGGGCCCTGCCGACGCCGTCGACCCCACCACGGCGGTCAGCGCGAGAGCAACGGCGAGCGCCGCGCCTTGCGCGCGGGAATAGTGGATCGGGAATCTCGACATGATGGCCTGCGCCTGGGAGTTGTGCGTTCGAAGACGCGCAACAGCCGCAGACCGGGACATCGACGAGGTAGGTCGACTATCGCTCCGCCGAGGAAAGTCGCTCGAGCTCCGCGCGCAACGCGGGGTCGGGCACCGTGGGCTTGCGCTCGAGCGCGAGCGCGCCACGCGCGGCGACTGCGGCTTCCGCATATCGCCCGGCAGCGTCCAGCGCGCGCGCCTTGAGCGCGAGCATGCCGTAACGTCGCGTGTTCGTCGGCGCCGCCGCGGCGAAGCGCGGCTCGAGGTCGAGGATCGCCGCCAGCGCTTCCGCGTTGCGCCCGAGCCCGAACAGCGCACTGGCACGCCAGTACTGCGCCATCATTTCGTCGGCCCAGTAACCGCCACCCGCCGATCGCTCGATCGCGAGCGCGCGATCGGCGGCAGCGAGGGCCGCCACGTGGTGCGCCTGCTTTTCCTCGATCTCGGCGATCGTGCCCCAGATGCGCGCCATCTGCGGATCGTCGTCGCGGCTGATCTTCCGTTGCACGACGAGCGCGGCGTCGAGATCCGCCTTCGCCGCGCCGAATCGCGCAGCGATGCCGTGCAGTTGCGCACGGAACAGCAGCACGCCCGTGCAGGCGTTGTGTGCGAGCTGCGTGCGCAGGCACGACGCGACGCCGCGATCCGCGTAGGCGAGCGCCTCGTCCATGCGCCGCTGGCTGCCGCGCAGGCGGCCCATGGCGGCGAGCGCGAATATCGTCTCGGGTGCGTCTTCGCCGTGCAGTGCGATGCGCATGTCCAGGCCGCGCGACACGTATTCCTCGGCGTCGGCATAGCGACCCTGCCCGACGAGGAAGCTGCCGTACAGGCCGGTCAGCCACGCCACCATCGGATGCGGCTTGTCGTAGATCCGCGCCGCGAGCGCCAGCGCGTCGCGATACGCGGCCTCCGCGCGCAACTGGTCGCCCATCGAGCTCGCGGCGTTGGCGATGGCCTCGTAGAGCCAGAGTGTGCGCGCATCGGCCGGCGAGCCGGTTTGCCGCCAGTAGCGCAACGCGCGCTCACCGCGCTCGAGTCCCAGCGCGAAGCGATGGTTGGCGGTATGGAAGTTGGCCTCGTGGATCAGCACCGACAGCACGGTCGCCGGCGCGGCATCGGGATCGCCCTCGAGGGCCCGGCGCAACGCATCGAGCGTCGCCTGGCTGTCGTCGTTGCGGCCGACATCGTTGTACGCCTGTGCCAGGCGCAACAGCGCTTCGACGGCGCGCTCGTCGCGACGCGCCAGCAGGGCGTCGCGCTGCGGCTCGAGCAGCCCGAGCGCGACCTGCGCCGCGTTGTCGCGCAGGGCCAGGCCGGCGCGCAGCGACGCGAGCTCGATCGCCGGGGCGTCGTCGGCTTCGTAGGTCCTCGCCACGAGCGTGCCGGCCGATCCGAGCAGCGCCTTCGTCGATGCCTCGTCGCCGACCGACAGCCCGACGCGCGCCAGCGCGAGCTCGAGGTCGATCCGCGCGCGGTCGCCCAGCGTGTCGTCGACGGCCAGGCGACGCGTTGCTGCGGAGATCAGATCCTCGATGCGCGGACGCTGGTCGCGCGGCAGCTCGGCTTCGGCCGCCGTGAACACCGAACCCATGAAGTTGCTCACGACGGTCGCGCGCCGTGCCTCGTCGCGCGCCTGCTTCGCGGACCACAGCGCGACGCCGAGGCTGGCGACGATCGCGAGCAACGCGACCGCCGACACGAGTACGCCGCCCGCATGCCGCTGCGCGAACTTGCGCGCGCGATACCAGCGCGAGGGCGGGTGCGCGCTCACCGGTTGCAGGTCGAGGTAGCGCCGCAGGTCCGCCGCGAGCTCGGCGGCCGATGGGTAGCGGCGCTCCGGCTCCGGCGCGATCGCCTTGAGCACCACGTTGTCGAGGTCGCCGCGCATGAGGCGCCGCAGGATGCGTGGCGGCGCCGGCAAAGCGGCTTCCATGTCGACGGTGATCAGCGCGCTCGGCGTGCTCGTGGTGTCGCCGGAGAGGCGCAGCCCCACGAGCAGCTCGCCGAGCAGCACGCCGAGTGCATAGACGTCGGTGGCGGTCGTGATCTGGCCGCGCGCGAACTGCTCTGGAGCGGCGTAGGCGGGCGTCAGCGCGTGATGCCCCGTGCGCGTGGAGTCGGCCTCCTCGTCGAGGAACTTGGCGATGCCGAAATCGACCAGCTTGACGTGACCCTCGCGCGTGACGAGCACGTTCGATGGCTTCAGGTCGCGATGCACGATCAGCGCGCGGTGCGCGGCCTCGACCGCGCGACACACGTCGATCATCAGGGCGAGCCGAGCACGCACCGCCAGCCTTGCGCTGCGCGCGTAGTCGAGCAGTCGCTCGCCGTCCACGAGCTCTAGCGCGATGTAGGGCAACCCGTTGGGCGTGATTCCGCCATCGAGCTGGCGTGCGATGGCCGGATGCGTGAGCCGGGCGAGCGCCATGCGCTCGCGCGTGAAGCGCGCGCGCTCGTCCGCGGTGAGCAGCGCGCGACGGAACAGCTTGATCGCCACCCTCTGGCGCACCGCCCCGTCGCTGCGCTCGCCGCAGAACACGACCGACGATCCGCCCTGGCCCAACACGCGCGTCAGGACGTAACCGCCGACCTCGGAGCCGACCAGCTCGGCGGCTTCGGGAGCGGGCCGCGCTTCGGCGAGCGTCTCGACGGCGTTCGCCAGCGAACGCTCGATCGCATCGTCGTTCTCGCCGACGTGCGCCTCGAGCAGCGCCGACACCGCTTCGCGCATCCCGGCGTCGGCGCAATGGCGGTCGAGGAATGCGCGCCGCAGTGCTTCGGGCTGCTCGAGCGCCGCTTCGAACCATTCGCGACGCGATTGCGGCGGCGGGTTCACCGGAAGCCTCAGGCGAGCCGCGCACGAAGGAACGCGCGCGCGTAGTTCCAGTCGCGGGTAATCGTGCGCCGGTTGAGGTCCATCACTTCCGCCACCTGCTCGAGCGTCAGGCCCGCGAAGTAGCGCAACTGCACGACCTGGGCGGCGCGCGCGTCCTCGCCCTCGAGCCCCACGATCGCTTCGTCGAGCGCCAGCACGTCGACGGCCGCCTCGTCGTTCGCCAGCTCCGCATCGGGCTGCGCAGTGAGCGTCACGCGCGCCCACTGGCCACCGGATTTCTGCGCCAGGCGATGGCGCGCCCGGTCGGTGAGGATGTTGCGCATCGCCTTCGCTGCGTAGCCGAAGAAGCGGGCGATCTCGTCGGGCGCGAACGTGTCGCGCCCCGCCATGCGCAGGTACAGCTCGTGTACCAGCGCCGTGGTCTCGAGCGTGGAGTAGCCGTTGCGATCGATCTGGCGGCTCGCGAGTGCCTTCAGCCTGGCGTAGACGGTGGCGAACAGTGCGTCGTTGGACGGCAGGGGCATCGCGGATTCCGGCATGGGCGCGGGTCTACCTGCCGGGCGCACGAAACGACTCGCGGCGCGAGATGCGACGACACGATCGGCTGCGAACGCGCCTCGACAGGACAGGGGCCGCAGCGTACACGGCGACGCCTGCGGCCGCTGTCGCAAAGTTATTGCGGGTTCGCGACGAACGGCGTCCTGCTTCCCGTTCATCGGGCAACACGCGACATCTGCAACATCGATTCGGCTTCGCGCCTGCTATCCCGGGCGGCAGCAGGCTTGAGCGAGAGCCGGGCAGGATCGCCGGTCTCGAATCGCACGCGGTTCGCGCCGGCGAGCAGGTCCGGCGACGGCGACCGCAGCATCCGCACCTCGGTGTAGCCGAGTGCGGTCTGGTCGGCGCAGTTCGAGTAGCCGCCGACCAGCTGCACGCCGTGCGGCACGCGCTCCGCGTCCGTGAGCACCTGCACCAGGTTGCGGGCCAGCCGGATGCGGTGTTGCCCGGGGGTACGGGCGAGGGCGTCGATCGCACGATCCAGCGAGTGGAAGTCGCACGACGAATCCGCGCCCACGCTGATGGTGTCGGCATCGGCCGGCGAGGCAAAGGCGGTGCCGGCGAGCAGCAGCGCTGCCGCAACGGTCGAAAGGTAACGCATCACGATCTCCTTCTTGCCGCGCCGAACGCCGGCGCTTGTCCACGAGGACGTGAACCGGCCGGCGATCGGGACAACGGACGCCGCGCGCGGTCGATGCGGCGGCGGCGGCCTCCGCGCGATGCGATGTCCCGGATTCGCGCCACTTCGCGTCTCGATCCGGACAGCGGTTCAACGCCGTCGGCACCCGTCGCGGATGAGAGGACTTCCCCCGGCCTCTCCACTCCCTGCCGCCCGGGTGTCGACGGCATCCCCTGGAGCGCTCAGCGTTCCACCGGCAGCGGCGTGATGTGCGCGGCGATGCAGACCCAGCGGCCGTCCCGCTTCTGCCAGATGTCCGTGTAGCGGCTCACGCCGCGGGTTCCGTCCTTGCGCGTGTAGTCGTTCTGCGCGTGGATGACGGCGGTGTCGCCGAATCGACGGATGCGCACTTCGTCGACGGGAAACGTGGCGAGCTTCTCGGCGAAGATCGGCTTCGCGAAGTCGGACAGCGCTGCGCCGCGGTCGCCGAATGAGCCATCGGGGTTCACGACCACGTAGTCCGGCGCGAGGTGTGCGGCGTACCAGGCGACGTCGGCGCGACGGAACGCGTCCACGTAGCCCTCGTTGAGCTGGCGCAACACCGCGTCGTCGTCGCCCGTCGGATCGGTGCCGGCCCAGGGCGCGTGCGGCGGCACCGCCGCCGTGCGCTGCGCGACTTCCGCAGTCGCCGCGAGCCGCGTGTTCTGGCCGCTGACCAGCTTCCACGCCGTGCCGTCCCACTGGTACACGTCCGTATACCGCGCGCGCACCGGCAGCCCGTCGTCGCCGAGCGCGTTGAAGACCGCGTGCAGGATCGCAACGTCGCCGAACAGGCGCACGCGCACGTCGTCGTAAGCCACGTCGTGCGCCTTCGAAGTCCTGATGGAATCGATGTGCGCGCCGCGGTCCATCCACACGCCGCTCGCGCTCGTGCGCACGAAGTCGTTCGACGTGAGCGACTCCATGAACGCGGCGTCGCGACGGGCGAACGCATCGACGAAGCGGTGGTTCAGGGCACGCAGCTGGCCTTCCGCGACGGCGCCCGTCGGGGGTGGCGCAGCCTGCGCGGGCAGCAGCGTCGAAAGCGCGAGCACGAGCGAGCCGAGGAGCGATGAACGAGCGAGCTTCATGGGTGGTCTCCGGAAACCGAGCGGATTGCCGCGGCGTCCGAGCGAGACGGGATTCCCGCGGAAAACGCGACATGCTCCGGCAGTCCGGCGCGCGCGCGCGTCGCGTGCGCGAAACGCACCGACTCGGCGGTGACGGCTATCCGGGGCCGCCGCTGAAGCGGCTCGCCGCCGTCATTGTCCGTGCCGCGCCTCCGCGCCGCCGTGCCACGTGGCCCGCAGCGGGTGCGCTTCGGTGTTGAACGTCACGGCGTCGAAGTCCAGTGCGTGCGGCGCGAACAGCAGGTAGAAGTACTTGAAGGTCTCGGCCATCACGTAGCTCTCCATGCGGTCTTTCTGCTGCTTCGTCACGACGCTCTCGAGCGCGGCGTAGCCGGCGTCGGTGCGGCAGTGGCGGACGAAGTCGCGGAACAGCGCGCGGCCCATGACGAGGTATTTCTCGTCGTGCGTGGCCTGGTAGAGGTAGTAGGTGGACTCGACGATTTCCGGACGCAGCGCGTAGCCGGCGTACGGGACCTCCATCGTCCTGTAGTCGAGCACTTCCGGCTCGATGCCCTCGAGGCGCCACATGCGGAACGACGACGCCTGCAGCCGCGCGGCGCGCTCGACGTCGCCCGAGACCGCGAGCAGCGCGGGCATGAATGCGTCGAGCGCGCCGTACCAGGTGTGCGTGCGCGCGCCGCTGTCCATATTCGCGTAGCCGTACCAGAGCGCGCCGTCGACCTCGTCGGCCAGGTGCTCGTTCGCGGCGGCGATGCTCCGGTCCCACATCGCGCGGCAGTCCGCGTCGCCGAACAGGCGGTGGCACTTCCAGAGGTACTCGTAGTACGAGTCGATGCCGCCGCTGATGTGCGATTCGCGGTCCAGCCACTCGCCCGTATCGGCGTCGATGCTCGAGCCGACCAGGTCGAGCTTCGAGCGTCGCTCGTAGGTCTGCACCAGCGCGCGCTTCGCGGCGTCGAAGAACTTCGGGTCGCCGGTCAGCTTCGACAGCGTCCCGAACTCGAGCAGCAGCGTGCCGGTCTCGGCGGGATTCGTCTTCGTGTTGTCAGTCGCACCGCTGTGCAGGTTCACGTTGACGTACGGCAGGCCGGTCTTCGAGCCGAACGCGGGCAACAGTCGCGTGCCGAGGTCGGTGGCCTTTGCGAGCAGGCGCTCGTCGCCGGTCATCTGGTAGCCGGACAACAGCCCGCCGAGCAGCCGGATCGTGATCTCGAAGTTCTTGACGGAGATGTCCTGGTCGAAGTCGAGCTTGGTCGCGATCAGCTCGCGCGCGGCGTCGGCCTCCTGCTTCTCGCCCATCAGGATCAACGTGTCGAGCGCGTCGACGGGCGTCATGAGCAACGGCTTGCCGTACCAGTCGCGTGGCTTGCGCGACAGCGGCAGCAGCTCGTCGTGGCCCCACGCGTACTTGCGGTAGCCGCGCCACGCATGCATGAACTCCGCCTTCACCTCCGCGGCAAGGCGCGCCGATTCCGCGGCGTCGATGGTCGGCGGGTCGATTCGTGCGGCGGCGAGCGCAGGTGCGGACGCGAGCGAGAGCAGCGAGATCGCCAGGAGTGCGCGCTTCATCTTGCGGTTCCCTGGAATGCGGCGGGGTTGCGGCGCAGCAGCGCGAGCACTTCGTGGCACGCACCCATCGTGTGGTAGTCGGTCTTGCCCGCGGGGCTCTTCTCGTTCGAGTACTTCACGTTGTCGCGGTCGAGGATGCGGAACCACGCGCCGTGCTGGTGGTCGATGAAGTGCTGCCAGCAGTACTGCCAGAGGCGGTCGTACTCGCGCGCGTAGCGGCCGTCGTGCGTGCGCGACGCGAGCAGCGCGGCCGCCGCGAGCGTCTCCGCCTGCACCCAGAAGTACTTGTCGCTGTCGCAGATCGTGCCGTCGGGCGCGAAGCCGTAGTACAGGCCACCGCGAGCTTCGTCCCACGCCCGCTCGACCGCGCGGTCGAACAACCGCTGCGCCGTCGGCAGCAGCCATTCGCGCGGCGTGCCGAGCTCCGCTTCGAGCCGCTCCAGGATCAGCAGCAGCTTCGCCCACTCGGTCTGGTGGCCCGGCTGGAAGCCCCACGGGCGGAAGAGGTGCTTCGGATCGTCGCGGTGGTAATCCCAGTCGACGCGCCAGCGTTCGTCGTAGTGCTCCCAGACCAGCCCACCCGCCTTGCTCGCCTGGTTCTGCGTCATGCGTTGCGCCAGCGCGAGCGCGCGCTCGAGGTAACGCATCTCGCGGCTCGCCTGGTAGGCGGCGATCAGCGCCTCGCACAGGTGCATGTTGGAGTTCTGGCCGCGATACGACGAGAAGACCCAGTGCTCGTCCGCTTCGTCGCGATACAGGCCGTACGCTTCGTCCCAGAAATGTCGTTCCAGCGTGTCCCAGGTCTCGCCTAGCCAGGCGCGTGCGGACGCGATGCCGGCATCGAGCGCCGTCGCGAACGCGAGCAGCACGAACGCCATGCCGTAGGCGTGGCGCGTGCGGTCCTCGGGCGCGCCGTCGCGCAGCGTCCACCAGTACGCGCCGCTCGCGGCATCGCGATGCACGCTGCGCAGGTAGTCGAGACCGTGCAGCGCGGCTGCCAGGTATTCGGGGTTGCCGAACTCGCGCACCGCCTTCGCGTAGTTGAAGACGAAGCGCGTGCTGCTCACGAGATGCCGGTGCGAACGGTCGTAGACGCTGCCGTCGTCGCGGAAGTAGTGGAAGAACCCGCCGTCGGGATCGATGCAGCGCGGGTGGTAGAACGCCATCGTTTGCGCGATGTGCGCGCGCAGGAACGTGGGCGAGCGGAAGTCGGGGGCTGGCGGGGCCTGCATGCGCTCAGCTCTCCAGCAACGCTTCGACTTCGGCGCGCTTCGGCATCGCGCCGAATGCGCCGTGGCGCGTGGTCGCGAGCGCGCCGCACGCGGCCGCGAAGCGCAACGCGGCGGCGAAGGACTCGCGATCGGCGATGAAACCGTCCAGCCCTGCCGCGCGAACGCCGCGCGTGGCGAGCTGGAACAGCAGGCCACCCATGAATGCATCGCCCGCGGCATTCGTGTCGACGGTCGCGACGCGGAACCAGTCGAGCGTTCCCGCAGCGCCGCGCGAGAACCAGCGCAGCGGCGCGGCGCCGTGCGTGACGACGACCAGCCGGGTCGCGCCGCGCCACAATCGCGCGAGTACGGCCGATTCGCTGCCCGCGCCGGCGGCGAGGAACTCCATCTCCTCGACGCTGAGCTTCACGAGGTCGGCGCCGGCAAGCGCCTCCCACGCGCGGGGCAGCGGATCGACGCCGGCGTACCACAACGCCGGCCGCAGGTTCAGGTCGAAAGACACCAGTGCACCCGCCCCGCGCGCGAGTGCCATGCCGGCGATCGTCGTTGCCGCGATCGCCGCTTCCGTGAGCGAGTTCGAGCAGGCATGGAACGCGTGCGCGCGTGCCAGCGCGTCGGCGTCGAAATCGCCTGCCGTGTAGAGGAGGTCCGCGGCCGGCGGACGATAGAAGCTGAAGCTGCGCTCGCCGTTCGCATCGAGCGCCACGAACGCGAGCGCCGTCGGCGCAACGGACGTGCGCCGCACGAGCGCGGTGCCGACGCCCGCACGCGTGAGGCTCGCGAGCAGGAAGTCGCCGAACGGGTCGTTCGCAAGCATGCCGGCGAACTCGCTCGCACCACCGAGGCTGGCGATCGCGACGGCGACGTTCGCCGGCGCGCCGCCCGCGTGCTGCTCGAACGCGCGCGGCTCGCGCGCCCCGTCCGTGCAGACGAAGTCGATCAATGCTTCGCCGAAGCAGACGACCGGGCGCACGTCAGTGCCGCACCGTCGCGATGGCCGGCGCAGTCGCTTCGGCGAGCCCGTTCGCGACGCGCGCGCCGAAGAAGCCGTAGTAGACGATGAACGCGTAGCACGCGAGCGGCAGCACGAAGGCGGGCTGCACGCCGATGCGGTCGGCCAGCGCGCCCTGCGCGAGCGGCACGATGGCACCGCCGACGATCGCCATGACCAGCAGGCTGGACGCCTTGTCGGTGAGGTCGCCGAGCCGCGCGATGCCGAGCGTGAAGATGGTCGGGAACATCACCGAGTTGAACAACCCGATCGCGACGACGCTCCACATCGCGACCTTGCCGTGCGTGAGGATGGTGATGGCGAGCAGCGCGACGGCGACCGCGGCGGCCACGCCGAGCAGCCGCGCGGGATCGAAGCGGCGCGACAGCGCGAAGCCGACGAAGCGGCCGACCATCGCGCCGCCCCAGTAGAGCGAGACGTAGCCCGATGCCGCGTTCTCGCTGATCGCGCCGATGCCGGGCATCGACAGGTAGCTGATCATGAAGCTGCCGATCGACACCTCGGCGCCGACGTAGAGGAAGATCGCGACCACGGCGAGCCGCACGTGGCGATGGCGCAGCGCGTCGGCGAGCGTGTGCCTCCTTGGACCGGCTATCGTTTCCGCAAGCGCCGGCAGTCGGCACGCGGCGACGATGGCCGCGAGCACGAACAGCGTTCCCGCGAGCGCGAGGTACGGTCCGCGCACGAGGTCGGCCTGCGCGAGGCGGTACGCGAGCCGCTGCGCGTCCGGCATCTGCGCGATCTCGACGGCGCCGAGCGCCGCACCCGAGAGGATCAGCATGCCGCCGACCTTCGGCGCGAGCGTGGTGCCGAGCGAATTGAGCGCCTGCGCGAGGTTCAGCCGGCTCGACGCGTAGCGCGCCGGCCCGAGCAGGCTCACGTACGGGTTCGCCGCGACCTGCAGCAGCGTGATGCCGCTCGCGAGCACGAACAGGCCGAACAGGAACAGCTCGTACGAGAGCAGCTTCGCGGCCGGCACGAACGCCAGCGCGCCGAGCCCGGCGACAGCGAGCCCGAGCGCGACGCTCATCCGGTAACCGAGCCGCGCGAGCACGCGGCCGGCCGGCAGCGACACCACGAAGTACGCGCCGAAGAAGATGAACTGCACCAGCATCGCCTGGAAGTAGTTCAGCGTGAAAAGCGCCTTCAGGTGCGGGATCAGCACGTCGTTCAGCACCGTGATGAATCCCCACATGAAGAAGATCGTGGTCATCAGCGCCAGCGCCGGGCGCGTGCCCATCGTCGGCTTCTGCGATTCGTTCACGCGAGGTCCTTCGACGGCTTGCAGGAGCTCTCGCGCACGACCAGGCGCACGGGCGCGATCGTGCGCGTGGCCGCGATGGTGGCGTCGCGCGAGCGCGCGAGGATGCGATAGGCAGCCTGTCGCCCGCGCGCACGCGGGTCGGTGCCGATCGTGGTGAGCGGCGGGCTGCTCACGGCCGCTTCGGGAATGTCGTCGAAACCGACGACGGCGAAGTCGCGACCGGACTGTCGGCCGCGCGCGGCAAGGCCGAGCTGCAGGCCGAGCGCGACGGCGTCGTTGTAGCAGACGGCGGCCGTGGGCGCGGGATCGCGCGCGAACAGCGCGCCGGCCTGGCGCGCGGCTTCGAGCCGCGTCGGCGCGGTTTCGACCATCCAGCCCGGCTCGGCCGCGATGCCCGCGTCCGCGAGCGCCGCCACGAAACCTTCGCGCCGCTGGCGGCACGAGCTGGAATCGCGATGCCCGCCGAAGAACGCGATGCGGCGATGGCCGAGCGCGAGCAGGTGTTCCGTGGCGAGCTGCGCGCCGTGGCGGTTGTCGAGCGCGAGCAGGTCGAAGTCGCCGGCGAGCTCGCGGTTGAACACGAGCAACGGCGTGTGCACGCCGACGCGTCGCGCCACGGCCGCGCCGTCGCTGCCCTCCGCGGGCGAGAGGATGATCCCGGCCGGCGCGTGCTCGAGCAGCGATGCGAGCACCTGGTCCTGGCGCTCGGCCGATTCGCCCGTGCTGCCGAGCAGCGTGACGCAGCCCGCGCCGGCCAGCGCCTCGTCGACGCCGGCGGCGAATTCCGCGAAGTACGGATTGGAGAGGTCGTTGACGATCAGCGCGACCGCGCTCGACGTGCCGCTGCGCAGGTTGGCCGCGGCGCGGTTGTAGACGTAACCCTGCTTGCGGAACTCGGCCTGCACGCGCGCGCGCGTGTCGGCGTTCACCAGCGGGCTGCCGCGCAGCACGAGCGACACCGTCGCCCGCGACACGCCGCAGCCGTCGGCGATGTCGCTCAGCGTGACCTTGCGCGGGCTGGCGTCGGCCTGGGGCATGCGTTTGGATCGATCCAAATGCGGCGAGTCTGCCCGGCCAGCCCCTGGATTGCATGTCGCGGCACAGCATGAGCCGAACGGCGGGCGGTGCTAGTTTGGATCGATTGAAATCACCTTCTCCCTCCCCTGCGGATGCAGGGGAGGGCTGGGGTGGGGTGCATTACCACGCGTCGAATCGCCGGAGCTCGCCATGCGGACGATCGTGCTCGCCCTGCTGTCGCTCGCCTGCGCCGCCACCTCGGCGGCCGACCCCTCCGCCGACCGTGCCTACGCCGCCGTCGACCCGTTCATCGGCACGGGCGGCGAAGGCCACACGTTCCCCGGCGTCGTCGTGCCGTTCGGGATGATCCAGCTCAGCCCCGACACGCAACTGAAGCAGCGCAAGGAGGGCTACGACTGGGCCGCGGGCTACCGGTACGAGGACACGACGATCTTCGGCTTCTCGCACACGCACTTCTCCGGCACCGGTCATTCCGACCTCGGCGACGTGCTCGTGATGCCGATCGCCGGCGACGTGCGCACCGAGCCCGGCGACATCTCGAAGCCCGGCAGCGGTTACTTCTCGCGCTTCAGCCACGACGACGAACGCGCCGAGCCGGGCTATTACACCGTTGCGTTGTCCGACTACGGCATCCGCGCAGAGCTCACGGCGGGAGACCGTGTCGGCGTGCATCGCTACACGTTTCCGGCCGGCAAGCCGGCACATGTCCTCGTGGACCTGCGTCCGAGCATGTACGACTACCCCGGCAAGGTGTCGTGGTCGCGCCTGCGCCTGCGCGCCGACGGCACGCTCACCGGCATGCGCGAGACGCGCGGCTGGGCGCCCGGCCGCCAGCTCTACTTCGCGCTGCGCTTCTCGGCGCCGATCGCGGGCCACTCGTTCACCAACTACGAAGGTGAGATCCCGTACCAGGGCTTCGCGACGCCGGCGCAGGACGAACCGACCGAGCGCGCGCAGATCGAAGGCCGCGCGCTCGTCGGCGTGCTCGACTTCGGCACGCTCGCGAAGCCGTTGGTCGTGCGCGCGTCGATCTCGCCCGTCGACGAGGCGAACGCGATCGCGAACCTCGACGCCGACGATCGCGGCTTCGATTTCGATGCGGTCGCGAAGGACGCGCGCGCGGCATGGACGACGGCACTGTCGGCCGTCGAAGTGGACGCGCCCGAACCGGCACGTCGCGCCTTCTACACGGCGCTGTACCACGCGATGCAGGGCCCGAGCCTGTTCATGGACGCGGACGGCCGTTATCGCGGCCCCGACAACGCCGTGCACCGCGCGGACGGCTGGAAGAACTACTCCACGTTCTCGCTGTGGGACACGTACCGCGCGCTGCATCCGCTGCTGACGCTGGTGCAGCCGCCCGAGCGCACGAACGACATCGTGAAGTCCCTGCTCGCGGCACGCCGCGACAGTCCGTACGGGATCCTGCCGGTGTGGGCGTTCCACGGCCAGGAAACGTGGACGATGATCGGCTACCACGCCGTGCCGGTGATCGCGGACGCCTACCTGAAGGGCATCCGCGGGTTCGACGCGAACGCCGCGCTCGACGCGATGGTCGCGAGCGCGAGCTACGCGCCGTACGGCGGGCTCGGCGATTACCTGAAGCTCGGTTACGTCGCGATCGATCGTGAAGGCGAAGCCGCATCGAAGACGCTCGAGTACGCCTACGACGACTGGACGATCGCGCGCATGGCGCGTGCGCTCGGCCGCAGCGACGTCGCCGACCGCTTCGAGAAGCGCGCCGGCAACTGGCGCAATGCATTCGACGCGTCCACCGGCTTCATGCGCGCGAAGACGTCCGACGGCAAGTTCCGCGAGCCGTTCGACCCGACCGTGAGCGGCTACGGCAGCGACTACACCGAAGGCAACGCCTGGCAGTACTCGTGGTACGTGCCGCACGACGTCGCGGGCCTCATCGACGCGCTCGGCGGCGACGCGAAGCTGGTCGAGAAGCTGGATCTCGTGTTCGACGCGAAGGTCGACCCCAAGCTGTTCGCGCACATGGAGGACATCACCGGCCTGATCGGCTGGTACGCGCACGGCAACGAGCCGAGCCACCACGTCGCGTACCTCTACGACTACGCCGGCCAGCCGTGGCGCACGCAGGAGCGCCTGAAGCAGATCATGGCCACGCAGTACGCGGCGCGCCCCGACGGCCTCGCCGGCAACGACGACCTGGGCCAGATGTCGGCGTGGTACGTGTTCACCGCGCTCGGCTTCTACCCGGTCGCACCGGGCAGCAACGAGTACGCCATCGGTCGCCCGTTCCTCGAGCGCGCCGTGCTGAACCTGCCGAACGGCAAGCGCTTCGCGATCGTCGCCGAGCGGCTCGACGACGCGCATCCGTACATCGGCGCCGTCACGCTCGACGGCAAGCCACTCGCGCGCAGCGCGATCACGCACGAGCAGATCATGGCCGGCGGCGAGCTGCGCTTCACGATGCAGGCGCAGCCGAATCGCGAGTGGGCGACCGCGAAGGACGCGCGCCCGTTTTCCTCGAGCAGCGACTGAACGAGGCGGGGACGCCGCGCGGCGACGCCCCCACCCTGCGGTCGACGACTACTCTTCTTCGCCGTCCTTGCCCGCGGCGGCAGCGCCTGCGGCGGCGCCGGCAGCCATCGGTGCCGCGGCCTTCGCAGCCTTGCGCGGCGCCGGCTTGCGGGCAGCGGCCTTCTTCTTCGCCGGCGCCTTGCGAGCGGCTTTCGCCTTCTTCGCGGCCGGTCGCTTCGCGGCCCTGGCCTTCTTCGCTGCCGGACGCTTCGCGGCCTTCTTCGCACCGCGCTTTGCCGCCTTCTTCGCGACGCGCTTCTTCGCCACCTTCTTCGCGGCGTTCTTCGCAGCGGGCTTGCGGGCCGTTGCGCCGCGCTTCTTCGTGGCCTTCTTCGCGGCCGGTTTCTTCGCCTTCTTCGCTGCCTTTCGCGTTGCCATTGCGCTTGCTCCCTCGCCAAGAGTCCGGAGCGCGAATCTTGCACCCGCAGGCGCGCGCTGCGCCAGATGCCTGCGCGGCCGCGGTCAGCGCAGCAGCGCGACGCTCTTGATCTGCGCCCATGCCGGCATGCCCGGCGCGAGCGCGAGCAGGCGCCGGGAACGCGTGGAAATGCGGGCGACGATGGTCGCGTCGTCGATGGCGAGCCGCACGAGCACCTGCCCGGCAGCGGGTCCGTCGGCCAGCTCGACGACCGTGGCCGGCAGGATGTTGAGGATGCTGGTGCCGGCGGGTTGCTGCAGCGCGATGCTGACGTCGCTCGCCTGCACGCGCACGCGGATCCGGCGCCCGACCGGCTCGCTGCGTCGTCCCACCACGAGCGAATGCGCGCCCACGGCGAGCTCGGTGAGGTGCTCGGCGTCGTCGTGCCGCAGGACGACCGCGTCGAGCACCGTGCCCAGGTCGTCGGCGAACACGCCGGCCAGGTCGAGCCGCGCGAGCGTGGTGCGCAACGGGCCTTCGGCCATCGTGCGTCCGTCGCGCAGCACAACGAGGTGGTCGGCGAGGCGCGCGATCTCGTCGGGCACGTGGCTCACGAACAGCACGGGGATGTCGAGCTCGTCGCGCAGCCGCTCGAGGTAGGGCAGCAGCTCCTGCTTGCGCGCGTGGTCCAGCGCCGCGAGCGGCTCGTCCAGCAGCAGCCAGCGCGGGCTCACCGCGAGCGCGCGCGCGATCGCCACGCGCTGGCGCTCGCCGCCGGACAACCCTTCCGGGCGCCGCGCCAGCAACGGCTCGATGCCGAGCATCGCGATCGCCGCGTCGAGCGATACGCGGCGTTCGTGCACCGGCACGCGATTCATGCCGAACTCGATGTTGCCGCGCACGGTGAGGTGCGGGAACAGGCTCGCTTCCTGGAAGACGTAGCCGATCGGCCGGCGATGCGGCGGGACGAACGTCGCGCCGTCCTGCCACGTCGCGCCGCCGACCACGAGCTGCCCGCCCGGCGCACGGACGAGGCCGGCGATGCAGCGCAGCAACGTGGACTTGCCGGCACCCGAATGGCCGAACAGCGCGGTCACGCCGCGGCCGGGCAGGCGCAGGTCGACGTCCAGCCGGAACGCGCCGAACGTCGCGTCGAAGCGCGCGTGGATCGCGTCGGTCGCGGGTTCGCGGCTCATCGCGCGGCCCGCCGCCACGCCGGCAGCGCGACGTAGAGCGCGAGCAGCACGACGAACGAGAATGCGACCATCGCGCCGGCGAGGCCGTGCGCCTGCGCGTACTCCAGCGCCTCGACGTGGTCGTAGAGCTGCACCGAGACGACGCGCGTCTCGTCCGGGATGTTGCCGCCGATCATGAGCACCACGCCGAACTCGCCGACCGTGTGCGCGAAGCCGAGCACGGCCGCCGTGATGAACCCCGGGCGCGCGAGCGGCACCATCACGGTGAAGAACCGGTCGAGCCGGCCGGCGCGCAACGTCGCCGCGACTTCCCACGGGCGCTCGCCGATCGCCTCGAACGCGAGCTGGATCGGCTGCACGACGAACGGCAGGGAGTAGCACACCGACGCGACGACGAGCCCCGCGAACGTGAACGGCAGCAGGCCCAGGCCGAGCGCCTGCGTCAGTTGCCCGATCGCGCCGTGCGGGCCGAGCACGAGCAGCAGGTAGAAGCCGATCACGGTCGGCGGCAGCACGAGCGGCATCGCGACGAGCGCCGCGACCGGCGCCTTCCAGCGCGAACGCGTGCGTGCGAGCCACCACGCGATCGGCGTGCCGATCAGCAGCAGCAACAGGGTGACGGTGGCCGCGAGCTTCGCGGTCAGCCAGATCGCGCCGAGGTCGTCGCTGGCGAGGGCCACGGGGTCGCCGGTCAGGGCGTGTAGCCGTAGCGACGCATGACCGTGGTGGCCGCGTCGCCCTTCAGGTACGCGAGCAGCGCGGCGGCAGCGGCATTGCCGCGTCCGTGCTTCAGCAATACCGCGTCCTGCCGGATGGGTGCATGCAACGCCTCGGGCACGCGCCAGGCCGAACCGGTGATCGCTCCGTCCTCGCCGAGCACCTGCGAGAGCGCCACGAAGCCGAGCGTCGCATTGCCCGACCGCACGAACTGGAACGCCTGCGCGATGCTTTCGCCCTGCACGAGCTTCGGCTCGACGGCCGCGAGCACGCCGAGCTTCCCGAGCACCTCGATCGCCGCGCGTCCGTACGGCGCGGTCTTCGGGTTCGCGATCGCGAGCTTCGCGAACGTGCCCGTCTTCAACACGGCACCGTCCGCGACGGCGAGGCCGGCATCGGGCGACCACAGCACGAGCGCACCGACCGCATAGGTGAAGCGCGACGCGCCGTCGGCGTGCCCTTCGGCGACCAGTCGCCGCGGCGTTTCCTCGTCGGCGGACAGGAACACGTCGAACGGCGCGCCGTTCGCGACCTGGGCGTAGAGCTTTCCCGTCGCCCCTGGCGAGAGTCGCACGTCGTGTCCGGTGGCGGCGTGGAAGCGCTCCGCGATCGCGGCCATGGGACCCGCGAAGTTCGCGGCGACGGCCACGTCGACGCCGTCGGCGCGCACCGGAAGCGACAGCAGCACGCTGAGACAGAACAGTAGTGCGGGGCGCATGGCTCGTCCGGCGTGCGGCTCGCCGGAAGGATAGCCCGGCGGCTGCGTCCGCCGCGAATCGTGAAGCGCGGTGAATTCACGCACCGGCTCCGGGTGATCACCCATGGCGTCGGCGGCTCGCTCGCCCGACAGTCGTCCCACGTCGCCGGCCCCACCGGCGAATGCGACACCGACCCGGGGTACCGCCATGCGCTATTTCTCCGTCACGCCAGAAAACGATTGCTCGCTGTGGGCCGTGCGCTGCGACGGCAGCGCGGTCGCCGTCCACCACACGCAGGGGTTCGCGGTCGCGCACGCCCTGCACCAGGCCGGCATCGAACGCGACGCCGGTCGTCCGGCCGTCGTGTGGCTGGAAGATTTCCCGGGTCACTCGATGGAGCTCGCGCGGGTCTGAGCGCGATACTGGTGCCGATGGCTCGCATCGGCCCCGCCACCACGCGACTGACCAGGCTGCGCAACGCGTGGCGCCTGCTCGACGTGCGCGCGTTGCGATTGCAGCGCTCGCACTGCCCGTTGTGCGGCGCGAACTGGCTGCTCACGCTCGACAGGTCCGAGCTCGGCGTTCGTTGCCTGCGCTGCGGCGCGAGTGCGGTCACGCAGTCGCTCGCCGCCGTCGTGCGCGAGCAGTTCCCCGACCTGTCGTGGGTGGACGCGTACGAGCCGTCGGCCCGCGGTCCGCTCGTCGCCTGGCTGCGACGCGAGACGCGCACGCTCGCCACGAGCGAATACTTCGAGGGCGTCGAGCGCGGTCGCATCGAGCGCGGCATCCGTTGCGAAGACCTGCAGCGCCTGACTTACGCCGACGCGAGCTTCGACCTCGTCACGAGCACGGAGGTGTTCGAGCACGTGCAGGACGACGCCGCCGCGTTCCGCGAGGTGCACCGCGTGCTGCGGCCGGGCGGCTGGACGCTGTTCACGGTGCCGTTGTCCGCGAACGTCGACACCGTCGAGCGCACGCGCGTCGCAGGCGGCGTCCTCGTGCACCTGCATCCGCCGGAATTCCACGGCGACGCCTACCGCGGCAATCGCGTGCTCTGCCATCGCGACTACGGCAGCGACATCACCGCCCGACTCGCACAGGCAGGCTTCGTCGACTGCGCGATCGCGCGGCCGCAGCTCGCCGTCTCCGGGCATGCGCGCCCCGTGGTGCGCGCGCGCAAGCCCTGAGCGTCAGTCGACCAGCCCGTGCGCCCGCGCTTCGGCCAGCTGCGCCGGCGTGTCGATGTCGACGAACAGCGCGGGCGCGGCCAGTCGCACGACGTCGTTGCGTTGCGCGAGCAATGCAGCAAAGCCGCGATCGCCGCGCAGCGTGGCGGCGTGCGTCCACAGCGCGGCGTCGACGACCGCGGGCACGCCGGGCCTGCCGTCGTAGGAAGTCGCGGCGCAGCCGTCGCATGCGAGCAGCGCGTGCAGGTGCTCGGCGCTGAGCGCCGGCTGGTCGCACAACGCGATCAGCACGCGGTTGGCGCCGATCGCCGCCGCCGCGCAACGCAGGCTGCTCGCGATGCCCTCTTCCCAATCGTCGTTGACGACGATGCGCACGGGCGCGGTGGCGAGCGCATCCTCGACGAGCACGCGATGCGCACCGAGCACGACGACGAGCTCGCGCGGCGCGGTCGAATGCAGCATCCGGGCGGCACGCCGCACGAGCGTCTCGCCCATTCGCGTGAGCAGTTGCTTCGGCGTGCCCAGGCGCGTGCTCGCGCCGGCTGCGAGCAGCACCGCGACGTGGTCAGGCGCCATGCCGCCACGCCTGCCACTGCGCGGCCGTGCTGAGCGCGATCGCCTCGGCGCCGAAGCCGCCGAGGTCGAGGCCGATCGGCGCGTGCAGCCGCGGTTCGAGCGACGTGCGCGCGGTCGCGGGCAGCACGCGGAACAGGTCATCGCGGCGCCGCCGCGGCCCGAGCAGGCCGACGAACGCGATGCTGCTCGGGGCGAGCGCTTCGAGCGCTTCGCGATCGAACTCGAAATGATGGTGCATCACCAGCGCGGCTCCGGCCGCGGCGACTTCGGGATGCGCGAGCGCCGCGGCGGGCGCGAGCGCGAGGTGCACGTCGGCGAGCGCCGCCGCCGCGGCCCAGCGATCGCGGCGCTCGATCAGCAGCACGCGCGCGCCGAGACGGCGCAGCAGCGGCAGCAACGTGGCCGACTCCGGCCCGGCGCCGAACACCGCGACGCGCGGCAGCGTCGCGAACACGAGCGCCCAGCTGCGCGCTTCGCTGCGCCAGCCGCACGTCGCGACGGGCAATCGCCAGTCCAGCGTGCGGCCGCCGAACCGCGCCTGCACGCTGCCGTCCACGTGCAGCGCCAGCGTGGGCGCCGCGACTTCGCCGAACCAGCAATCGAGCAGCCCGTCGATGCCCGGCAGGGCCGCGAGCGGCAGCAGCGCGAGGCGCAGGCGGCCACGGCAACCGGCCGACGAGGCGTCGAGCAGGTCTTCGTCGGCGCGCGTGTCGAGCTCCAGCCAGCCGAGCTCGCTGCGCTCGCACGCGAGCGCCGCGTGTTGCGCGATCTCCGTCTCGAGGCAGCCGCCGCTGAGCCAGCCCGCATGCGCGTGCGCGCCGAACCACGCGGCCGCACCCGCGGGCACATAGGTCGAGCCTTCGGTCTCCAGCACGAGCGCGAGCACACCGGGTTCGCCGTCGTGCAGCGCGCGACGTGCGGCATCGAGCACCGAGCGATGCAGGGCGGCCATGCCCGATTCTGCGAAGTCGCCCGCGCGAGTGCAACGCCGCTATCCGCGGAGTAGGCTGGCGGCTTCCCCAGAAGGCCGCGAGGGACGTGCGATGAAGCTGACCGTGAATGGTTCCGTCCACGAGATCGACGCCCCGTCCGACATCCCGCTGCTCTGGGCGCTGCGCGACCTGCTCGGCCTCACCGGCACGAAGTTCGGTTGCGGCGTCGCGCAGTGCGGCGCGTGCACCGTCCACGTCGACGGTCATCCGCTGCGTTCCTGCGTGACGCCGGCCAGCGCGGTGGAGGGAAAGGACATCACCACGATCGAGGGCCTCGGCGCGAAGCGCGCGCACGCGGTGCAGCGCGCCTGGGCGGAGCTCGACGTCGTGCAATGCGGCTACTGCCAGTCGGGGCAGATCATGGCGGCCGCCGCGCTGCTCGCGGTCACACCCGCGCCCACCGACGCCGACATCGACGCCGCGATGAGCGGCAACCTCTGCCGTTGCGGCACGTATCCGCGCATCCGCGCGGCCGTGCATCGCGCGGCCGAGCTCGCGAAGGGAGAGCAGGCATGAGCGCCACGTTGACCCGCCGCGGCTTCCTGAAGGCGTCCGCCGTCGCGGGCGGTGGCCTCGTGCTCGGTTTCGTCGTGCCCGGCGCGAACCGCTTCGCCGCCGCGCTCGACGCCACACCCGCGGCCACCGCGTTCGTACCGAACGCATACCTGCGCGTGGCGGCCGACGACACGATCACCGTGCTGCTCGCGCACTCGGAGATGGGCCAGGGCATCTGGACTGCGCTGCCGATGCTGATCGCCGAGGAGCTCGACGCCGACTGGAAGCGCATCAGGGTGGAGCACGCGCCCGCCGCCGACGCCTACAAGCACACCGGCTTCGGCATGCAGATGACGGGCGGCTCGACGAGCACGTCGAGCGAGTTCGAGCGTTATCGCCAGGCCGGCGCCGCGGCGCGCGCGATGCTCGTTCAGGCCGCGGCCGCGAAGTTCGGCGTGGAGCCCTCGGCCGTGCGCACCGAGAACGGCTTCGCGATCGCGGGCGACAGGCGTGCGCGCTACGGCGAGCTCGCGAACGAGGCCGGCAAGCTGCAGGCGCCCGACCCGAAGACGCTCGCGCTGAAGGACCCGAAGGACTGGAAGCTGATCGGCAAGCCGACGAAGCGCCTCGACACGCCGGAGAAGATCGACGGCACGGCGCAGTTCGGCATGGACGTGAAGTTCGACGGGCTGCTCACTGCGCTCGTCCTGCGCGCGCCGGTGTTCGGCGCGACCGTGAAGTCGTTCGATGCCACCAGGGCGAAGGCCGTGCCGGGCGTGCGCCACGTCGTGCAGGTGCCGAGCGGCGTCGCCGTCGTGGCGGACCACTTCTGGGCCGCGAAGCTCGGTCGCGATGCGCTCGAGGTGGCGTGGGACCGCGGCCCGAACGCGCAGCTCGACTCGACGCGCCTGCGCGACGAGTTCCGTGCGCTCGCCGACACCGATGGCGCCGTCGCGAACACGGCGGGCGACGCGAAGGCCGCGCTCGGCAAGGCGGCGAAGACGCTCGAGGCCGTCTACCACGTGCCGTACCTCGCGCACGCGCCGATGGAGCCGCTCAACTGCACCGTCAAGATCGCGGCCGATCGCTGCGACGTGTGGACGGGCACGCAGTTCCAGACGATGGACCAGGGCGTCGCGGCACAGATCACCGGCCTGAAGCCCGAGCAGGTGTTCATCCACACGATGTTCCTCGGCGGCGGCTTCGGCCGGCGCGCGACGCCCACGTCGGATTTCGTGGCGGAAGCGGTGCACGTCGCGAAGGCGGCGGGCGCACCGGTCAAGACCGTGTGGACACGCGAGGACGACGTGCGCGGCGGCTACTACCGCCCGATGTACGTGCAGGTGGCGAAGATCGGGATCGACGCAACGGGCAAGCCCGTGGCGTGGCACCACGTGCTCGTGGGCCAGTCGATCATGGCCGGCACGATGATGGAAGCGATGATGGTGAAGGACGGCGTCGACGAGACGTCCGTGGAAGGCGTGCACAACTCGCCGTACATCGGCGACGTGCCCGACCGCCACGTCGCGCTGCATTCGCCGAAGACCGGCATCCCGGTGCTCTGGTGGCGCTCGGTCGGCCACAGCTACAACGGCTTCGTGATGGAGTCGCTGGTCGACGAGCTCGCCGCGCTCGCGGGCAAGGATCCCGTCGAGTATCGCCGCGGCCTGCTCGCGAACCACCCGCGCCACCTCGGCGTGCTGGACCTGGTGGCCGAGAAATCGAAGTGGGGCTCGCCGCTGCCGAAGGGCCGTGCGCGCGGCGTGGCCGTGCACTCGTCGTTCGACAGCTACGTCGCGCAGGTCGCGGAGGTGTCGATCGAGGGCGGCAAGGTACGCGTGCATCGCGTGACCTGCGCCGTCGACTGCGGCATCGCCGTCAACCCGAACCAGATCGAGGCGCAGATCCAGTCCGGCATCGCGTTCGGCCTGGGCGCGGCGCTGCATTCCGAACTGAGCTTCAAGGGCGGCGAGGTGCAGCAGTCCAACTTCCACGACTACCGGGTGCTGCGCCTGAACGAGATGCCGGTGGTCGACGTGCACATCGTGAAGAGCGCCGAGAAGCCGACGGGCGTCGGCGAGCCCGGCACGCCGCCGATCGCGCCGGCCGTGGCGAACGCGGTCTCCGCGCTCACCGGCAAGCGCGTACGCGAACTGCCGATCCGGCTGGCCTGAAGGAGGACGCCATGAAGATGCTCGCGCTGGCGTTCCTCGCATTGCTCGCTCCCCGCTGCGCAATCGCAGTCGCCCGGCAAGGACGAAGGCCTGGAGGCATTCGCGACCGTGGCGCAGGTGTGCCGGCACCCGCGCTGCCGCAACCGCCACATGCCGGGCGACAGGTACGGGCCGCGCCCGTCGACGTGAAGCACGCCGACTTCACCGCGGCGTTCCGCACGTGGATGGACGCCGCCCCGCCCTGCCCCGCGGGCTGATCCGGACGCGCGCATTGCGCGCGCGCGCGTCCTCGCGCACGCTTGCCGCATCGACCCCGATGCGAGCGAGCGCATGTCCGCCATCCCGATGCAGCGCGACGCACCCGATCGCTGGCTCTGGTTCGCGATGCTCGTCGGGCTCGCCTACGTCGCGTCGCTCGCCTGGCATCCGTATCCGCTGAGCTACGCGCTGAAGGCGGTGCCGGCGCTGACGCTCTGCGTGCTGTCCGCGCAGCGCCTGCACGGGCGCACGCGCGTGCTGATGGTGATCGCGTTCATCGCGGCCGCGGGCGGCGACGTGTTCCTCGACCTCGACCGCACTCGCTACCTGCCGCACGGGCTCGGCTGCTTCCTCGTCACGCAGGTCGCGTTCACGATCGCGTTCCTGCCGTGGGCGCGCTTCACGCCGTCGCGCGTGCCGCACGTGCTCGCGCTCGTCGCCGGCGAAGCCACGCTGCTCGCGTTCGCGTGGCCGAACCTCGGCGCGATGCGCGTCGCCGTGATCGTGTACCTGGCGGCGCTGCTCGCGATGACCGTCACCGCGCTCATGGTGCGCGAATCGCGCTGGCTCGGCATCGGTGGGCTGCTGTTCCTCGTGTCCGACTCGCTGATCGGCATCAACCGCTTCATCGCGCCGTTCCCCGCGTCGACGGCGATCATCGTCTCGATCTACGTCGCGTCGATCGTGCTGATCGCGCGCGGGGTGTTCGGATTGGACCGGGGCGCGGCCCGTTGAAACCAGACTTCCGGGCCATGCGCCGCGCCGTCGTGCCGGACACCCTTGGCGTCCCGCGAGAATGACCTGGTTTCCCATGCGCGCCTTCGTCCTCGGCTTGCTCCTGTTCGCGTTGCACGGTGCGGTCTTCGCGGCCGAACCGGATCCGGTTTCGGGCACGCTGGTGCTGCGCCATCGCGCGGCCGACGAGTGGCGCGCTTACTACCGCTTCGACGAAGCGGTCGACGCGGTGGAGCTGGGGCCGCCGGTCGTCGCGTTCCGCAGCAAGGCGTGGACCGTCCTGACGCGCGGCGTGTCGCTCGCGACGAAAGACGGCAACGAGTCGCTGCGCGCAGAGGGCAAGCCGTTCCGCGCGGTCGCGATCGACGTGCGACAGTACGACGCGTGGGCGC